>CAJLOU010000084.1 GCA_905208345.1 uncultured Collinsella sp.
CAGCGCGCCCGCGCCGAGCGCCGCAAGGGCGAGCAGCTTCGCCGCGACGGCGCGCCCGCGCGAGGGGACCGCCGTGAGGTTGGCGAGGCGCCCGGCAGCACGCTCCTCGTCCACGGCGAGTCCGCAGACGATGGCGGACATGAGCGGCATGAGGGCGCCGAGGAACTGGGCGTAGGCGTCCGCGCCCAGCGCCGGGTCCCATCGGGTTACGGAGAAGTACTCGCCGCAGGCAAGACCGGCTGCCAGGCCGCAGACGAGGTGCACCGCCGTGAGCGGGGAGCGCGCCAGGCGCAGGGCCTCGGAGAGCAGGGCCCGCGGGAGAGTCATGCGCGGCGTCGGGTCGGAGAGTCGTGTCATGGCCATCACCTCTCCTCGGAGCGCGCGAACCAGGCCGCGCCCGCCGCCGTGAGCGCGGCGAACGCGAGCGCGCAGACCGCAAGGCCCGCCAGTGTGAGCATGCCGTCCGCCGCGAGCGCCCCGCCGAGCGCCATGTCCGCCGCGAGTGGCTCGCCGCTCGGCAGCACGGGGATGAAGCTCGTGGGGATGACCATGCTCGCCGACGGCGGAAAGAGCTGCGGCAGCGGCATCAGCGACCAGGCGAACCCACCCACGAGCTGCGCGGCGAGCGGGCAGAAGATGCCCGCGAGCATGCCGAGCCGCGCCGTGAGGAAGAGCCCTGCGGGGATCATCCACGCCGCGGTCACCGTGTTGGCGAGCGCGCAGAGGAGCATCGTGAGCGTGCCCGCGGCCGTGAGGCCCTGCGAGGAGAACGCCGATCCCGCGAGGTAGATGCCGAAGACCACGAGGTTCGAGAGCATGCAGAGTGCGAGGCACCAGAGCGCCTTGGCCCACCAGGCGCGCCCGAGCGGGAAGCCCAGGCCCAGAAGCCCCCGCATCCGCGTGCGAGCGTCCGCCCGCGCGACGCACGCCACCACGAGTGAGAGAGACACGGGCAGGAAGAGCGCGTACCAGTAGTTCCACGCGCTGAAGATCTGCACGCCCCGGTAGGGCATCGCGCCGAGCAGCGGCATCGGCAGCGCCATGAGCACGGCCAGGCGAACCGGTGCCGCGTGGCGCGACTTCAGGGCCTCGGCGCGCAGGCCCGCGAGCAGGCCGCCTTTCTCGCCCGTCATGCCGCCACCTCCCCGCGCGCTCGTCGCCCCTCCCGGCAGAAGCTCATGAAGAGTTCCTCGAGGTCCTGCCCGGGCCGAAGCGCATCCTCGTAGGCGAGGCGCCCCCCGCAGATGATGCCGATGGTGTCCGCCATCTGCTGCACCTCGGAGAGGATGTGGCTCGAGACGATCACCGTCGTGCCCGCCGCCGCGAAGCCGCGGATCTGGTCGCGCAGCTCCTCGATGCCGATGGGGTCGAGGCCGTTGGTGGGCTCGTCGAGCACGAGCAGGCGTGGCCGGGCGATCAGCGCCAGCGCGAGCCCCAGGCGCTGCCGCATCCCCATCGAGAAGCGCCCGGCGCGCTTCTTCCCGGTGTCCGCGAGGTCCACGGCGGCGAGCACCTCATCTATGCGGCTCTCGGGAAGGCCCAGCAGCGTGGTGCGCACGCGCAGGTTCTCGCGCGCGGTGAGGTTGGGGTAGAGCGGCGCCTCCTCGATGAGGCTGCCGATTGCGTAGAGGTCCTCGCGGCGCCAGGCGTGCCCGGCAAAGAGGATCTCCCCGGCCGTCGGCCGCAGCATCCCGCAGATCATCTTGAGCGTTGTCGACTTGCCGGCGCCGTTGGGGCCGAGCAGCCCGTACACCTCGCCCTCGCGGATATGAAGGCTCACGTCGGCCACGGCGTCCTGCGCCTGGTCGCCGCGGCCGAAGCGCTTGGTGAGCCCGCGCGTCTCGAGCATGTAATCCATGGGCTTATCCTTTCTCTTCCGGGCGCGCGGGCCGAGTCGCCGTGCCCGCGCGCCTTACCTTTCGGGTTCACCATCCATGATGGGGCGCGTTTCTAACGAAGCCGTAACGGCCGTTGGGCTCTTTTGGTGCCAGCCCTTCTCGACCCGTACGCATTTGCTTAAAGCAACAACTTTCCCGATCGATGTAATCACCGAATCAAAACGTGTACACCAGCCACCAAAGATGCCGAAAAATGTCGCTTTTGGAGGCTGATGTACACAAATGCAGAATCCAGCGCAGCCCAGAGGCGCCCTCCACATGTCTGGACTCTCTATGGCTGCGCTGGATAGACATCGCCGGAACGGGTATAGTATCGAAAGTTTTGTCGTTAACCAGCGGGGGAGTCCTGTGGGCATCAAAAAGAAGATCAAAAAGGAGCTTATCGGCACTTCCGATTACCCGTCGAATAAGATCTTTACGATCTCCAATTTCATCACCTTTACGCGCCTGATCCTCACCCTGGTATTTCTGTACCTGTTTGTGACGGATAACAACCGCGTCATCGCCATCGCTATCTACGCCGTTGCCGCCTCCACCGACTGGATGGACGGTCAGATCGCCCGCATGACTAAGACGGTCTCGTGGCTCGGCAAGGTCATGGATCCCATTTGCGACCGTGCGCTGCTGTTCACCGGCGTACTTGGACTGGTGGTCCGCGGAGAGCTGCCCATCTGGGTCTGCGTACTCATTATTGGCCGCGACATCTATCTGGGCATCGGCACGCTTATCGTGCGTCATTATCACCGTCGCCCCATCGATGTGGTCTTTCCCGGAAAGATTGCCACGGCGCTGCTCATGACCGGCTTCTCACTCATGCTGCTCGGTTTCCCCGTTATTGACGGCCTGCACCTTTTATCTTCAACCCTTACGGCCTTCCCGGGCCTCAACGGAAGCTCGGTGCCCCTCGGCATCTTCTTTGTGTACGGCGGCGTGATCTTCTCCATGCTCACGGCTGTCATCTACTCCATTAAGGGCGGAGTGGCCATTAAACAGGCTCTCGCGCATCCCGAGGACGAGGACATCGACTTTCTGAACCCTGAAATCGAAGACTGATTCGTTGGGGTATGATTACGTACGGTTCATTATTTGCGGCACGTCCGCGATAAGTTAGGGGTTGTCATGGACAACATGGTTAACAATATGCCTCAGAATGATAAGACTGCTGACGCTACCTGCGTATTCCGCGTGCCTTCAAGCGACGTCACCGTTCCCGACCTCATGGCCAACGTGCGCATCACCGCCCCCGTCCTGTCCATCGTCAAGGGTCCGCAGACTGGTGCCGCCTTTGAGCTCGAGGACGACGTGACCACCATCGGCCGCGATCCCGCGAACGGCATCTTCCTTAATGACATGACCGTTTCGCGCAGCCACGCGCGCATTATTCGCGAGGGCCTCGGCGCTCGCATCGAGGACTTGGGCTCGCTCAATGGCACCTGGGTCGACGGTGCCATCGTCAATGCAGCCCCGCTGCACGACGGTTCTTCCGTTCAGATCGGTACGTTTACGCTCATCTACCACGAGAGCACGCCGGAGCGCATCGAAACCGGTGAGTAGGGCATGGCCGAACGCAACTATCTGAGTATCGGCCAAGTCGTCAACCTACTTCGAGGCGCATACCCCGATCTTTCGAACTCAAAAATAAGATTTCTAGAGGATGAGGGGCTCATTACCCCTCATCGTACGCCTAAGGGATACCGTCAGTACTCCAAGGAGGACGTTGATCGCCTGGAGGTCATTCTGCACTTGCAGAAGACTCGCTACATGCCGCTCAACGTGATTAAGCAGCGCTTGGAAAACGCCACGGACCTGTCAACGCTCGCCTACGAGGTGGGCTTGCTGTCCGATGTTCCACTCAAGACGGAGCCCAAGGAGACTAAGCAAAAGCTGCATCCCATCGAGACCATTCCCGATATGCTGGGCGTCGAGATTTCGTTTATCCGCTCGCTCGCCGAGAACGACCTCATTCGCATCATCAAGAGTCCGCAGAATCGTGAGCTCGTCGATGGTCGCGATTTTCCGATCATCCGTTACTGCTCCGAGCTGTCACGCTTCCATATCGAGCCGCGCAACCTGCGTCAGTACGTGTCTTCCGCCAACCGCGAGTCCTCGATGTTTGAGCAGGTGCTCGTGAGCATGCTCGGCATGGACACCTCCGATGACGAGCGCGACGCCAAGCTCGAGCGTGCGTTTAAGAAGCTTCACGACCTGACGGAGGGCGTGCACACCGCGCTGCTCAAGAACCGCGTTTTTGAGTCGCTCAACGCCGTGGTCGAAGACGCCGACATCGATGCACTCGATGAGGAAATCACTCGCTCCGAGTCCACCAAGGCCAAAAACGAAGAGACAGTCGCGCCGGCTTCACACGAGGATTCTCTCGTAAAGCCGCTCAAGGTCGTCGCCCCTTCGCAATCCGGCACCGTCACCGCGGGCAAGTAACAGCTGCCGCTTATCCGGCAACCCATTGAAAGGTCATGCAATGTACGACTTCGAATCTCAAATCGTCGACATCCCCGACTATCCCGAGCCCGGAGTCATCTTTAAAGACATCACGCCGCTCTTCGGCAATCCCGAGGCGCTCAAAGCCATGACCGATGCCCTCGCCGAGCACTTTGCCGGCATGGGAATCACCAAGGTCGTAGGTCCCGAGGCTCGCGGCTTTATGGTGGGCGTTCCCGTGGCCGTCGCTCTGGGCGCCGGCTTTGTTCCCGCACGTAAACCGGGCAAGCTGCCGCGCGAGACCGTAAGCCAGAGCTACGAGCTCGAGTACGGCACCGATTCAATTGAGATCCATGCCGACGCTATCAGCTCTAAAGATACCGTGTTGATTCTGGACGACTTGGTCGCGACGGGCGGAACCGTCGAAGCAACAGGTAAACTGGTGCGAGATATGGGCGCAAAGCTTGTGGGCTACGGGTGTATCCTTGAGCTTGCGTTTCTCAACCCGCGCGAGAAGCTCACGTCGACTGACGACGATGTTGAGCTCTTTAGCCTGGTGACGGTGGACTAGCCGTTACCCTTAGTTACTGGAAAGGAAGCTACATGCGCACAGCAAACACGCACAAAAACATGGCACGCTGCGCTGCTACGGCAACCCTCGCTTGTGTTTTAGGCTTGGGCCTCGCGGCTCCTGCCTACGCCGATACCGCATCCGACCTTGCCGCTGCTCGTACGAAGCTCGAGCAGATCGGTACCCAAACCCAGCAGATTTACGATGAGCTCGCCACGCAGACGCAGGCGCTCGATCAGACTGCTGGCGAGATCACGCAAAAGCAGCAGGAGATTGCTGACGGTCAGGCCAAGCTCTCGACCTATGTCGCCGGCGAGTACAAGACCGGCGGTCTGAGCCTGCTTCAGGTTCTAACGGGCGTTGACGACCTGAGCGATATGCTCAACCGTCTGTTCTACTACGGCAAAGTCTCCGATAAGCAAGCTCAGACCATTCAAGAGGTCAAGGAGCTTAAGCAGCAGCTCACCGATAAGCAGTCCGAGCAGGAAAAGAACGTCGCAGCCACGCAAAAGAAGGTCGACGAGCTTAACGCCCAGCAGGCTGAAGCCCAGAACGTCGTAAACTCCCTGGATTCGCAGCTGCAAGCCGAGCTTGCCGCAGAGGCCGAGGCCAACGCCGCGCTGCAGGCCGGCATCAACGCCAGTACCGCCGAGAAGGCTACGGTGAGCAACGAAACTGCAGGTACGACCGAGAACACCAACAACGGTGGCCAGACCAGCAATAACAACAACCAGGGCGGCAACACTCCGGCTCCTACGCCGGCACCTGCTCCGACGCCGCAGCCCCCCACGCCTGCTCCGGCTCCGACGCCTTCTGCTCCGAGCCAGTCCGTCGATGGCGGTTCCGTTGTCTCGCGTGCATACAGCAAGCTTGGTTGCGCCTATTCCTGGGGCGGAATTGGCCCGAACAGCTTCGACTGCTCTGGTTTTGTTAGCTACTGCCTCACTGGTCGCTATTGCCGCCTGGGCACCACGGGCACCTTTATGGGCTGGACGCGTGTGTCCGATCCGCAGCCTGGTGACGTTGTCGTCAACTCGTACCACACCGGCATTTACATCGGTGGTGGTCAGATGATTCATGCTTCTGACTACAACACGGGTGTTATCATCAGCTCCGTTGCCGCCGGCATGAACAACAACTATATCTTCGTTCGCTACTAAGTATTCAGATAAAGCAAACGGATATGGACCTCGTGGCTTTGAGCCATGGGGTCCATTTTTTGTCTTTAGTGCAAGCCGCTATCTAGTTTTGAATACTAGATAGCGGCCCAATTAGTCAGCAAGAAGGCTATAATTGTATGGGAGCAATTAGAAAGGACCCTCTATGAGCTGGGCACTTATCTCAGATTCAAGCTGCAACCTCCGCGATTGGCAACCGACCGCACCCCATACCACTTTTGCATTTGCGCCCCTCAAAATTCGAGTGGGGGAGCGTGAATTCGTCGATGACCTTTCGCTCGATGTTCATGAGCTCAACTGCGCTGTTCAGGCGGAGACGGACGCTTCTTCGAGCGCTTGTCCCAGCGTAGGGGAGTGGGCCGAGCTCTTCAAATTGGCAGACAAGACCATCTGCATGCCGATCTCTGAGGGCGTGTCGGGCAGCTACAACGCGGCAGCCACGGCTCGCGATATGGTTCTTGCCGAGGAGCCCGACCGACAGATTCATCTAGTCAATTCACGCGCAGCTGGCGGCAAAATGGACCTCATTTTCTTGCTGTTCGACCGCTATCTTGCAAGCAATCCGAATGTCTCATTCGAGGATGCTTGCGCATACTTCGATAGCCTTGAGCAGAACAGCAAAATCCTCTTCAGTTTGTGCAATTACGAAAACCTCGCCAAAGCTGGACGTATCCCTAAGGCAGCCGGCGTCATTGCCAACAAGCTCAATATCCGCATTTTGGGCACAGCGAGTGAGGCCGGTAAAATCGAACTCGTCGGGCACACGCGTGGCGAAAAGAAGATGCTCAACAAGATCATCGATACCATGGAAGCCGAGGGTTTTGCCGGCGGCGAGGTCGTCATCGATCACGTTGAGAACGAAGCTGGAGCCCAGGCGCTTACTGACCGCATAGTCGAGCATTGGCCCGGCTCCAAAACCATCATCATGCCCTGTAACGGCCTGGATTCCTATTACGCCGAGATGCACGGCCTGATCATCGGCTACGGCATGGGCGTAGCTTCGGGCAAATAAAGACCAACCAAGCAAAAAAACGGGCGGGACAAAGCGACAGATGGCTCTTTGTCCCGCCCGTTTTATACGTCGGCTAGCTATTAAACCCGTTGAACTTGAGATAGCTCATCAAGTAAGCCTTCGAAACAAAGGATGAAACCGCGCTGCGCACAAGCAGCGACTCACGCGTTACCTGATGCGCCGTATCGGGAACCGGCGTCTGCTCGACGGAAAACGCCGAACGAATCGATGCCTCGAGCTGATCGACCACATAATCAAAGGCCGTCGGGGCATCGTAGCTCAAACGCTGAATGTTAAAGAGTGCCTGCACCGCAGCAATAGGTAGCACCTGCTTAAAGATGCAGATAGCGATCAGGCGGGCAATCTGCTCGCGGCCATATTGCTTTTTGACCGGAGCAGGCACCAGGCCGACCTTCACATAGTTATTGATCATCGATGGCGTAATGACAGGCTGCTCAACGCAAATGGACAGCGGCTCCATCCACAGCGCAACATACTCAATAACCTGGTCGCGGTAGAGCGTCACATTGGGCAACTGGTTATAGCGCGGCAGACTCAACGTATTAAGTTTGCGCACGATATCGGACTGAATAAATGCATCGGGCAGCACAGTGGGCTGAATATCCTCAGGCTTAATGCTGACCGATGTATCGGACATCGGGATAACGCGTTTGGCGTGGTTCATAAGGATCCTCCGTTCATTAGCTATATTGTATTCTAGGTTATCTAGTTTTGCATACCATATAGCCGGCAAGTAAAAGTGGTTGGACAGCACATTGATGCACCGTCCAACCACTTTGTTTTAAAGATAGCAACCTTACATAAGATATATTATCGTACTTATCCGCGGAGAAACGCGTATGCGCTCGTTGCTGCTATGGCTCCGTCAGAAACGGCGGTCACAACCTGGCGTAAGCGTTTGGAACGGATGTCGCCAGCAGCGAATAGACCTGGCGTGCGTGTCGCCATGGATTCATCAGTCAGAATGCCGCCATCAGGCGCCAGATCGACTAAATGCTCAACAAGCTCGGTATGGGGTTGCGTGCCGGTAAAGACAAAAATGCCAAACGAGCCAGGTTCAAATGACTCGGTATGAATTTCCCCGGATGCATTGTCCTTAAAGGCAATCGTCGTTGGCATCGCTTCACCAGAAAGTTCAACAATACTAGTTTGGTACCTAACTGTAATATTGTCCTTTTCGAGTACTTTCTGAACAACACCATCAGGCGCACGAAACTGGTCGCGGCGCAGCACGATGGTCACACTGCTGGCAATATCTGACAGGAACAGAGCCTCCTCGCAGGCAGCATTGCCGCCGCCGATGACAAAGACCTGTTTGCCGCGGAAGAACATGCCGTCACATGTTGCGCAATATGAAACGCCACGACCGCGATACGTATCCTCGCCAACAAAACCAGCAGATCGCGGCGTGGCACCCATGCAAGCGATAACGCTCGAGGCCAGCGTATCGCCCATATCGTGATGCACCGTAAACAGCGCCACATCCGCATCGTAATCGATACCCGCAACCATGCTCCATGCAACCTGTGCTCCCAGGCCCTCTGCATGTTGCTGAAACCGCTCGCCGAGTTCGGCGCCACTCAAGAGCGGAATGCCCGGATAGTTCTCGACCTCATTGGTTGTGGCGATCTGTCCTCCCGACATACCTTGCTCAATCACGGTCGTCGTTAGGTTGGCGCGCGCCGCGTAAATGGCTGCAGCATAGCCCGCGGGGCCGCCGCCGATAATCGCAACATCGATTGTCTGATCGGTAGTCATGAAGAGTC
>CAJLOU010000085.1 GCA_905208345.1 uncultured Collinsella sp.
TTTGCCCTCAAGTTTTTGGATGACGAGAGCATGGACAAGCTGGAGGCCGCCATGGCGGCGGGAGACGCTCAGGGTGCGTTTATGGCAGCGCACACACTCAAGGGCGTGAGCCAGAACCTGGGATTCGATAATCTGTACGAGCCGGCGGTCGTGGTGACCGAAGCGCTGCGCGGTGCCGATGCCGTTGACGGCGCTCGCGAGGGAATGCATGCGTTGCAGCAGCAATATGCGGCTACGATGTCGGCCCTGCGCGAGACGGCTGAATAAAAGCTTGCGAGCCTTGGGCTGCTTGCCGGCCACATATAGGTGAAAGGGCGCCCCGCCGGACCATGTGGCCGGCGGGGCGCCCTTATCTGTTTTGTGGTTCGCGTGCTAGCGGGCCTGCTTGACCTTGGCTGCCGCCTCGACAAACGACTTCCAGAGGTTAAAGTCGGTTTCGAGCGTCTGCCAGGTGTACTCGGGATGCCATTGCACGCCCAGGCAGAAGGGTTGGCCTTCGACTTCGATGCACTCGGGCACGCCATCGGTTGCCTTGGCGACCAAGCGCGTGCTTTTACCCAGACGATCGATGCAGCAGTGGTGTGCGGAGTTGGTCTGGATAAGCCTGTGCCCGCCAAGCGCGCGCTCCAGCAACGAGCCCGGCACGACCTCGACGGGATGCACGGGGTCGTTGAGCACGTGGGTATGGCGCCACTGCGTGCGGCCCTCGCGCGCGCCCAGGCTCGGCACGTCCATGCACAGGGTGCCGCCAGTGGCGACGTTGAGCAGCTGCGTGCCGCGGCAGGTGGTAAAGAGCGGCTTCTTGGCGCGGAGTACCTCGTTAACCAGCTTAAACTCAAAACGGTCGCGAATCTCGCAGCACAGTGTGGGGTCGTAGGGGCGCTCGTCGCCCCAGCGCTTGGGGTTGACGTCCGGGCCGCCGGGAATGGCGATGCCGTCGGCGATATCGACGTAATGACGGATGACCTCAATGTCCTCGGTGATGGACATCTGCAGCGGCAGGCCGCCGGCGGCAAGGATGGCATCGACAAAGACGCTCGCAATCTCCTCGTTGGGGGAGAGCGTCTCGCTCAAATAGGGTTTCGCTTCTTCCCAGCGTGGTGCGACCAGGATGAGCGGACGGTCGGCGGGATCGACGTCGACGTGCGGAGTGTAGGACGATGAGGTGCGGGTTCCGATCATGGGCGTAGCTTTCGAATCCGGGTGGACATGGCACAGGGGTGGCGCGGAGCAAACGTTACTGATGAATTTGCCCGCGTGGCAATTGGGTTAGTGACCCTTGATGGAGTTGAGGAAGTCCTGGGCGCGCTTGGTCTGGGGATGGTCGAAGAACTCGTCGGGTGTGCCGGTTTCCACGATCTGGCCGTCGGCCATAAACACGACGCGATCGGCAACGCGGCGGGCGAAGTTCATCTCGTGCGTAATGACGATCATCGTCATGCCCTGCTGGGCCAGACGGACCATGACCTCGAGCACCTCGTTGATCATTTCGGGGTCAAGGGCGCTCGTGGGCTCGTCAAAAAGCATGGCCTTGGGTTGCATGGCAAGCGAGCGGGCGATGGCTACGCGCTGCTGCTGGCCGCCCGAGAGCTGTGCGGGCACCTTATCGGCCTGCTCGGCAACGCCCACGCGGCCCAGCAGGTCCATGGCGCGCTCGCGGGCCTCGTCCTTGGAGACACCCAGCACATCGACCGGTCCCAGCATGACGTTCTGCAGTACGGTCATATGTGCGAACAGATTGAACTGCTGAAACACCATGCCCAGTTCGGCACGCATGCGGGCAAGATCCTTGCCTTCTTGCGGCAGGGGCTCGCCCTCGATGAGAATCTCGCCCGAGTCGATGGTTTCCAGACGGTTGATAGTGCGGCACATGGTCGACTTGCCCGAGCCCGAGGGCCCGATCACAACGACGACCTCGCCGCGGTCGACCGAGAGATTGATGTCGTTGAGGACGTGTAGATCGCCATAGTGCTTATCGACGTGTCTGAGCTCGATCAGCGGCTGATTGCCGGTGGAAGAGGTGCTCTGTGCCATGGTGCTCGGCTCCTTATGACTCGAAATGGCAAAGCGTTAGCGGATGATGGTCGCGCCGGTCTTGTGCGAAACATAGACAGCGGCCTTGTTGATCGCGACGTTGATGAGGACGTAGATGACCGCGATAACCAGGTAGACCGACACGAGGGCGTCGTAGTTGGTAATGAGCACACGGGCATTTTGCATGAGGTCGGGGTAGCTCACCACATAGGCGACGGTGGTGTCTTTGACTACGACCACAAGCTGCGAAATCAACGACGGAATGATAAACCGAATAGCCTGCGGCAACACGATTTTAAAGGTGATTTTGGCCTTGGAGAGACCGAGCGCCTGGGCTGCCTCGACCTGACCGCGCGGCACGGCATTGACGCCGGCGCGGAAAATCTCGGCCAGCACGCCGGCCGCAGCGAGCGCGACAGGCAGTGTGAGCATCCAAAATGACGGTAGCGCGATCTTGTACTGGGGCAGCACCAAAAAGAAGAAGTAGATGAACAGCAGGCTCGGCACGCCGCGGAAGAAATCGGTGAGCACACGGCAGACCAGCTGTAACGGCTTGATGCCGCTGGTACGGCCGAGCATAAGGGCTAAGCCCAGTACCAGTGCAATGACGCCGGCGGTGAGTGCAACTTTAACGGTGCCCTCAAAGCCGGCAAGCAAGAACTTCCAGGTGGTGAGGTGCGTAAAGAAATACCAATAGTGGACCGAAAGCTGACCGGTCACATAAAAGCGCTGCAGTACCAGGATGGCGAGCGCGGCGACAGCAACAAGCGAGATGGCGGTGCCGATGCGAATCTTGGCGCGCATCTTGGGGCCGGGAGCCTCGTAGAGCGCATCGCGCATGGTGAGTGCGGAGGTGGAGTGCTTGCTCATCGGAGGATCCTCACCTTCTTATCGATATAGTTGCCAATGTGGCTCACCACAAAGGCCGTGCCCAGGTAGCCGAGCGCCGAGATAAAGAACGCGACGACGCCGCCGAGCGAGCGCGTGTTGATATAGCTCACCACGCCGGTGAGCTCTTGCGGCTTAAGCGGCACCTGGCTGCCCAAGGCGGTAGTGAGCATGACGGCGATAAAGAGGTTGGTCATGGGTAGTACGCTCGAGCGCAGCGCCTGCGGAATCACAATCTTGGCGAGGATACGGCTGAAGCTCATGCCGAGCGAACGTGCGGCTTCGACCTGGCCGACGCCGACGGTGTTGATGCCGCTCATAAAGTTCTCGGAGCCAAAGGCCGAGCCCAAAAGGACCGTGGCGACGATAACGCAGGTGCGGTAGGGCAGGACGACCTTGAGCGGCGGCAGCGCATAGACGACGATGATGAGCAGCGCGATGCCGGGGATGTTACGGAAGACCTGGACATACAGGTCGCCAAAGACGCGCAGCGGCTTGAGCGGCGACACGCGCATCACGGTGACGGCGACGGCCAGCACCATGGCGATGACAAACGACTCAAGCGTCATGCCCCAGGTTGCGAGCAGCGCGTCGATATAGTTCTGGCCATAGAGCGACCAGAGCTCGGAGAGACTCATGCGGACCTCCCGCCGATAAGGAAAGGGGCTCCCGTGTGTACGGAAGCCCCGACAACTCAGTAAGGAAACAGTTTATCGCAATAAAGCACATCGTGCGTTTCCGTATGGTTTCGTTGCGGCCGTTACTAGGCTCGCTGTCTAGGCGCCGATCTCGGGCAGCTCAGGAACATTGGTGTCGCCCGTACGGTCACCGATGCAGATCTGCCACAGCTCGGTCCAGGTGCCGTCATCCTCGATCTTCTTAAGGAAGTCGTTGACAAAGGCGACACCGTCGGAATCGAGCGGCAGGCCGATGCCATAGGGCTCCTTGCTGCCGAAGGGCTTGCCGGCGATCTTGTACTTATCGGGCTCGCGGACCAGGGCGCTCTGCTGCATGTTGTTATCGATGACGTAGGCGTCAACGCGGCCCTGCTGGAGTGCCTGGCGGGCCTCCTCGTCGGTCTTGAACTCCTGCTGGCTGGCCTTGGGAGCGAGCTCCTCCAGGATGGCGGGGCCGTTGGAGCCGGACTGGACGGCGACGTTCTTGTCGGCCAGGTCGTCGACGCTCTTGATGTCGTCGTTATCGGCGAGCACCAGGATAGCCTGCTGCGTGTAGTAATAGGGACCGGCAAAGGAGACGAGCTTCTTGCGCTCGTCAGTGATGGTGTAGGTGGCAAAGACAGCGTCGACCTGGCCGTTCTGCAGGACGGACTCGCGCGTGTCCGAGGTCACCTGGGTGATCTCGACCTTGTTCTCGCCCAGAATGTAGTTGGACAGGAGCTGTGCGATACCGGCATCGAAGCCGCGGGTCTGACCGTCTTTCTCGTTGAGGAGGGAGAAGAGCGTGGAGGTCTGAACGCCACCGATCTTAAAGACGCCGGCGTCCTTGACGGCCGTGGCCCAGGTGCTGGCGGCGATGGCATCGTCGTCGGCTTTGGGGCCGTTGTCGACGAGCTTGTCGAATGCCTTGGCATCGAGCGTAGCGGAAACCTCGGTATCCTCGGAGCCCTTGGAGGAGCCGGCGGCGGAACCCTTGTCGGCCTCGGCGCTGGTGTCGGAGCAGCCGGCAAGACCAAGGCCGGCGACGGTTGCGAAGGTGGCGGCGACAAAGCCGCGGCGGTCGAGAACGACCTGCTGGGAGAGGTTCTTGCTCATGGTAGAACACCTTTCTCAATAAAATCCCTAGCGGTTGAGTAGAGTTATACCCCATCGCGCTCAAATGGGTCAACACGAAATAACTTAGAAACATACTAACCTTATGGGTTATTCTACCTACCAAAAAGGGACAGGTTTATTTTGGTAGGTTTTATCTGGGGAAACGTCGATTATCGCTGTTGAAGCGACGCCTTGCGGCGGGAGCGGGCGCTCGCAGCGGTCGCTATAATGGCGGCAACGCGACACATATATATACGTGAGGAGATCGTTGCATGAACGGCTATACATTCTTCGCGCCGACCAGGGTGCTGTTTGGCGCGGGCAAGCTGAGCGAGCTGGGTGCACAGAAACTCCCCGGCACCAAGGCGCTCATCGTCACGACCGGCGGCAACTCGGTCAAGCGCTTTGGCTATCTGGAGCGCGTGGAGGCCGAGCTCGACCGCGCCGGCGTGGCACACGAGCTGTTCGACCGCATTGAGCCCAACCCGCTGCGCGAAACCGTCAACGCAGGTGGCTGGATGGCGTGCACCCATGGCTGCGACTTTGTGCTGGCACTCGGCGGCGGCTCGGTCATGGACGGCAGCAAGGGCATCTGCGCGGTGGCGGCAAACCCGCACGCGGATGCCGAGGGCAACGAGTGCCCCGGTGACATTTGGGACTTTGTGAACGGCGGCACCGCGCTTGGGCTGCCCATCCCCAACGATCCGCTGCCGCTGGTGTGCGTGACCACCACGGCCGGCACCGGCTCCGAGGCCGATGCGGGCGGCGTAATCTCCTGCGAGGAGAACGACGAGAAGCTCCGCTTGGGCGACCCGCGTCTGTTCCCGGTGCTCTCGGTCGTCGACCCCGAGCTGATGGTGAGCGTTCCGGCGCGCTTGACGGCTTATCAGGGATTCGACGCCCTGTTCCACAACGTCGAGTGCTATATCGCCAATACCAATACGCCCATGGGCGACATGGTTTGCCGCGAGGGTATTCGACGCGCCGCGGCTTCGCTGGCTGCGTGCGTGAACAGCGGCGACGACCTGGATGCGCGTGCCGAGCTCGCTTTTGCCAACACGCTCGGCGGCTATGCCATGGTGTGCTCGGGCTGCGCGGGATGCCATGGCCTTGAGCATGGCATGAGTGCACATCATCACGGCCTGCCGCACGGCGCCGGCCTCATCATGATCGCGCGTGCCTACCACACGTGGATGATCGATCACGGTGCCGCGCCCGAGCGCTATATCGACATGGCACGCCTGATGGGCAATGTTGCCGCGGATGATCCGCACGATTTTGTAATTGAGCTTACCCGCTTGATGAAAGCCTGCCATGTTGCCGATCTTGCCATGAGCGAATGGGGGATTACCGCCGATGAGCTGCCCGCCATCGCGCACAATGCCCTAACGACCAACGGCGCTCTGTTCGGCCACGATCCCGTCGCCCTGACCGAGCCCGATGTCGTCGAGATCCTCAAGCGAAGCTACCGCTAGCCGTATTATCTCGATCTGTAACATCTGCAGCCGTTTATGTTGAGTAACTGTTACAGATTGAGATTTTCTCTTCAGGGGAATTCGAATGTCTCGATCTGTAACAGTTGGACGAGGATTTGGCCCCTAATTGTTACAGATTGAGATAAACATCAGGGGCTTAAACGGTTCGTCTCGATCTGTAACATCTGGACGTTAATTTGGTCTCTAGGTGTTACAGATCAAGATAGTTGCGTCGCGAAAATAAAAACCTCCGCAAGGGCGTTTGCCGTTGCGGAGGTTTTTCTACTCGTTTAGTAGTCTTACGGCCTCTGCGGCCATGTTCTCGACCGTCATGCCGTTCTGAGCGAGCAGCTCGTTGGGGTCGTAGCGGTCGGGGAAGCCCTTGGCGATGCCGAAGGTGCGCGTGCGCACGGGCGTGCAGGCCAGGTAGCACGCCACGCGCTCGCCCCAGCCGCCGTCCAAGATGCCGTCCTCGAGGGTGACGACGACGCGATGCTCGGCGGCAAGGCTGTCGAGGAACTCGCGGTCGAGCTCGGTTGCGAAGCGCGGGTTGACGAGCGTGGCTTCGATACCGTACTCGGCGGCCAAGCGGTTTGCCACACGCTCGCCTAGCTCAAAGAAATCGCCGAGCGCGAGCACGGCAACGTCGCGGCCCTGGCGCACCACGTTGTAGCGAACGGCGCTGTAGTCGGTGTCCTCGGCGGGCGCCAAATCGGGGCGGCTAACCAGGCCAATGCCCGGTACGCGGATCGCCACGGGATGCTCGCGGTGGTCGAGCGACCAGCTCAGCATGGACAGGTATTCCTCCATGCAGGCCGGCGCCAAGTAGCGCATGTTGGGAAGAGCGCCCAGCATGGAAATATCAAAGAACGAGAGGTGCGTCTCGGATGTGGTGCCAAAGATCGACGCGCCAAACACCAAGATGGTTGCGGGGGCATCGTTGAGGCACAGGTCGTGCCACAGCTCGTCGTAGGCGCGCTGCAAAAACGTGCCGTACACACCAAAGACTGGCTTGGCGCCCGAGCGCGCAAGCGCGGTGGCAAAAGTTACGGCGTGCTCCTCGGCAATGCCCACGTCGACAAACTGCTTACCTGCCGCAGCGCGAAGCTCGGGTGTAAAGCCCATGATGTAGGGCGTGGCGGCCGTGATGCCCACGACCTGCGAATCGCGCTCGATGGCGGTGCTGAGCGCCTCGCCCGTAATATCGGCATAGGTGCGCGGTGCGGGCTCGCTCGGATGGCCCGGGCAGAGCTTGCGCCCAGTCGCCATGTCAAACGGACCCACGTGGTGCCAGCGTTCCGGGTCGCTCTGGGCTGGCTCAAAGCCCTTGCCCTTGGCGGTGGAGACGTGCAGCACGATGGGGTGATCGATATTGCGCAGTTCCTGCAACGCGTCGACGAGGGCCAACACATCGTTACCGGCGTCCAGATAGCGGTAGTCGAGCCCCATCGCGCGGAAGACGTTGCGCTCACAGGCACCGTTGCTGGCGCGCAGCTCGGCCAGATTGCGATACAGGCCGCCATGGTTCTCGGCAATGGACTGGTCGTTATCGTTGACGATGATGATCAGGTTGCTATCGAGTTCGGCGGCATTGTTAAAGCCCTCAAACGCCAGGCCGCCCGAAAGCGAGCCGTCGCCAATGATGGTGATGACGTTATACGTGTCGCCCGCCAGGTCACGCGCGTGGGCAAGGCCGCAGCCCAGGCTCACCGACGTGGAGGTATGGCCCATGGCGAACAGGTCGTGCTCGGACTCGTTGGGATTGGCAAAGCCAGAAGCCTCACCATAACGCTCCGGATTGATATAGGTGTACGCGCGCCCGGTCAGCGCCTTGTGGGCGTAGGTCTGGTGCGACACGTCAAAGACAATTTTGTCGGTGGGGGAGTTAAACACGCGATGGAGCGCGACCGTGAGCTCAACGACGCCCAAGTTGGGGGCAACGTGCCCGCCGACGGCGGCGGAGCTTTCGAGGATGGCGTGGCGAATCTCGCCGCAGAGCAGCGGAAGCTCGGCGCGGTCGAGAGCCTTGACGTCCTCGGGCGTTGTCGTTTGCGTAAACAGCATCGTTGTGGGTTACTCCATGCGAATCGTGCGCCGGCACTCCCTCGGCCGGCACAATTGCACAAGACAGTCTCGCACATTTTGGCGTTTGATATGTGACGGCGGCGCGGTAATTCGCCAACTGGTGGGGCAAAACGTTTTGTCCGATGCCATACTGATGTGTTCCATGATGTTTTTATCGATTGTGCGCAGGCCGTGGCTTGTCGCCGCGGGCCGCTGGAAGGAGGCAGCATGTCCGATACCGTTCGTGCCGAGAAAATCGCGCGCGAGGTTGACTATGCCGCCCGTCAGCTCGCCCAGGCGGGCCGCTTGGACCTGACGCACGGGTTTATCCAGCATGGTGATGTGACGGTCTATGCACATGTGACCTCGGTGGCGCGGGCAAGTCTGTCCTTTGCCGAGCGCCTGGGCCGTGTCGGTGTCTCGGTCGACCGCGCCTCGTTGCTGCGCGGGGCCCTGCTGCACGATTACTTTCTCTATGACTGGCACGATCCCGA
>CAJLOU010000086.1 GCA_905208345.1 uncultured Collinsella sp.
TGCCGGCGACGATGATGGCAAGGATGCCGACGAAGGACTCGACGATCATGGCGCCGTAGCCGACCTTGACGGCGTCCTGCTCCTTCTCGACCTGCTTGGAAGAGGTGCCGGAAGAAACGAGGCTGTGGAAACCGGAGAGAGCACCGCATGCGACGGAGACGAACAGGACCGGGAACATCATGCCGGAGGCAGTGGAGAAGCCGGTAAAGACCGGAGCGGTGATAGTGGCCTGACCGTTGACGCCCAGGACGACGATGCCGAGGACAGCGCAGACGATCATGACGATCATCATGATGGAAGTGAGGTAGTCACGCGGGGTCTTGAGCATCTGGATGGGCATAGCGCCAGCGAAGACCAGGTAGACCATGACGACGGCGAACCACTGGAACTTATCCAGGTAGACCGGGAACTGCATACCGACGGCGAACATGAGAACCATGAGGACCACGCCGGTGACGAACTCGGCAGCGCCGGTGAGGTTGAACTTCTTCTGGGCCCAACCAAAGGCGATAGCGACAAAGGTGAACAGGATGGAGATGGTACCAGCGCAGCCGGCGGCATAGGACTTGGTGAAGTCGATGGCACCGGTAGCAGCACCAGAAGCGTCAACGGCCGGGGTGAACATGAACGTCTTGCAGACCATGTCGGTGAAAGCGGCGATGACGATGATGCAGAACAGCCAACAGAACAGCAGGAACAGGCGACGGCCGGTCTTGCCGATGTACTTCTCGATGAGCTGAGCGAGCGACTTGCCGTTGTTCTTCATCGAAGCGTACAGGGCGCCAAAGTCATGGACGGCGCCAAAGAAGATGCCACCGACGAGGACCCAAAGCACGACGGGCAGCCAGCCAAAGGCCATGGCGACGATCGTACCCGTGACAGGGCCGGCACCGCAGATCGAGCTGAACTGGTGCGAGAACGCGGTGAAGGCGGAGACAGGCGAGAAGCTCTTGCCGTCCTTCATGCGCTTGGCCGGCGTGAGGGCCTCTTTGTCAACGCCCCACTTGTTGGCCAACCAGCGGCCGTAGCCCAGATAGCCGCAGGCGAGCACCGCCGCAGCCACAACCATGAGCAAAACTCCGTTCATTACATTTCCTCCTCTAAAAAGAACTACTCAGACATAAAAAATGAGGGCCGTCGGTTGCGCTCGACGGCCCTCATCTTCATCAGCCGCCCGTTATCGTACGGGCTAGCTGTATGTGCTAACCCGCATCAGATAATTACTACGCTGATAATGTTTAGCTGATGCGTGAACATGTCTAAGAAATCCTCTTCAATCATGATGCGAACGATCCGTGCGTGTTCACATCCCCCAGTGGTTGAAAAGGAGTATGAAACTTTAGTTGCCTAAAGTCAACGCAAATTTGTAATGAATTTTCAACTTTTTTGGATTTCTCGGTATTAAACGCCACTGACCTCGGACTTTACCCCACGACAGTTTTTGCATGAGAGATGCCCCTGAGAGCCGTGGGAGCCGGACGGAGGGGCCGGATATAAGGTTTATCGCGAGCTCCGCACGCAAAGAAGGCCACTTAATGTGGCCTTCGTCTTGCGTAGGACTGTAGAGCAGGAAACCTTATATCCGGCCCCTCCGTCCGGGGACCGCACCGTATCAGCTACAGCGTCATGTTTGGATCGGCGTCGACGTCGAACGGCGAGATTTCACCTCGGTCGAATTTACGGCGAGCGACCTCCGCAATCATGGCTGCGTTATCGGTACAGGCAGACAAGGGCGGCACCGTTACGCGAATCCCCTGACGCCCAAGCTTCTTGATCATCATCTCGCGCAGATGCGGGTTGGCCGAGACGCCGCCACCGATGCAGTATTCCTTGCATCCGGTAGCGTGCAATGCGTTTTTGGCCTTCTTGTACTGCACGTCAAAGACAGCTGCCTCAAACGAAGCTGCCAGATCGGGCAGGTGAATCGTGCGCCCGGCCTTGGTCTCCTGTTCAATGTAGAGCGTCACAGCGGTTTTAAGGCCCGAAAGCGAGAAGCGATAGTCTCCTCTGCTGTTAAGCGCACGGGGGAAATCGATCGCCTTGGGGTTGCCCGTCTCGGCCAGCTTGGAAATGATGGGGCCACCGGGATAGCCCAGACCCAATGCCTTGGCTACCTTGTCGAAGGCCTCGCCCACAGCGTCGTCGAGTGTCTCACCGAGCACCTCGTAGTCGCCCCATGCCTTCACGTGCACGAGCATGGTGTGCCCGCCCGAGACAAGCGTGAAGATGAACGGCGGCTTGAGGTCGGGCTGCGCTAGCAAGTTGGCAAACAGGTGCCCCTCCAGATGGTTGACGCACACGAGCGGCTTGCCGGCAGCGTAGGCAAAGCCTTTGGCGAAGGCGACGCCAACCACGAGCGCGCCCACCAGGCCCGGACCCTGTGTCACGCCCACGGCGGCAAGCTCGCTGGGGGCAATGGCTCCACCCTCAAGACCAAGCGATGCTGCGGCATCCTCGAGCGCCGCATCCACGACACTCACAATCACCTCAACGTGTTTGCGCGAGGCGATCTCGGGCACCACGCCGCCAAAGCGGGCGTGAAAATCAATCTGTGTCGACACCTGGTTGGCCAGCATATTGCCATCCGCATCGATAATCGCCACGGCCGTCTCGTCGCAGGAACTCTCGATAGCGAGCACTAGGCGGCGGCGCTCAATTTCGGCACGCTCCCCCTCGGAGCGCCCAGGCGCAGGCAGCGGCCATACGCGCTGCTCTGCCGCCGTCGGCTCCGGCGAAGCATTGTCGACCGGAAGTACCAGGGGCAGCGGGGCCGTCATGACGATGGCATCCTTGCCGGCACCATAGTAGCCGCGGCGCCGTCCTGCCTCGGTAAAGCCCAGAGCGTTATAAAGCGCAATCGCTCCCTCGTTGCCGTCCTCGACCTCGAGCGAAGCCGTGGTGCAGCCGAGCATCTGGGCATCATAGCTCACGTGCGACAGCAGCTTGCGGGCAATGCCCTCACGGCGATGTGCCGGGTCGACGGCGACATCCAGAATCTGCACATCACCGTCCACGACCATACCGCCGGCAAGGCCCAGCAGCTTGCCATCGTCGTGTGCCACCCACCAACTACGCGGCGCAGCGACGTCCTCGCCCAGTTCGGACAGGAACATGCCCGGCGTCCACGCCTCGTGTCCGGCACCTTCAAAGCAGGCAGCCTCCAGCGCGCTCGCGCCCTCGGCATCCGCCGCGCCCATGGGACGGAACTGCAGATGACGACCGGCGAGCTCATCGGCAACGCCCGTAATTTCGCTCTGCGCACTCTCGGCAAGACCAAGACGCTTGCGCTCGTTTTCCTCGGCATCCGAAAGGCGCGTGTAAATCGGCAGGACGCGAGCCGGATCGCCGTCACCCGCAGCGTGCGCGAGCAGCAAGCCCTCGCCCGAAGGCCACCACAGGTCGCGCTCCACGCAGCGGACGGTCTCGTCCTCACCCAGCAGCTTGCCATAGCGCACGAGACCGTCACCGGTCAGCTGAACCTGGTCCCAGTCCGCTGCTTGGCGCCACTCATCGAGCGCCACGGCGGCCTTGACCACGTGTTCGCGCTCAAATTGACGCTCGGGACCCTCATCGACCAGCATATACAGCGCCGGATATACCTCACCGCGCATAGCATCGGCCAAGATACCAAGCTTGCCGCGCACGCCAGCCTTCCACGCCGTCCAAGCGCAAGCGTCAAGCGTTGACACGCCCAGCAGCGGAACATTGGCACCACGCGCGAGGCCCTTGGCAGTGGAGATGCCGATGCGCACACCCGTAAACGACCCCGGGCCGCGGCCGACCACGTAGCAACCAACATCGCTGCGATCCAGACCGGCTTGAGCCAGCACGCCATCAACGGTATTCACGAGCTCAACGTTGGCGTGACGGCGACACATGTGGTCGCCACTCACGAGCTTCGTCTCGCCCGTCTGCCCATCAATCCAGCTTGCCGCGCAGGCAAGCATGTCGGTCGAGGTATCGAGCGCCATCACCAGCGCGTTGTCGTTATGCAAGCTCATCTTGTACAGCCTTATCAATCAAATGGGAAAGCTCCATTGCGCGGTCACCGTGCGCCTCAAGCGTTATCGTTCGCACATCGCTGTCGCCCTCATCACGCTTGAGCGTCACCGAAAGATACTCATCCGTCAGCTCGTCCTGGAATTGTTCGCCCCATTCCAGCAGGCAAGCACCCTCATAGCCCAGCACATCGAAAATGCCCGTATCCTCGAGCTCGTAGGCATGCTCCAGGCGGTATAGATCAAAGTGAAACAGCGGAATACGACCTTGATCGTGAACGGCCATGAGCGCAAACGTAGGGCTCGTAACCATATGCCCATCGCCCAGCCCGCGCGAGACGCCCTTGGTAAAGTGAGTTTTGCCCACTCCCAGGCCACCAGTCAGGATGAGCACATCGCCGTCCTCAAGGCACGGTGCAATTAGCTCGCCAAAGTACTCCGTATCGGCAGCGCAAGTCGTTTTGTAAGTACCTACCCCCAGGCGCTCCAGGGACATATATGCTCCTTATTATTCCGAGGCGTCCTCTGGTGCGGGATGTCGCTCCAGATAATCGCCCAGCATCTTAAAGTCTTCCTCCAGCAGCTCCTGCCACGCCGGATTGCGTAGCGCTGCTGCCGGATGGAAAGTGGGCATTACTACAAAATGCCCCATCTGGTGGAACCTGCCGCGCAGCTTGGTGATGCCGATCTCGGTCTTAAGCACAAAGTGCGTCGCGGGGTTGCCGAGCGTCACGATAATATCGGGCCAGATGCTTCGAATCTGCTCACGCAAAAACGGCGAGCAAGCCAGCACTTCCTCGGGACGTGGATTGCGGTTTCCCGGCGGGCGGCACTTAAGCACGTTGGCAATGTAGACGTCTTCGCGTTTGAGCCCCGCCAGCGACAAAATGCCGTTGAGGTCCTCGCCTGCCGCCCCCACAAAGGGCTCGCCCTGCAAATCCTCATTACGGCCCGGTGCCTCGCCAATAAACATCACGCGAGCGCGGGGGTTTCCCACGCCAAACACGATGTTGTGGCGCGACTGGTAAAGCTGGCAAAGGTGACAATCGCCCAGAACGGCCTCGATCTCCTCGAGTGCGACCTCACGCGGCGCCTGATGGCTATGGCCGGGAATGTGCATGACGCCCATAGCGACTCCTACACGTAGACCTTGTCGAGACGCATACCAAAGCCGCAAGCGACCTCGTAGTTAATCGTGCCGCGTAGGCGCGCCATCTCGTCCATGGTAATCTCGGCATCTCCATCGCGGCCGACAATGATCATCTCGTCACCATACTCGGCCTCGGGAATCTCATGCGCCGGATTGGACTGGATGGCGACCATAAACTGGTCCATGCAGATGTTACCCACCTGACGCACACGTTCACCGCGATACAGCACGTCCATACGATTGGAGAGTGTACGCGAAAGACCGTCCGCATATCCAATCGGCAGCGTGCAAATCTGAACGCGTGTGCGCGGCACGCGGTAGGTAAATCCGTAGCCCACGCCTTCGCCCATTGCAGGATGCGCCACGCGCGTCACGCGCGCATGCACGCTCATAACAGGATCGAGCTGCATCACGCGGCTGCTCAGCTCGCACGGCTGCATGCCGTACAAGCCAACACCGGCGCGAATCATATCAAAATGCATCGAGGGATCGAGCATCGAGGACGGCGTGTTGGCACAGTGCACGATACCGCACTCAAAACCCGCGTCCTTAATGGCTTGAACGGCTTCGGTAAAGCGCTGGCACTGCAGCTTGTAGTCCCAACCCGAAGGTTCATCGGCCGTTGCAAAGTGCGTAAAGACGCCATCACACTGGATACCGCGATGGAAGCTAATACCACGAACAAAGTCGAGCACCTGCGTGTAGTGAACACCGATGCGGTTCATGCCCGTCTCGATGGCTAGATGGTACTTACCCACCTTGCCTGCCGCGACAGCGCACTCGCCATAGGCAAGGGCGAAATCGGACGTATAGATCGAAGGCATGATATCGAACTCGAGCAACGTCGGAATTGCCTCGATAGGCGGCTCGCTCAGGATCAGGATGGGTTTCGTAATCCCGCCCTGTCGAAGCTCAACGCCTTCACTAACCGTCGCCACGGCAAACATGTCGGCACCGGCCGAGTACATGATTTTGGCGCACTCGACGGCACCATGGCCATAGGCATCGGCCTTGACCACGCAGCACAGTCGCTGACGTGGATCGAGCAGATTCTTGTAAGCCCTCGTGTTGCGGCGAAGCGCCCCTCGGTCAATCTCAACCCAGGACCAGCGCGTTAAATCGGCTTTATTCATGATTAGTCATCCGACCCTTCGTCCATGATTCCCAGATCATCGAGTGCGTCCTTTGCCGCCAATTCCATGGCAGGACCGATCAAGTCGATCAGATCGGTCGCAATAACACTCTTCTCACCGTACTCCGTCGCCGCGGCAAAACCCGCGTAACTGTGAAGTGCAACGGCATACGAATACAGCAGCTCCCAGCGATCCATCTCATCACGCATGGTAGCCAGTGTGCCAGCCAAAATGCCCGCAAGAACATCGCCCGAACCGGCAGTCGCTAACGACGCCGGACCCGAGAGTGGCAAAAGCACGCGCTCAACGCCACAGATAGCCGTCGTCGGCCCCTTGGCAATAACCACGAGATTGTCGGAGCCAGCAGCCCAGACAACCTTCTGCGCGGCCGCAATTGCAGTCCCCAGATCGTTAACCTCGTCACCGGCAACCAAGCGCGAAAGCTCGCGATAGTGCGGCGTCATGACGAGCGGCTGCTCACGGCGGTACATCTCAGGGTTGCTATCGATACCGTCGATAGCAATCTTAGAAAGGCAGTTGAGCGCATCGGCATCGAGGATCAGCGGCACATCAAGCTCCAACAAGCCCGAAACCACCTGCATGGCACCGGCAGACGTCGTCATGCCGGGACCGCACAGTACGCAGCTGTACTTCTTTGCAATCTCGCACACGGTCATACGAGCAGCGGCACCAAAAGAGCCGCGGGAATCGGACGGAATAGCAAAAACCGGAATCGAGGGAAGTGCCATACGAATAAGATTGGCACACGAATCGGGCGTCGCGACAGCCACATAGCCGGCACCCGCGCGGGCAGCAGACTTGGCGGCCATAATGGCAGCGCCAGGATACTGCGCCGAGCCGGCAACAATAAGGACGGAACCGCGAGAATACTTATCAATATTCGTGGGCAGCGGAGCAAAGAAATCCACCAGGTCACCGGGCTCGACAATCTCGGCGGCATGGTCGACATCATCGATGACCTCGTCAAGACGGTCGTAAAGATTGCCGCAGATCAAATCGCCAGCATACTCAGGACCATCAGCGCTATACAGACCAATCTTGGGCGCAATCATCGTCACCGTATGCTCGGCACGAATGCAGTCGTCATCAACAACGCCCGTCTCGGCATTCAGGCCCGAGGGAACATCAATGGATACGACACAATCGGCGCATTCATTGACCGTAGGAATCCAGATGGAGAACGGCGCACGCAGATTTCCGTGGAAACCGGTACCAAAAATGGCATCGACAACAACATCGGCCTTATCGATCAAAACCTCGAGTTCGTCACGCGAGGGGCCGACGCAAACGTGCACATCGCGGCCGGCAGTACGACGAGCAACATGACGTGCCAGAGCAGCAGGAATCTCATCCGGCTCAACCGGAGAAACGATATCCACGTCCACACCCTTATGGCTCAGGATATCGGCGGCAACCCAACCGTCGCCGCCATTATTACCAAAACCGACCAGAACGAGAACCCGATCGGGATTGAGCTTCAAGACCTCGTTGGCGGCAAACTCACCCGCTAGCTCCATAAGCTCGGCCTTCGAAGTCCCTTCGCGTTCGATGATATCCTCGAGACGAACGACTTCTTCGGTACTCAAAACCGGTTTCATCTATGCTCCTAGCGTATCTTGCGAAGCATCGCCCAGGTGCTCCGTCAATGCTGAATTCTGCAGCTGCTCAAGCTCATCTAAAACAGAGCGAGCCTCTTTAAATGTCTGCGCTACGCGTTTCTTGGTGCTCACCTTTTCCTCTTTTGGCTTAGGCCGAGCATCTTCGGTAATCGCGATGGCATTCGCAACGGCCAAGTCTCCTGTAAGCGTAATGGAAAGAGCGACCTCAACAACACCCAGTTCTTGAGCGATCTCGAGAGCACGGCCCGAAAGCAGCGCCTTCGGTTTGCCGAGTTTATCACGCGTAACCGAAACATCCTTGCGACCCACGCCTTGACTAAAACCCGTGCCGAGAGCTTTAAGTACCGCCTCGCGCGAAGCAAAGCGGCTCGCATAGTGAGCAGCAGGACGCGATGATGCATCGCAATACGCACGCTCTTCTTCGGTAAACACACGCCGAGCAAACGACGGCGTCTTTTCAAGAATTGATTTCATGCGGGAAATCTCGACGATATCAACGCCGATACCAGCTTCAGCCATGTTCACCTCCAGATCGCACAGACTAAGTTATTGTAGCCCGTTCACAGAAGATGCGACAAACGAGGGTTATAAAACACAGCTACTATGTGAGACAAAAGCCCGTAAACGCAAGACGATATGAGAAAGCCATTTGGGTCGCCTCCCCCGCGGCGCAGCTTCTTTCCGCGGGCTCGGGATGCCACAATGGGCTTTGAGTATCGGCCCGTGCGGTAGCCCTTACCGCACCTGCGG
>CAJLOU010000087.1 GCA_905208345.1 uncultured Collinsella sp.
GGGGCGCCTTGCCGTCTGCGGATTTTGGGACATGTGGCCCGCTTTTTGAGTCTGCCTGTCGGTACACTAAAAGCACTATGGGTACCCGCGCACGACATATTGGCCACGCGGCCGCTCGATCTGCACCCGTGGCGGATCCCAGGGGCGGCAGGCTCTTCGCCATGCCGCGATTCCTTGTTGGCATAACACATCAGGTGTACCGTCACCGCGTCTTCGCTATCGCCGGTGTCATCACTGCGCTGTTCCTCATGCTTTTGGCAGTCTTGCCGGCGCTGTTCGCCTTCGACCCCAAACTTTCTAACGCCGTGCCCGCCTATAGCGAGGTGTCCGAAGAGGTCGTGGGTGCGCTCGTCCATTCGAACTCTCTCCCGCTGCTTGTCGCTGCAATTGTATTTTCAATTTGGGGCGTATCGGTCTATCTGCGCTGTTTGGACTATGTGTTGCGCCGCCGCCTTGTTGCCATCGCCACCATCTGCGCCCTGTGGATGATCGAAGTCATTCTCAAATACAAGTCGTTCACGCCGTTCTATGCCACCGTGCTGTGGTACCTGTACTACGTGCCCATGACACTCATTCCGCTGCTCTACCAGTTGTGTGGTTTGCGCCTTGCGGGCCTGGAGCAACACCGCCTGGGTCGCCGCTACTGCGCTGCGCTGTGGATTGTGGCTATCCTGCTTATCGGATTTGTGCTCACCAACGATTTTTACCAGCAGGTCTTCCACTTTGACCGTACAAGCGACACCTGGAGCAACGATTACGCGTACGGCTGGGGTTATTTCGCCGTCCTCGTGTGGACGGTCTTTAACTTTGTGGCCTTTTTTATCCTGGTGGGCCGGTCCTCGTCCTTTCGCATCCAACGTTTCTCGGGCACGGCGGCGCTCGTGCTGCTGGGCGGCGCGTTCTTTGCCATCTCATATGCGTTGCGCGTGCCCTGGGCATGGAGGCTCAACTTCTCGCTCATCTATTGCGTCTTGTGCGTGGTGGCGATGGAAATCTGTCTCGATTGCGGTGTCATTCCGTCATATCACGACATCGCCGGCATCTTCGACACCCTGCCGCTTGACCTCAAAGTTCTAACGCGCGACCTGCAGGAAGTCTATGCCACGCCAGTGTCAAAGCCAATGCCGGTAGGCGTGTGCGAAGAGCTGCGAGCCCAGGAACACGGGCATGCCCATGCCTTTGCCGTGGAGTCCAATCCCGATGTAATGTACCGAGCCTTTCCACTGCTGGGCGGATCGGCCCTGCTTGCCCAAGACGTGTCGGATCTCAACGAGCTCAATCGCGAACTGGCACATCGTCGCATGGAGCTGCAGCGTCAAAACGAGCTGCTCGCCGCTGACTACGACCTTAAGACGCACCTGGCAGATCAAGAGGCCGAGACCTTGCTGGTTCAAGACGTGGACCAGGCGCTTGCCCGCGCGCTCGAAGGGATGTACGACCTGCTGAGCTCGCTGCCGCCGTTGACCGATGAAGCGTCTTCGCACGAGCGTTACCGCATGCTGCAGCGCGCCAAGATGCTCGTCGCCTATTGCAAGCGCAAAGGGTCGCTCACGTTGGCACAGCACGGGGAGAGCGGTTTTGATCGCGACCGCATTCAGCTCATTGCCAACGAGCTCGCAAGCGACCTGCGCACCATCGATATCGATTGCGCTTCGATTATCGCCATACGGCGCCCGATGCACGCCAGTACGGTAAGCGCCCTGTACGACTGCGTGTATGACTTTGCGTTTTTTGCCTACACCACCGACCATCCGGCGCTTATGTATCACTTGGGCGACCATGACCGATGCAGTGTCGAGCTGCGCGCCACGCTTTTTTCCAACGATGATGAAGATCTTTCGCAGACGCCCGCCGCGCAAGAGCTCGAAAGCGCTCTGCAAGGGCGCAACGTGGCATACCGCCTTGAGGGCGAGTCCGGCCAGCTGCGCATGATCGTCTTGATGCCGAGGGCGGGTGAGTGACGATGCAGATTTCGCTCATCCTTCCCCAAATCGTTGCGCTCGATGTTGTCTTTGCCCTGGCTGCGTGTCTGCAGACGATCCACGTCCCGCTCATCGCATCGCGCCGCTCGTCCTATAACCGTAAGGTGATTTGCGCCTACGAGGCGAGTCTTGTGCTTCACCTGATGATTTCGGCGCTCATCTTATTCGCGTCGTCTGGCTCGTATCTGGTGGCGCCGCTTGACGTTTGCGCCAGGGCAATGGGCGGAGTGCTGTGGCTCAATGCCGCGATCTTTGCCTATGGCGTGGTACTTATGGTGCGCTATCGTCGCCCCGTCATGCTGGTCGAGCTGCTGCTTGTTGTCGCCGTTACACCGCCGGTGGTTTTTGCCATGGGCTCGGCGTGGACCGTTGTCCTTATCGCAGAGGGAGCGTTCTTCCTGTTCCGTTCCATCGCGGCGCTCTTGATGGACGTCCGTAACCGCCAGGAGGATATCACCATGTTCTCGACGATCGAGACCATCAACGTGATTCCCGTGGGCATCCTGTATCTGGACCCGAGGGGCCGTCCGCTGCTCATGAACCGCTGCATGCGCAAAAACCTAGTGGAGCTTCATATGCCCACCGACCTAGGCGATATGAGCGGTACATGGAACGACCTGCGCAAACTCAGCATGCAAATGCCCGAAAGCAGCAGGAACCGTGTGCGGATTAATCTGGACCGTTTTGGTGAGGCGCGCGTTGTGGTCGAGGTTTCTCCCGCCGAGATTCGCTTGTTCGTGCACGATGACGTTATGGTTTCGGGCCGCCTCTTCGAGCGCATTATCGGTCTGGATGTAACAGAGTATGCGCATGCCCATGATCGCCTAGCGCAAGCCAACCACCTGCTTGAGCTTGCGGGCCAAGAGCTCCAAGCCCAGATCGAAGAAGTCAAAAAAGTTGCTGACAATGCGGCCTATCTGCGTATGCGCGCTCGCGTGCACGACGTGATCGGGCAGCGCCTGTCCATCCTCCATCGTTATCTGGAGGAGGGGCGCTTGGATGACGAGTCACTCGAGCAGATCGACCCGCTGCTGCGCTCAATCGCTGCCGATCTGCGCAGCGGGGGCGACACCGAACCGGCAGAGCAACTGGGCGATATCGTCCATGCCTTTGGCCTGGTGAGCGTGCAGATCGATGTTGAGGGCGAGCTGCCAAGCGACGCGCGTGTCGCTGCAGCCTTTCTGCAGATTATCCGCGAGGCCTCGACCAATGCCACCAAGCATGCACAGGCCCATCGGGTCCATGTGCGCCTGTGGCGGGAGACGTCGGAAGACAGCGCTGTTGCGCGGATGACCGTTTCTAACGACGGCGCGCCTGCACCCGTATCGTATCGCGAGGGAACGGGTATCCCAGGTATGAGGCATGTCGCGCAAGATCTGGGCGGCTGCCTGGAAATCCATGCCGCCCCGCCCTTTACGCTTGCGGTGTCCATCCCGCTCAACGCCAGCGCCACAGCTCAAAGGAGAAGCTCATGATCCGCGTGTTAATCGTCGAAGACCAGGCTATCTTGCGCGAGAGCCTCGCGCGCTCCGTCGGTGACCAGCCCGACATGACGGTTGTTGCCGCGATCGCCGACGCCTCGGATGCCTTGGACGTTGTGCTTAAGGAGCGCCCGGACATGATACTGATGGACGTATGCACCGAGCATGATTCCAACGGCATCGTGGCGGCGGCGCGCATCAAAGAACAACTGCCCGAGTGCCGCGTCATTATCATGACTGGTATGCCCGAAATCACCTTTGTGGACCAGGCGCGCGAGGCGGGCGTCGACAGCTTTGTGTACAAGAACGTCGGTATCGACGAGCTTTTCGCCGTGATGCGCTCCACGTTGGCGGGTTACTGCACGTTTCCCAAGCCGCCCGAGAGCATCTTCTCGGGCACGGCGGCCCTCGACGATGTAGAGCTGTCGATTTTGCGCCTTGCCTGCGAGGGCAAGAGCCGTCGCGAGATCGCGGCCGAGCTGTTTATGAGCGAGGGCACCATCAAACGCCGCATCTCGGAGATTCTCAATAAGACCGGCTACGACAACATCATGCGCTTGGCCGTGCGCGCAGTAACGGAGGGCAGCATCGTTCCCAACATGGAGCGCTAGCGCTCGTTACGCATCGGCATAAAGCGGCGGGGCCGCAGGATCAACTCCTGCGGTCCCGCCTGGTGTGCGTGGATGTGTCCGCCAATCCGCGGCTGTCGGTGTCTGCCGTTACGCGATGGTTGCGCTGTAGGAGGCGACGTCCTCGTAGGAATCGGTCAGGTAGGCATCGATGCCGATGGTCGTGTTGACCAGGTCATCAAGGCTGTCAAGCTCGCCGCTCGAGAACGTGAATTCCTCGGTGGCGTTGGTACCGGGCATCAGGTGAGCCGAGAACCAGGGTTCCTTCATGGTGCCGTTGACGTTGGTCTTGCCGGAAGGAGCGTAGAAGGTCAGGTCCTTGTCGCTCTTGTTGGTGATGTTGACGACAAAGCCGATGTCGCCCCAGTCGTCCTTGAACTTCTCGGTGATGGTGATGGTGCACAGATCGTCATCGGCGACGGTGACGGCGGGGGAGATTTCGACACTCTGGACATCGTCGTCTTCGACGGCCTCATCGACCTCTTCTTCCTTCTCGGCCGCCTCGCGATCCTTCTTCACCGTGTCGGACAGATCCTTGTCGGATTTGGTGAAGATAAGCTTGTCGCCTTCCACCTCAAGGACGAGCTTGTCGTCCTTGAGCTTCAGGTCGTGCGACTCATCTTCGGCGGTGATCGTTACGGTGGTGGCGTCCTTGGCTTCCCATTTCAGGTCGGCGACCTCAAGGAACATATCGAGGACGCCTGTGCCGTCCTCGTCGAGGATCAGGACGCAGTTGAGGCCCCACTCCTTGAGCATATCCATGTACTCATCGGTGAGCTCTTCGCCATCCAAGGTTCCACCCGAGTACTGCCAGCTGCCGACGAAGTTGGCCTTGGGGTCCTTGCCGCCGCCGCTGCAGCCCGTCAGGGCAAAGGCGAGCGCCAGGACGCATGTCAGAAATGCGAGTACGGGCTTTTTGAACGTTGTCTTCATGGTGTCCTCCTTCATCGAACGAAACCCATAGAAGCAAATGCGGGGGGTGGCGGATCCCCCGCCAATTACCAGATAGAGGGGCTAGGGCCGGGGCGTTCCGCAGTTGCTGCAGAACTTGCCGCCGTTTTCGCTGCCGCAGTTGGGGCAGAACCACTTTGCCGGTGTCGGGGCGGGTGCGGGACTGCCGCACTCGGGGCAGAACTTGCCGGTGTTGGTGGCACCGCAACTGCAGGTCCACGTGCCGGCCGCAGGTGCGGCGGCGGGAGCCGGGGCGGGTGCGGACGCCGGAGCCGGCTGCGGGGCGGCCTGCTGCTGTGCCTGGCCGGCGGCGAACAGCTGGCTGGCATTCATGCCGCCCATGCCACCTGCCATGCCCATGCCCATAAAGCCGGCCATAGCGCCGTTGGGGTTGGCGGCTGCCGCCCGCATCGCATCGCTCTGGGCGCTGGCGATGTTGGCGGCTGCCATGGTGGGATCGCGCATGACCGCGGCCTTCTGCAGGTCCTTGATCATCTGCTCGTCCTCTTGCGAGGCGGCGATGGAGTTGACGCCAAAGCTTACGATCTCAACGCCGCGCAGGTCGCGCCAGTCGGCAGAGAGGACCTCGTTGAGCGCGCGGGCGAGCTCGGTGGTGTGGCCGGGGATGGCGCTGTAGCGGATGCCCATCTCCGAGATCTTGGCAAAGGCGGGCTGCAGGGCGGTGAGCAGCTCGGACTTAAGCTGGCTGTCGATCTTATCGCGCGTGTAGCTATCGGTCACGTTGCCACACACGTTGGTGTAGAACAGCAGCGGGTTGGTGATACGGTACGAGTACTCGCCGTTGCAGCGAACGGAGATGTCGACATCCAGGCCAATGTTGTTATCGACCACGCGGAAGGGCACAGGCGAAGCGGTGCCGTACTTGTTGCCGATGATCTCCTTGGTGTTGATGAAGTAGACGCGTTGGTCCTTACCCGCGTCGCCGCCAAAGGTAAAGCGGCTGCCGATATTGGCGAAGGTCTCCTTGATGGAATCGCCCAGGTTGCCGCTAAAGACGCTCGGCTCGCTGCCGGTGTCAAAGACAAACTCGCCAGGCTCCAGCGCGACCTCGATGATCTTGCCGTTTTGCACCACGAGCATGCCCTGGCCGTCGTTGACGGCGATGACCGAGCCGTTGGAGATGACGTTGTCCTCGCCGCGCGTGTTGGAGCTGCGGCCGCCGGTGCGCTTGCTGCCCTTGCAGGCCAAGACGTCAGCGGGCATCGATTCGCAATAGATAAATTCCTTCCACTGGTCGGCCATGACGCCGCCGGCAGCACCCAATCCAGCTTTCAAGAGTCCCATGGTGATCTTCCTTTCTCGTCAAAGGCCGGGTGGTATTGGTCAGAATGGCTAATCGTCCTTGCTGTCCTTCATGACAACGGTGGTCTCGGTGTGGCTGAAGGTGTCGTGCTTCTCGGTCAGGTCGAGCTCGCCACAGTAGCAATCGGCGTGGGTGGCCTCGTTGGCCGTCTTGAGCTGGCCCACCAGCAGCACGTCTGCGATGGCCACGATGATCAACGGCGCGACGATGTTGATGAGGATGCCCTCGACATCAAAGGTGAGGTAGTCCGGATCGAAGGCATTCCCACCCATAAAGAGAATCTGGGAGAGGACAAACCCGATCACAAAGAACAGCACCGAGGCGATGGCGAGCTTGGGCTTGGAGCAGGGGAGCTCGCCGACCATGCGACCGGTCTGGCCGTTCATGGCAAACAGGTAGCTCTTGCCGTTCCACGAGGTGGAGAGCATCCAGACGGGGAACAGGGCGTAGTCGCTGTCTTCCCAGGTGTAGTCGAGCTGCTTGCTTTCGACCGTGGCATCGTCATATTCGTCGACAACAGTCTCGCGCAGGGCCGAGATCGTGCTCTCCTCCATACGACGCTCGGCGCGCGCCTTGCAGGTTTCGCAATCCTCGTCGTAGCGGTTGGCGATGTAGCCGGGCATATACGCGACCGAAAACGGGCGCAGCGCGTCGTAGTCAAACGGCTCGATGGCGTCCATATGGCCGTCGGGCATCTTGGACGATCCGTCGACGGGCACGCGCTCAAACGAGATATTGCCCTTACGGTAGGCGTCGTAGTGGTCGGTGGTCGTGACGGTGCGATCGGATTCCTCAGTCACGGTCTCGTTGGTCGCATCAAAGCACACTTCGCCGTCAACGCGGGCGCCGTAGAGCCAAAACGGCACGTAGACACCTTGGACCTCGTCGATGTGGTTGCCGGTGACAAAGCTCTTGGGCAGCAAGATCTTGCCCTTGTAGTGTTCCTTGAGTGCGGCCGTGACATCGTCGCGCCCGAGCTTAAACGGAATCACCAGGTCGGGTGAGAAGTCGCCCGAGAGCTGGCCAGGTGCCACGGCGGAGTTGCCGCAGTACGGACAGGTGGTGACGGCGACGGTGCCGTCCGAGACCAGCTCGGCACCGCACGACGAGCAGATGTAGCCGGCGTTTTGAGCCAGCTCCTGCACGGCATCGTCGACAGCAGGCTTGGGGGCCGCGGCTGCGGCATCGGCTTTGGCATCTGCCTTGTCCTGGCGCTCGCGATAGAGGGCCTCGACTTCTTCGACTTCAAAACGCGAGTCGCAGTAGTCGCAGACGAGCTTTTGCTCGGCACTGGCAAAGTGAAGAGGGCCGCCACACGCGGGGCACTGATAGTTGACGCTCTCGAAGGCCATGATCGGTCCTTTCCGTGCCGGAGGCTATGCGCCGATGGCGCCGCCACAGTATTCGCAGCGCCCACTGGCATCGGGAATGGTGGTTGCACCGCAGAAGGGGCAGGTGACCGCGGTCTTGGGGGCCTTGGCGGCCACGACGCTGTCGCGCGTCTCCTGGCGCAGCTGCACCAGCGCGTCGCGGACCTCGGTTGCCTGGCGCTTGGCCTCGCGGTATTCGATGGAACCGCGCTGATCGATGGTGGAGTCGTTCACGCGCAGGTTGATCTCGGTAAAGTACGGCGTGTTGACATGGATGGTCAGATTAAAGTCGTAATCCAGGTCGTAGCGCGGCGGGTTATAGCTCTCGCGCTCGCCGTCCTTGGTCTCGCGATAGATCTCGGTGCGATGCTCGTCAATATCCATATCGCAGCCGAGTACCTGTGAGAACTCGATGATGTCGGGATTGGCGTCGCGCCAGCGGCTCTGCGAAGTGATGATCAGCAGGCCCGCGTCTTCGTCGAGCATGATGTTGGTGCGCCCGGCAGAGAGCGTGCGCGTGGGGTTGAACGAGGCCAGGCGCTCGGCATTGGCCTCGCGGTAGGCGAGCTGCTCGCGGATATCGTTCGCGGTGCTGGAGCGATAGCCGTGAAAGTAGGGGGAGAGCTTGCCGGCGCACTCTTTGCACAGGTAGCCTTCGTTGATCTTGGTCTTTCCCAAAAGTCCCAGCTCGGTACCGCAAATCGCGCACTCTTTCTTCTCGAACATCTTGTCAAAGAAGCCCATGGCTGCCTCCCATCAACAGGTAGCGTGTGTCACTTTTGATGATGGGGGAG
>CAJLOU010000088.1 GCA_905208345.1 uncultured Collinsella sp.
ACTTGGCGATACGGTCGCTACGGCACGGGGCGCCCGACTTGATCTGGCCGGCGTTGACGCCCACGACCAGGTCGGCGATCGTGGAGTCCTCGGTCTCGCCGGAGCGGTGGCTCACGATACAGGCGTAACCGGCCTCCTTGGCGGTCTCGATGGCCTCGAGTGACTCGGTGAGCGTACCGATCTGGTTGACCTTGACCAGAATCGCGTTGGCGGCGCCCAGCTCGATGCCCTTCTTGAGGCGCTCGGTGTTGGTGACGAACAGGTCGTCGCCCACCAGCTGCACCTTGTTGCCAATGCGACGGGTAAGCTCAACCCAGCCGTCCCAGTCCTCCTCTGCCATGCCGTCCTCGATGGAGATGATGGGATAGGTGTCGACGAGCTTCTCCCAGTAATCAACCATCTGGGCGCTCGTGTACTCCACGCCCTCGCCCTTGAGCTCGTACATGCCGGTCTCGGCGTTGTAGAACTCGGTCGAGGCCGGATCCATGGCGTACATGAAGTCGACGCCGGGCTTAAAGCCAGCCTTCTCGACGGCCTTGGTGATGTACTCGAACGGCTCGGCATTGGTCTTGAGGTTGGGCGCGAAGCCGCCCTCGTCGCCCACGCCGCCGCCCAGGCCGGCCTCGTGCAGCACGCCCTTGAGGGTGTGGTAGACCTCGGCGCACCAACGCAGGCCCTCGGCAAAGCTCGGAGCGCCCACCGGCATGATCATGAACTCCTGGAAGTCAACGTTGTTGTCGGCATGCACGCCGCCGTTGAGGATATTCATCATAGGCGTGGGCAGCAGGTGAGCGTTGACGCCGCCCAGGTACTGGTACAGCGACAGGCCCGCCGACTCTGCCGCAGCGCGGGCAACGGCCAGCGATACGCCCAGAATGGCGTTGGCGCCGAGCTTGGTTTTGTTGGGCGTACCGTCGGCGACGATTAGTGCGGCATCGACGGCGCGCTGATCGAAGGCATCGAGGCCCACGACGGCGTTGGCGCACTCGTTGTTGACGTGCTCGACGGCTTGCGAAACGCCCTTGCCCAGGTAGCGACCCTTGTCGCCGTCGCGCAGCTCGCAAGCTTCGAAAGCACCGGTCGAAGCGCCCGAAGGCACCATCGCGCGACCGAAGCTGCCGTCCTCGAGCACGACCTCGACCTCGACGGTAGGGTTGCCGCGGCTGTCGAGCACCTCACGACCGTAGACGTCCAAAATATCGCTCATGTTGTCTCCCTCTCACTTGGAAACGGGTTGAATGCTTGGCGACGCGGCTTGCACGCTGCAGCGGCGCGCAGGTTCATAAGTTAGCCTTGTCGCACTTTTTGCATTATGCCCTAAGTTAGCCGAGGGATACATATGAATTGGAGAAATCATTCTTTGAGGCGCTTATTTTTGCACCGAGCATTCATCTCTAGAGGTCACCCCCCCCCATTAAATTCTTCTATCGGCATACCGTCTTTACCTGGCTTGCGAATGAAAGAGCCAGTAATGTGCTTTTACATCGTGCAAAGTTCTGGATATCGTGCAATTTTAAGGGTCTGAAGTTCTGGATATCGTGCATAATCAGGTTATAAAAGTTCTGGATATCGTGCACGAGGTAGCCATGCTTAAACGAAAAGCCTATGACAAACTACTAAAATGGAAGCATGAAAGCGCTGGTAAAACAGCACTTCTTATTGAAGGAGCCCGCCGCGTCGGCAAGAGCACGCTTGTCCGCACGTTTGGAGAAACCGAATACAAATCCTGCCTTGTCATTGATTTCTTTCAAGCACCTGCCGAAGTTAAGCAATATTTTGAGGACTATCGCACTGACTTCGACTCGCTCTTCCTCTATCTCTCGGTTTTCTATAACGTCAAACTCTATGAACATGAGACGCTTATCGTCTTTGACGAGGTCCAGATGTACCCGCAAGCACGCGGACTCATCAAGTATCTCGTTGCAGACGGACGTTACGACTACATCGAAACTGGATCCCTGCTCAGCATCAAGCAGAACATTAAAGATATCGTCATCCCGTCCGAGGAAGAGTCTCTGGAACTTGAGCCCCTCGACTTTGAGGAGTTTCTTTGGGGCATGGACGAAAAGGGGCTGGCCGATCTCATTCGCATGAGTTTTAACAAGATGAAGCCGCTCCCCGATGCCCTACATCGCAGAGCGCTCTCCCTTATGCGCGAATACATGCTTGTAGGCGGCATGCCTGAGCCGGTATCCATCTATGTTGAACAGCGCGCTTTTGCGCCCGTCGACGCTTCGAAGCGCCGAATCGTTCAGCTCTATCGCAACGATATCTCTCGTTTTGCAACCGGTTACGAATTCAAAGTCGTCTCCGTACTCGATGGCATCCCGGGTCAGCTCTCTAGGCACGAAAAACGATTCAAGCTTTCCTCACTTGATAAAAACGCACGCATGCGCACCTACGAAGAAGCCTTCTTTTGGCTGGCAGACGCGCGAATTGCCAATATCTGCTATGCCGCAAGCGAACCGAGCGTGGGCCTTTCACTCAGCATGGAGCAAACGGCCCTCAAGTGCTACATGGCAGACACCGGCCTGCTTGTAACGCTTGCCTTCTCTGACAACAACGATACCGATGAAGACGTTTACAGGGCCGTGCTTCGCGGCGACATCGGATTGAACGAAGGAATGCTTACCGAAAACTACGTTGCCCAATCTCTAAAGGCCAATGGACACAGGCTCTTCTTTTATTCCCAAAGCGGAAAGAAGGAGGGGGAGGAGCGCATGGAAATCGACTTCCTCGTTACCCGACCCTATGTCAATGCCGCCGGAAAGCCGCGCATCAGCCCCATCGAAGTTAAGTCGCCACGCAGATACGGAACCATCTCCCTCGACCGATTCCGCGCGCGCTTTAACAAGAAGATTGGGATGGCTTACGTGTTGCACCCTAAACAACTCGAGTGGGATGCCGAAGCGCAGCTGGCACATCTTCCGTTGTATATGGCTTTTTGCTTGTAGAGACCTCTCTACGAATGGATGCCGTGAGAGACGCAGGCCTCACTCGCTTGCTTTTGCTTGGTCCCACAGGTCGTTGAGTTGAGCGGTTGAGCAGGCGGCGAGGTCATCGCCCGCCTCGTGCACGGCGGCCTCCATCGCAGCCCAGCGACGGCGGAACTTGGCCGTGCTGGCACGCAGGGCGCTCTCGGCGTCGATACCCTCCTTGCGCGCGACGTTGACCAGGGCAAAGAGCAGATCGCCAAACTCCATTTCGCGCTCGGGCGAGCCGGGCTCCTCGGCCTCAAACTCGGCACGCTCCTCGGCTACCTCGTCCCACACGTCCTGGACCGTCTCCCACTCAAAGCCCACGGCAGCCGCCTTGCGCGATACCTTCTGAGCCTGCATCAGCGCCGGCAGATGCGTGGGCACACCGTCGAGCAGGCCCTCGGGCGTAGCCTCGCCCGCCGCCACGGCCTTGTCCTTGGCAGCCTTCTCGGCAAGCTTGACCTCGTCCCAGATCTTGAGCACTTCGTCGGAGTTATCGGCATCCGCATCGCCAAATACGTGCGGATGACGGCGGATGAGCTTGGCGTCGATATCGCGTGCCACATCGGCCAGCGTAAACTCGCCGGCGTCCGCCGCAATCTGCGCATGCAGCACCACCTGCATGAGCACGTCGCCCAGCTCCTCGCGCAGATGCGCGGCATCATCGGCCTCGATGCAATCGAGCGCCTCGTAGGCTTCCTCAATCATGTTCTTGCCGATGCTCTGATGCGTCTGTTCGCGGTCCCACGGGCAGCCGTCGGGCTGACGCAGGCGCCAAATGGTCTGCACCAGATGCTGCAGCTCGGCCGATGCATCCACCAGCGTGGACAGATCGCGCGAGCCCTCGGCATTTTGCTGAGCCATGTGCTGCGCCATGGTTAGTCCTCCTCCATGATCACGTGGCGGAACGCGCCGCCCTCGTAGATGCCGTAGCTGTGCGAGCCGTCCTTGGGAATGCTCACGCTGCCGGGGTTGAAGAGCCGCAGGCCCGGGTGCGCGGCGCTCTCCTCGTTGACCTTGATGTGCGTGTGGCCGTAGACGAGCGCGGAGCCCTCGGGCAGCGCGGGCGCGTGGTCGACGCTGTTGTGCATGCCGGCGCCAAAGACGTGGCCGTGCGTCAGGAACAGCTCGCGACCGGTCTTGTCGAACAGCGTGGCGTAGTCGGCCATGAGGGGGAAGTCGAGGACCATCTGGTCGACCTCGGCATCGCAGTTGCCGCGGACGGCGATGATGCGGTCGGCCAGGGCGTTGAGCAGCGGGATTACGCGCTTGGGGGCGTAGTCGCGCGGCAGGTCGTTGCGCGGACCGTGATAGAGCAGGTCGCCCAGCAGGACGATGCGGTCGGGCTGCTCGGACTCGATGGCGGCGACCAGGCGCTCAGTCCAATATGCCGAACCGTGGATGTCGGAAGCGATAAGGTATTTCATGGGGAGTTCCTTTCGGATGGGGTTGATGTGGCCGGGCGCGGCGCGTCGCTCGGCCGTGTTACTCAAATCGCAGTGCCACGGCTTGTGCCGCCTGCATCACGCGCTGGAGCGGCACGTTATGCTCGCGAGCGAGGCGGGAGCAGTCTTCGTACTCGGGCGCCGCACGCTCACTACCGTCGGGCAGGGTCGCCACCTTGACGGACACCTCGCCCCATGGCGTTGTTACGCGCTCAAAGCGGCGTGGTAGGCAAACGCGCTCCATAACCTGGCGGCGGATGCCATTGGTCGTGGTTTCCAAAAAGATAATCGTCTGTAGGCGCTCGATATCCTCGTGGGTACAGATTACCTGCAGCTGCCAGCCGGGACGGCCCTTCTTGCAATAGAGGGGCAGCCAGTGCACCTCGCGCGCACCGGCCTCGCGCAGGCGGTCGGCGGCGTAGGCGAGCACCTCGGGCGACGCGTCGTCGATATCGCATTCCAGCTTGACGATGGTCTCGGGCGCATCGGTCTCGCGGGACAGCGGAGATTTGCTATCGCATGGCATACGGTCCGGCTCCTTTCCGCACGGGCTCGTTTTGTTCATTCAAACGCTAGCACATCGGACGTGGCACAAGCGTGACTTTCGTCCGTCGCCGCCCTTGCCCCCATCCAAACGTGTACGTCAGCCTCCAAACATGTCATTATTTGTCGGTTTTGGAGGCTGACGTACACGTTTTGAGAGCAAGCGAGGCCGCACCACGCGCCGCGCAACCTTTCCAATCGATTTCGATCCCCGGCGTGCCCGGCGTGTTGAGAGCTGCGCCATTACAATGAAGCGGATTCGCTTGACGCAAAGGAGCTGCCATGTCTGCTTGCCCGCTGGTCGATTGCCACACCCACACCACGTTTTCGGATGGCCATGCCTCGTTTGAGGACAACGCCCGCGCTGCTGCCGCCGCCGGCTGCCGCGTTATGGTCTCGACTGACCACCTCACCCTGCCCGCCAGCATGGACGCCAACTGCGAAGTACAAGTTGCCGAAGGCGACCTGACGGCGCATCGCCTGGCATTTGAGGACGCCCGCAAGCTCGCCGCGCAGATTGCGCCGGAGCTCGAGCTTATCTATGGTTTTGAATGCGACTGGTACGAAGGTTGCGAGCCTTTGGTTGAGCGCTGGTCCGCGGGTGCCATAGTGCGCTTGGGCAGCGTGCATTGGATTGGCAACCCCGGCGATATCATGACCGGTGCCGCGGGTACGGCGAAAACGGAAAACGTCGCTCGCCCCGATACACCCGATTCCCTTTGCGGTTGGATCGACGACGACACCGACCTGCACGTTTTGGAAAACCTGGGCGTGCGCGGCGTGTGGGAGCGCTACGTCGACGACTGGTGCCGTGCTTGCGAAAGCTCGCTCAACTTTGATGTAATGGCCCACCCCGACCTGGTCATGCGCTTTTCGAAGGACGGCTTTGCACCCGACTTTGACCCCGCGCCGTTTTGGGAGCAGATGGCCGAGTGCGCCCACGATACGGGCCGCCGCGTTGAGGTCTCGACCGCCGCACCGCGCAAGGGCCTGGACGACTACTATCCCGCGACCGGGCTTTTGCGTCGCTTTGCCCATGCCGAGGTGCCGATTACTTTTGGCTCGGACGCGCACCGCGCCTGCGACATCTGCTGGAACATCCGCGAGGCCCAGGCACATGCCTACGACTGCGGCTACCGAGCCTTCGATATCCCCCACCCCACCGGCGAATGGGAGCCCACGCCTCTCGCCTAAGACTAGTGGCGGCGGGCGTTGAGTTCTCCGGCCAGCTCGTCGAGGGTGATGCCGTAGCGCTCGAGCGTCACGAGCAGATGGTAGACCAGGTCGCCGGCCTCATAGCGAATGTGGTCGTGGTCGTTATCCTTGCAGGCCATGATCACCTCGCTCGCCTCCTCGGCAAGCTTCTTGAGCAGCTCATCCTCAACGTCGGTCAGCAGACGCGCAGTATAGCTCTCCTGTGGCGACGCGTCACGACGGCCATGAATCACCTCGGCCAGCCCCGTCAGCGTCTCTCCGATATTTCCATCCTGAACATTTGCGGTGCGCACACCCATGGTTCAATCCTTTCTGGTTGGCCAAGCGCCTGGTCGAGCGCCCGCCCTACGCGAGTTTCTTAAAGAAGCAAGTACGGTTGCCGGTATGGCAAGCCGGACCCGGAGAATCGACCTTGGCCAGTAGCGTATCGCTATCGCAGTCGGCCCAGAGCTCCTTGACCTCCTGCATGTTGCCGCCCGTCGCGCCCTTGTTCCAGAGCTCCTGGCGGCTGCGGCTCCAAAACCACGTGGTGCCGGTCTTGAGCGTCAGCCCCACCGACTCCTCGTTCATCCAAGCAACCATAAGCACCTCGCCGGTGTCATATTGCTGAACCACACAAGGAATCAGCCCCTTGGCGTCATATTTGAGCTCGGACGCAGTTGTCACTTGCTCCATTTAAAAATCCAATCTCACGGGGATGCCTTGGCTGGCCATATACTCCTTCACCTGGCGAATGCTGAAGGTTCCAAAGTGAAAGACGCTCGCCGCCAGCACGGCATCGGCCTCGCCCTCGATCACACCCTCGGCAAAGTGCTCGAACGTGCCCACGCCGCCGCTCGCGATGACGGGAATCGGCACCGCGCGCGCCACGGCACGGGTGAGCGCCAGGTCAAAGCCGGCCTTGGTGCCGTCGCGATCCATGCTGGTGAGCAGGATCTCGCCGGCGCCGCGACGAACCGCCTCCTCGGCCCACGCCACCGCGTCGATACCCGTGGCATTGCGGCCTCCCGCGGTAAAGACCTCCCACTTGTCGGCACCGGATGCGCCGGGCAGCCCCACGCGCTTGGCATCGATCGCCACGACCACGGCCTGGCTGCCAAACGCCGCGGCAGCCTGGCTAATCAGCGACGGGTCGCGCACGGCGGCAGAGTTAAGCGACACCTTGTCGGCACCGGCGGCAACCATGGTGCGCATGCCCGCCAGGTCGTGAAAGCCGCCGCCCACGGTATAGGGAATGGCCAGCTCCTCAGCCGCATGCGCCGCCATCTCGATAGTCGTCGCACGGTTGTCGCTCGTGGCGGTAATGTCCAGGAAGACGACCTCGTCCGCACCCTCGCGGTCGTAGGCACGCGCCAGCTCCACCGGATCGCCCGCATCGCGCAGGCTCACAAAGTTGACGCCCTTGACCACACGGCCGTCCTTGACGTCCAGACAGGGAATCACACGTTTGGTAAGCATGGGCTACTCCTCCCCTCGGACGGCGTCCAGCGCCTGGGTCAGCGTAAAGTTGCCCTCGTAGAGTGCGCGACCGGTAATGGCACCTTCAATCGCGCCCTCACCCACTGCGGCCAGCGCACGGATGTCGTCGAGCGTCGAGATGCCGCCCGATGCCACGACGGGAAAGCCCGCGACCTCGGCCACATGGCGATACGCCGCCACATCGATGCCCGTCTGCATGCCATCGCGCGCAATGTCGGTATACACCAGATGCTTAAAACCCAGCTCGGAAAGCTGCGCCACAGCATCGTCGAGCGCCACGCCCGCGCCGTCACGCCAGCCATTCACCTTGACCTGGCCGTCGCGTGCGGCAATGTCGGCGACCAGCAGCTCGCCAAAGCCTTGGGCCGCCACCTCGGCAAAACCCGGCTCGGTCACGAGCACCGTGCCTAGCGCGATGCGGCGAGCACCATAGCCGGCCAACTCGTCGATGCGCGCAAGCGAGCGGACGCCGCCGCCCACGTCCACGGACAGACCGTCGACGCCGCAGATGGCCTTGATCGCCGCCGAGTTGGCAGAGCATGTGTCCTCGTCCTCGCCAAAGGCAGAGGACAGGTCGACGACGTGCACCCAGCTTGCGCCCTGCTCGGCAAACGAGCGAGCAACGGCCACGGGGTCGTCGGAATATACCTTGCAGCGGCTGCGGTCGCCGCGCTCAAGACGCACGACCTTGCCGCCGATCAGATCGATTGCGGGAAACAGGATCATCGGCCGGCTCCCTCGACGATGTTGACGAAGTTCTTAAGGATGCGCTGACCCAGCGCGGAGGATTT
>CAJLOU010000089.1 GCA_905208345.1 uncultured Collinsella sp.
GTCGAGACCATGGACGAACCGCACACCTTTGCCTATTCGGTCGAGACGTTCGGCACCGACTACGTGTTCCGCGTGCATCTGTACCTGGGCTACAAGATCAACCAGCGCGTCAATGCCTACCTGCGTCAGGTTGTTCAGGACCTGGCTGCCACCGGCGAGCTGCCGCCGCAGACGCATGACTACTCGGTCTACAAGGATCCGGGTAACATCGGCACGTTCAAGTTCGTCCTGATCCGTAAGCTTCTGGCGCCCGAAAGCGATGTGGAGCCCAGCGAGCGTACGGCCATCACGCTCAAGTACATCATCCGCCGCGCCGCCGGCACGCCCGCGCGTTGGTACGGCCTGGAGAACTCCAACGTGAGCTTTGAGTACGTGCCGCTGTTCACCAAGTTCAAGGCCGTGAATAAGATGCAGCGCCTGGCTCCCAACGAGCGGCCGTAGTCGACGCTCGAGGTTTGTCTGCGAACGGGCGGGTTTGTATTGACGGGGATTGAGTCCTGGGAGGAAACCATGGATGCAAAGGTGCTTGACGGTTGCGATCTTGCGACCGAGCTGGTGCGTGAGGTACGCGCCGATGCTGCCGAAGATCGGTTCTTTACGAATCGGGCCAACATGGATATGGCCGACCGCGTGATTTCGATCGTGGTGACGGTGCTTGTCGCGGCGTGCGTGTGCGCACTGCTCGCGCACGTGCTGTTTGTCTAACGACCGCAGGTTGCAAAGGCTTTACACTTGGAACCACCACAAGGGGAAACCACCACAAGGGTGCCTGTCCCCTTTGTGGTGGTTTTTGTTTTTGAGAGAGGGGCGGGACGCTGATGGACGTCCGTACGGACGGCGATATTGCCGATAGCTTTTGGTGGCGGCGCACAACGCTGACGCGCCGCACTCCTCTGTATGACGCCTGCGTATCGGTGGGGCTGCTGGTCGCGGCGACGATTGTGGGCGCGCTGCTCGACCATCCGGGTCTCGCGCCGAGCATCATGATCGTCTATGTGTTCGCCGTTCAGCTGTGCGCATTCTTTACCTGGAGTCGCCTGTATTGCTTGCTGAGCTCGGCTGCCGCCGTGGCGCTCTACAACTTTTTGTTTGTCGACCCGCGCTACTCGCTGTCGCTTATCGACCGCGGCTATCCCGGCATGTTCTTCATCATGTTCGTGGTTTCGCTTGTGTCGAGCTCGATTGCGTTGGCCCTGCGCCGCGCCTTGGCACAGGCTGCCGCCAGCGACCGCCGCACGCATATGGTGCTCGAGACCAACCGCATGCTGCAGCGGTGCGCCGATCAGCATCAGATCGTTCACGCCATGGCCACGCAGCTGGCGCGTCTTTCGGGCTGTCCGGTTGTGTGGTACAGCGCCGACGCCGAGGGCGATGACCTGCTGCCGCGTGCGACGTACACGGCCGTGGGCGATGCCGCCCCGGTGCACGAGCTGGCGCCGCAGATGCCGCCGAGGCTCTCGGCGTCCGCCTACGTGGGAACGCCGCTCGACGCCACGTTTGGCGGTTCGGCGTTTTATGGCATCTACCTGACGGTTCGCACAGGCGACGGCTTCGTGCGCTCGGGCGACCCCGCCTCGGTGGTGGGCGTGCTGGCTATCGTTGCCGAGCCCGATGTGCTAACACACGAGGAACGGACACTTGCCGATGCCATCGTGAGCGAAGGCGAGCTGGCACTCGATCGCGCTCGTGCCATGGAGGCCCGTGAGGAGGCGGCGGTGCTCGCCAAAAACGAGCAGCTGCGCGCCAACCTGCTGCGCTCCATCTCGCACGACCTGCGCACGCCGCTCACCAGTATTTCGGGTAATGCCGACGTGCTGCTCGACCAGGGCTCGACCGGCACCGCCGTGCTCGACGCCCAGACGCGCCGCGGCCTGCTCCTGTCCATTCGCTCGGATGCGCAATGGCTCAACGCCACTGTCGAGAATCTGCTCGCTATCACCAAGCTCGAGGGTGGCGGCATGCGCCTGTCGACCACGCTCGAGCTCATGGACGATATCGTCGAGGAGGCACTGCGCCACGTGAACCCTGCCGTGCGCGAGCACGACCTTAAGGTGGTGCCGTGCGACGAGCCGGCGCTCGTCAACGTCGATGCGCGTCTGATGGTGCAGCTGGTGGTCAATCTGGTGAACAACGCAACCACCTATACGCCCGCAGGCTCGCATATCGTGATTTCGATTGGCGTCGACGATGGGCGCGTGGCGTGCTCGGTGGCCGATGACGGCCCGGGCATTGCGCCCGAGGACCGCGAGCGGATCTTTGAGTCGTTCTACACCGCCAACCATGGTGTTGCCGATAGCCACCGCAGCGTGGGCCTAGGTCTTTCGCTCTGCCGCTCCATTGCGTTGGCGCATGGCGGTAGCATAGAGGTTGCCGCGGCGGACCCGCACGGCTCGGTCTTTACGATTGAGCTTCCCGTCGCCGACGTTTCGTTTGATAAGGAGTAGCGCTGTGCCGAACTCTGCCGTAAAACCGCTCATCTTGGTCGTTGAGGACGATCCCGCCGTTCGCAACCTTATCGTTGCCGCGCTCGAGGCGCACGGCTTGCGCCATATGGCCGTGGAGACCGCCCATGCCGCCATCGCCGCCGCCTCATCGCAGGCACCGAGCATCGTGCTGCTCGATTTGGGCCTGCCCGATATGGACGGCGTCAAGGTGGTGGAGTCGGTGCGCGCATGGTCGGGCATGCCGATTATCGTGGTCTCGGCGCGTAGCGAGGACGCGGACAAGATCCGCGCGCTCGATGCCGGCGCCGACGACTACCTGACCAAGCCCTTTTCGGTCGAGGAGCTGCTCGCGCGCATTCGCACGACGCTCAGGCGTCTTTCGTATGCGCAGACGGGCGGCGTTGTCTCTGAGGGTTCGTTTGATACCGGTGAGCTGCATATCGATTTTGACGCCGGCATCGCCACGATGGATGGCGAGGAGCTGCATCTGACGCCGATCGAGTACAAACTGCTATGCCTGCTGGCGCATAACGCCGACAAAGTGCTGACGCACCAGTTTATCCTGCACGAGATTTGGGGCACGGCAACTAAGAGCGACCTGGCGAGCCTGCGTGTCTTTATGGGCACGCTGCGCAAGAAGATCGAGTCCGACCCCGCGCACCCGCGCTATATCCAAACGCACGTGGGTATTGGTTACCGATTGGTCATCCAGGGATAGGTCGGCATCCGCCATCCCACTATGAGTTGCGGTGAAATACGGTCTAAATTTGCCTAATTCCAGGCAAAACAGTCCGTATTCCACCGCAACTTCGTTATTTGCCCTTGGGCTTGCTGGCGTAGAACTTTTTCTTTTTGGGCTTGCCGGCGGGGGAGGGCTTGCCGACAAAGTTGGGCTTGCCGTTGCCGGTCTGCGCGTGCGCGGGCGCCGTTGCGCGAGGCTTGCGCGCCTCGGGGTTGCGCAGCTCCTCGGTTCGCTCGGCAATCTCCTCGGCGCTAAAGCCGACCTCGGCCATGGCGTCCTCGATGGGCAGGCGGCGCACGATATAGCAATGGTGCACCTTCTGGTTGCGCGCGAAGTCCTCTGGGATGGTTTGCGCCGTAATGTCCTCCAGCACGACGCCCGCGCGCGCGAGCTTGCGCGTCTCGGGGCGGAAGCCACGCAGGTTGCAGCTAAAGATGGCGTGGCCGCCCTGTGCGAGCAGGCGCGATACGCCGGCCAAAAGCTCGACATGGTCGCGCTGGACATCCCAGGTGCGGCGGCCCATCTTGGACGAGTTCGAGAACGTGGGCGGGTCGACAAAGATCAGGTCCCAGCGGTTGCGCGTCTGGCGTTGGTCGCGAATCCAGGCGAGCACGTCGTCGCGCACAAAATGATGCTGCGGTCCCACAAAGCCGTTTTGGCGCATGTTGCGCTCGGCCCAGTCCAGGTAGGTGTTGGAGAGGTCGACCGTCACGGTCTCCTCTACGCCGCCGTCCGCCGCGTAGCAGGTGGCGGTGCCGGTATAGGCAAACAGGTTGAGGAAGCGACGCGCCTGCTTGGCGTGCTCGCGCACCAGGTTGCGGGTGACGCGGTGATCCAGGAAGATACCCACATCCAGATAATCGTCAAAGTTGACGGCAAAGGTGAGTCCACCCTCTTCGATGAGCGGCAGGCGACGGCGAGCGATGTTGGCGCGCTCGCCCGATCCGCCCTTGCCGGCGCCCTGCTTGCCGTACTGCGAGCCGCCACGCGAGCGCATGCGGGCCTTGGCGTGCACATGCTCGGCCGGAACATCCAGGATGCGCGGTGCGATGGCCAAGATGTCGAGCATGCGGGCCTGGGCTAGCGCGGGATCGATGGTCTTAGGCGCGGCGTACTCGGCGATGACGAGCCAGCGGCCCGGCGTCTGCGGGCAGCCCTCGTACAGGTCAATGGCGGCGGAGTAGTCGGGCAGGTCGGCATCGTAGACGCGGTAGCAGCTCACGCCCTCGCGCTTGGCCCACTTGCGGCGCAGACGGGCATTCTTGCGCAGGCGGTTGGCGAACTGCTCCGACTCGGGGATGAGCACGGGCAGCGGCTTGCCGTCGCCCAGGTCGAGTGTGGCGGCAGGCTCGGGCATAGGGGTGCCGGCGGCGTTGTCGTTGACTTCGTCGGCATCCGTGACCTCGGCCTCGGCATCCGCACTGGTCGAAGCCTCAAACGCTGCGGCGGCGTGGTCGAGCGAAGGCCAGACTTCGACGGTCGCCTCTTCGTTGTTGGGCATGACGGCGATCGAGCGCTCGGGCTCGGCGTGGAGCGCGCGGGCCAGCAATCCATCGCGGGTGAGCGCGGCGACCGGCGCCGCGGAAAGCTCGGGCGCGCGGCGCAGCTCACCGACCAGCGTCATGGCGTCGTGCATGAGCGAAAGCGGGGTCTCGGTGGTGTCCGCGACCACGGCGGCACCGGCGACGGCGCCCGCGTGGTCCAGCACGGTGGCTGGCTTGGCAGCGCAAAAGTCGACAAAACGCTTGTAGCCGGCGCACTTGACCATGCGCTCGGCAGTCTTGCGGGCGGCGGGGTCAATGTCCACGGCGACGATGCGCGCCTGGCGCTCACGCGCCGCGGTCTCGCGCTCGCGCGCCTCGGCAAGCAGCTGCTCCCACAGGGCGGCGTCGTGCAGCTGCCAGCCCTCAAAGCCCCAGCGCTCGCGTGCGGCGCCCGGGGCGCGGTCGGTCAGAATGTTCACGGCCTCCAGCAGCAGACCGCCGCCGGCGCACGAGGCGTCGATCAGCGTAGGCAGCGCTTCGTTTTCGTAATCATCGGCCGTCAGCTCGCGCTCGCACAGTGCGGTCCAGCCGACCTGCGCCAGCACCAGGGCGGCGTAGTCGGGGCGCAGCACGTGCGCGCCCTCGCCGGCGCGGGTCGCTGCGGGCGGCAGGCGTTTGAACAGCGGGTCGCCTGAAAGGTCCAGGCTGATGCTCGCGCGGCGCTGGCGCAGCGAAAGCAGCAGGTGAACGTCGGGGTCGGCAGCATCGACGTCGGCGCGACGGCCCGTGGTCTCGGCCAGACGGTCGCACAGCGCGTCTTTGGCGCGCAGGGCCGAGAAGCGCGTGTTGCGCAGCTGCTCGGTCACGCCGCGGGCTGTGATGGCGATGGTGGCGCCGGGGCGGACGATGCTCTCCCAGGCGATGTCGTAAACGCTATCGTACAGTTCATCGGCATTCTGCGCCTCAAAGCGCCCGAGCACCACGAACACGCGGCTCGCCAGGCGCGACCACAGGCATGCTCGGTAGCCTTGCTCGAGCTCGCCCTCAAATGTAGCGCGGCCCTTCAGCCGGCGAACATGCGAAAGCCCGAGGCGTTTAAGCTCATCGGCGAGTGCGGACTCAAAGCCCTCGGGGCAGCTTGCGTAAAATTCCATGGGTGACCTCTCTGGTTGCGTCGCTTCATTATATGATGGATGCTTCGTTTGCCCTTATCCTCGAAAGGAACCCATATGATTGATGCGTGCCCCGATTCCGCCGTGCTCTTTTTTGACGTGGACGGCACGCTGACGTCGTTCGATCCCGACGATATGACCGATAAGGACTTTTCGGCGGTTCGCCCCTCGCAGATGGTCGTCGAGGCGTTTCATCGTCTGCGCGACGCGGGGCACAAGGCGTTTATCTGCACGGGTCGCCCCCTGTGGCTCATCGCGGACAGCTTGCGTGCGCTCGACCCCGCGGGTGTCGTTGCCATGGCAGGCGCCACGCTCGAGGTCGAGGGACGCGTGGTACACGAGGACTGCTTTGGCGAGGACGTTATCGAGGAGCTTGCACGCCGTATGGCCGCGGCAGGGATTGAGGCCTTTTTCGAGACCAACGTGGCTACTTTTGCCCTGGAACCCGCGGGTGTTGAGCAGTCGTCTCTGATCGGCACTTCTGTGGCGCACAGCACCGAGGAGATGCGCGTCGACGGCAGTCTGCGCGTGGGCAAGGTAGGCCTCACTGCGCCCAGTTTGGCTCGCGTAGCCAACGATGACGGCTTTATCAATCGCGAGTTTGAGCTGTGCAATACCGGTGGTCAGAATCGCGAGCTGAGCCCCAAGGGCATTGACAAAGGCGTGGGCGTGGCGCGAGCACTGGCGTATCTGGGCCGCGAGGGAAATGCGCGCACCTTTGGCTTTGGTGATTCGGGCAACGACCTGGGCATGCTCGCTGCCGTCGAGACAGCCGTCGCCATGGGCAACGCCATGCCCGAGGTCAAGGCGGTCGCCGACTACGTGACCGACGATGTCGCACACGACGGCACCGTCACAGCGATGCAGCATTTCGGCCTCATCTAATGAATCCCGCGTTCTGACGTTTGCTCAAACTGCGACTCTTTGCTTTTGCATGCTCAATCGATTTATCAATCCAAACACTGAGGTGTTTATACCGTTCGCCGAGAAGATAAAAAACCGCAGTTCACGCCTTGATAAACGTAGGTAAAGTGTTTAGCAGTTTATCGGCCGTATGCTAACGAAAGGAATCAGGCAGATGGCAATCAAGGTGTTCGCTGACGGTGCAAACCTCGAAGGCATGCTCGACATGTACGAGAACGGCAACGTTCAGGGTTTCACGACCAACCCGTCCCTTATGAAGAAGGGCGGCGTGACGGATTATCGCGCGTTTGCCAAGGAGGTCTTGACCCACATCACCGATGTGTCCGTCTCGTTTGAGGTCTTTGCCGACGACGTCGAGACCATGGAGGTCGAGGCTCGCGAGATCGCTACCTGGGCCGAGAACGTCTACGTCAAGATTCCGTGCGTGACCACCAAGGGCGAGTCCACCGCCGAGCTGGTCCGCAAGCTTTCGGCCGATGGCATCAAGGTCAACGTCACCACTATCTTTACGCCCGAGCAGGTCGACGAGATGGTCGAGGCCGTTGACGCCGAGACGCCGTCCATCATCTCGCTCTTTGCCGGCCGTATCGCCGACACCGGCGTCGACCCCATTCCGTTTGTGACGGAGTCGGTCAAGAAGGCCGCCGCTAAGCCCAACTGCGAGGTCCTGTGGGCGTCCACGCGTGAGCTTATCAACATTTACCAGGCCGAGGCCTGCGGTTGCCAGATCATCACGGTGCCCAACAGCATCCTGGCCAAGCGCAAGAACATCGGTCGCGACCCGTACGAGGTCTCGCTCGACACCGTCCGCGGCTTTGCCAAAGATATCGCGGCACTCGGTTTCCATATCCTGCCGTAACGTGAGCACTGGCTGCTCCGAGGGTTGTTCGCCCCGGCCTTTCCTTTCCTCTATCGCTCACTCGCTTCGCGAGGGTCGCGCCAGGCAAAGGAAAGGCCGGGGCTGCCGACACGAACTTGCCAGTAGGTTGGTGATTGGTTTCCATATCCTGCCGTGGGCAAAGGTACCCCCGCCTGCGCCGTGCAAAATTGAGAGTATTCAGCAAGGTAAAGGCTTTTACCAGCTAGATAAAGCACGGAACAGCCCCCGTTTTGGCTCTGACGACGCTAAAACGGGGGCTGTTTTTGCTTTTTCGCCTCTGAGGGGCATCCGGAACGGCGGAATTTGCAGAATACTCGCGATTTTGCACATCGCGAGAGGGGGGGCCTTGCTTTAGGTGGTTTACTTCCCCTGCACCATGGTGAGCGAGATCTTCTTGCGGTCGCGATCGACCTTTTCCACCCACACCTTTACCGTGTCGCCGACGCGTACCACGTCGCTCGGGTGCTTGACGAAGCGGTTGGCCAGCTTGGAGATGTGTACGAGGCCGTCCTGGTGCACGCCCACGTCGACGAAGGCGCCAAAGTCCACAACGTTGCGCACCGTGCCCTTGAGCTCCATGCCGGGCTCCAGGTCATCGATGGAAAGTGCCGAGCGGCTAAAGACCACCTCGGGCGCGTCGTCGCGCGGGTCGCGGCCGGGCTTCTTGAGCTCGTTGACGATGTCGATGAGCGTGAGGGTGCCGCAGTCCAGGTCGCTTGCCAGCGCCGAGATGCTGCCCAG
>CAJLOU010000090.1 GCA_905208345.1 uncultured Collinsella sp.
CCCATGGCTGCCTCCCATCAACAGGTAGCGTGTGTCACTTTTGATGATGGGGGAGTGCGCGATCTTTCACGATACCCAGACGGCTCAAGGAGTCTCCACAACTGGGACACATGGCCCATTTTTTGACTAGTCGTTGGGGACGTTCTTAAACGACTAGTCGCGGGGGACACTCTTCGGCCACTCATTGGGGACGTACTTAAATGAGTGGTAGTTGGAGACACTCCTGGCCGAGCTAGAGATCGCGCGCGTCCCTTCTGGTCCATGCGGCTCAAAATCGCGGCGTGATGTGGACGGCTGGGGTCGAATTGGCAACATTTCGAGCCTGGCTTCGATATTGAGACTGGTTCTTTATTAAAATAGATTTCCAGACAATTGAGCGGCTGGGGGGTTAACCATGAGGGGCATGGGAGACACAACCGCATATTTGCGTCGGGGCATTCGGGAGATTATATGCCTGGCGCTGTTCTTCTTCACGTTTTTGGCGTGCGAGTATCTCTTTGATGTGCGCATGGCCGAGTTCGTGCCATCGAGTGAGGTCGTCATCTACGAGAGCATCGTTGTCGGCGCGAGCGTGATTGGCTTTTTCGTGCGCCCATTTCTGTACTATCGCCTTCCCCAGACGATCGATGCGACGAGCGATATTACAGGCGTGCTGTTGGTATCGGCGTTGCTGCTGATGATTACGGCAGTGCGGTTTGAGGTAGTAATTGCCGGCGGCCTGGTGGCGTGCTGCGCCCTGGGCTATTGCGGATCGACCGCCCATGCCAATCTTGCGCGGCGTTTTGCGCAGACGCCCTGCCTGGCGCGCGCCGCCGCACTTTCCTATGCCATGGGCGTTCTGGTACAGGTGATCAACCACATGGTGATGCCTGTCGGTATTCCTCAGCAGGCTGTTCTGGTCGTCTGTGCGATCGGCAGGTGGCGTTGCTCCACGGTGCCCGACGCGCCAAGCTGCGCGACGAGTCCGACCCCAACTTTGAACCCAGTGCTGCCGGGCTTTCGGTAGATGCTCTGGAATATGGCGCCAAGTGGCATGACGACCCCGAGGCAAAGGCGGCATTCCGTCGCGCCGTAGTTCGCCTGACCGTGGCGACGGCGTATCTTTCCAGCGTATTCGCCGCTCTCAACGCGGGCTTCACGACCTTGCATGCTGTCGGAGCCGTCGATTTGGGCGATTGGCCGCGCCTGCTGCTTGTCGTGAGCTCGTTGGTCGCTGGCGCACTATTTGACCTGCACGGCCGCTCGTATATGAATATCGGCATGACATGTGCCGCCATACTGTCCACGCTTTCGTTCTTTGTGCTCATCGTCGACGGCAATGGTGGCAACGAGCTCGCTGCCACGATCATTTTTTATCTGGGCTCGGGCTTTTTCGTGGTGTTCTTTACCACAAAATATGCCGCCGTCTCGCTCTATGCGCGCTGGTCATATTTTTGGCCGTGCATGGGTCGCGTCGTCAACAACGTGTGCTCGATGTTCGTGACGGCGCCGGCAGTGGCGATTATCTCGAGTCAAAATGTGCTGGCTGCGGTCGGTGCGGCGCTCGTGATGTTTGTGGGCATTGCGATTACGCTGCTGGGGCAGTTGGGGCAACGAGCCGATGATGCCGCGATGCGGGACGGACTGCCGCTTGCCACCGACGATCTTGGTGGGGATCTTGCGCCCACATGCTCCGACCCCGAGCCCGTGGAGGCAGCGGAGCTCACGTCCGATGAACGCCTCGATGCTTTCGTCGCCACCTTTGGGCTTACAGAGCGCGAGCGCGATATTCTTGAGGTCTTGGTCGTTTCGGACCAGAGCGTTCAGGACATCGCCACAACGCTCTTTCTTTCGCGCTCCACGCTCTACCGCCACATTTCCTCGATCAACAAAAAGGCCGGTACCGCCTCGCGTGTGGCCCTTATCAACTTCTTCTGGTCCTGGACGCCCAAGGACTAGCTAATCCTCCAATAAGTTGCGGTGGAATAGTCCCTAAATTAAAGTCACGGGGCTTTAAACAGGAACTATTTCACCGCAACTGCTGGGGGGATAGACTGCGGCGGCGGCAGCTGTGGTAGTGGCAACGGCAGCTGGCAGGGTGTTTTCCGTCTACTTGCTACAGCAGCTCGCCGTGGCGGGCAATGTAGCGGCGCTTTGCCAGCTGGGTGAGCGCGATATAGGCGGTAACGATGCCAATGAGCAGCCCAAAAAAGCTCGTGGGCAGCGGCATGAGGCCGAGCGCATCGGCGATGGGGCTTGCCGGCAGCCAGGTGACGAGCGCCAGGCCCAGCACGGTAAGAACGCACAATGCGGGCGCGGCGTGGTCGCGCGGGCTCGGCAGATGCGGGGAGCGCAACAGGTGGACCACGAGTGTCTGCGACCACATGGACTCGACAAACCAGCCGCTCTGGAAGAGCGCAGCAAAGGTCGCCATACCCGCGACGTCGCCCGCAGCGGCAAGCTCGGACCAGCTTGCGTCCACGGCGGCGGGGCACACGACAAAGAAGAGCGCGGCGAAGGTCACGATGTCAAACAGCGAGCTCACGGGGCCCAGCTCGAGCATAAAGCCCTTGATGGACGCGGCGTCCCAGGCACGCGGGCGGGCAGTCCAGGCGTCATCGACGGTGTCCCACGGCAGTGCGATGCACACGATCTCGTAGACCAGCGACAGCAGAACCAGCTGCAGGGCGCTCATGGGCAAAAACGGCAAGAACAGACTCGCGACGGTCACGGACAGCACATTGCCAAAGTTGGAGCTCACCGTGGTCTTGAGGTACTTGAGCAGGTTGCCGTAAGTGCGGCGGCCTTCGATGATGCCGCGCTCGAGCACGCCCAGGTCCTTCTGAAGCAAGATGATATCGGCGGATTCCTTGGCAATGTCGACGGCCGAATCGACCGAGATGCCGCAATCGCTCGCACGCATGGCGGCGGCGTCGTTGATGCCGTCGCCCATAAAGCCCACGGTGTGGCCGAGCATCTCGCGCATGACACGTACCAGGCGCGCCTTCTGCAGCGGCGAGAGCTTGGCGAAGAGGTGGGTTTTCTCGGCGCGCTCGGCAAGTTCGGCGTCATCGAGCGCATCGATCTCGGAGCCGAGCAAGACGTTGCTCGCATCGATACCAATCTGCTCGCAGACGGTGGCGGCGACGCGGTCGTTGTCGCCGGTTAGGACCTTGACCGCCACGCCCTTGGCCTCGAGGGTGGCGACGGCGCCCGCGGCACTTGCTTTGGGCGGATCGAGGAAGGCCAAAAAGCCCATCAGCACCATGTCGCACTCGTCGGCGATGCCAAACTCGCCCACGCAGCGCGGATTGGTCTTCTGCGCCACGGCAATTACGCGTAGGCCCTCGGCGTTAAGTCCGGCGATCTGCTTGCGAATCTGGGCGAGCTTCTCGTCGGTGAGCGGCTGAGCGATGCCATCGATCTCGACAAAGGAGCAGATCTCGAGCATTTCCTCGGCGGCGCCCTTGGTAACCATCTGGGTTTTGCCTTGGGCGTCGGCGACAACTACGCTCAGGCGACGGCGCGAGAAATCGAAGGGAACCTCGTCGACCTTGGTGTAGCGGTCGCGCAGGCTCTGGCCCAGCATGGAATCGGGTGCGACGGTCGAGGGTGTCACATCGGCACGGTCGATTACGGCCAGGTCGATAAGGTTTTTGAGGCCGGTTTGGAAGAAGCTATTCAAAAATGCATGGCGCAGCACGCGTGCGTCTTCGTTGCCGTCGGTGCTGAGATAGCGCTCGAGCACGATGCGGTCTTCGGTGAGGGTGCCGGTCTTGTCGCAGCACAGGACGTCCATCGCTCCGAGGTTTTGAATCGCCGGCAGCTCCTTGACGATAACCTGGCGACGGGCGAGGTCCTTGGCGCCCTGCGACAGGCTCGTGGTCACGATGACGGGAAGCATCTGCGGCGTGATGCCCACGGCCACGCTCGTGGCGAACAGCAGCGCGTCGATGACGTTGCCCTTGGTGGCGGCGTTGATGGCAAAGACGGCCGGCGCCATAACGAGCATCAGGCGCACCAGCAGCATGGAGACGCTCGAGACGCCGCGGTCAAACGCGCTTTTTTCGCCGCGCCCGTTGAGCATCTTGGCGATGCCGCCCAGGTAGGTGTCCGAGCCGGTGGCAACGACAAGCGCCATGGCGGCGCCGTTTTGCACGGAGGTGCCGGTAAAGACGATGTTCTTGCAGGCAGAGAGTGGCAGTGCGGAGCCGTCGGCGCCCTCGACGACGGTGACGGCGGTGGTCTTCTCGACGGCCTCGCTCTCGCCGGTGAGTGCGGACTCGATCACAAACAGGTCGCGCGCGGTGATGATGCGGGCGTCTGCCGGCACCATATCGCCGGCAGAGAGGCGGATTACATCGCCGGGGACGAGCTCGTCGAAGGGGATCTCGATGCGCCCGCCGTCGCGCAGGGCGGTGCAAGTGTTGGAGACCAGGTCCTTAAGGGCCTCGGCCGCATTGCCGCTGCGGGCTTCCTGGATAAACTTCATGCCGCCCGATACCAGCAGCATGGTGCCGATGACGATGACCGTGGAGGGGTCGCGCTGCGGCTCGGGTACGGCGAGCACGTCGATGTAGAGCGAGACCAGCGCGAGCGCGGCGAGGATGCCGGCGAAGGGATCGATGAAGGCGTCGGCGAGGCGACGGGCGAGCGTCTTGGTCGGTGCCTCGATGGTGTTGGGGCCGACGGCGTTCAGGCGCTCAGTTGCCTGCTCGACGGTGAGGCCGTTTGCCGTGGCGTCAAGCAGTACGAGGGCGTCCTCGGCACTATGGGTGGCGGCGAATATGGTGTTCTTGGACAGGCCGGTATGAGCGGCAGGGCGCGCCGTGCGGCGGCGCTTGGAGATGGCTTCGAGTACCGTGACGGTTTTGAGCATCAGCATAGGGTCCTCCTTGTTGAGGGGAGTTAGCGTACGTGTCGTATTTGCTTCAAAAAACCTAGATGTCGCTCACGTCAAGCTCTTGAGCCCACAAAGGGTGCAGCGCGCCTTTGCGGTGGTTTTGGCGATCTGCCGGTGGCGTTTATGCGTGTGCGGAGTCCTCGCGGCGTGCCGAGGGCGACATGCAGGTTTTTCGACTAGGACTGCCTTCCATGGCACACCTCCTAAAGGCTGAGCGCAGCGCGCTTTGGGTATCTCGTACCCCTTTTTAATCCGCCCGTATTCTTGATGAGGGGGTTTGACATGTCAACCCCATTGTTCGGAAAACCATTCCCCCTGACAAAGCCTTTACAGAATGCCGTGGCCCCAAAGCGCGCCCGCATCGACGCTTCGCCTGCGCTAAACTGGAAGGCACGTACGCGATTACGAGAGGGGCCCGTATGGAGGCTTACAAGCAAGAGTTCATCAAGTTTATGGTCGAGTCCGACGTCCTTAAGTTCGGCAGCTTTACGCTCAAGAGCGGCCGTCAGTCCCCGTTCTTTATGAACGCCGGCGCTTACGTGACGGGCTATCAGCTCAAGAAGCTGGGCGAGTATTACGCCCAGGCCATCCACGATAACTTTGGCGACGACTTTGATGTGCTGTTTGGACCGGCCTACAAGGGTATTCCGCTGGCCGTCGTGACCGCAATTGCCTACCACGAGCTGTACGGCAAGGAGGTCAAGTACTGCTGCGACCGCAAGGAGGCCAAGGACCACGGTGCCGATAAGGGCAACCTGCTGGGTTATGAGCCCAAGGACGGCGACCGTGTGGTCATGGTCGAGGACGTTACCACCAGCGGCAAGTCCATCGACGAGACCTATCCCAAGGTCAAGGCTGCTGCCGATGTCGAGATCAAGGGCCTGATCGTGTCCCTCAACCGCATGGAGGTCGGCAAGGGCGGTGTGACCACCGCGCAGAAGGAGATCGAGGCCAAGTACGGTTTCCCCGTCGCGAGCATCGTCTCCATGGCTGAGGTCGTCGAGACCCTCTACAACCACGAGATCGACGGCAAGGTTGTCATCGACGACGAGCTCAAGACCGCCATCGACGCCTACTACGAGCAGTACGGAGCACGTTAGTTACGGCGTTTTACCAAACGCCGTAACTGCTCGACGCTGCGCGGGCCGCATTTGGACAATCTGACGTTCAACTTCAAGGGCGCGACCAGAAGGTCAGCGCCCTTTCGTTTCACGTCACCTTGTCTCAAATGCGACCCGCTCGCTGTCCGTTCTCTACCTGCGGCGTCGTCTTGCTCCGAAGGAGTAGTCATTGGGGACGTTCTTAAATGACTAGTCAGGAATGAACGTGGATAATCTCCCAGTTTTGGTCTGTGTGCGGGCTCAAAGTGGGAGATTATCCGCGTTCGTTAGTTAAGCGTCCGAAAATCCACACTCGCCAAACCTACCAAAAAGGGACGGGTTTATTTTGGCACGTTTCGGTAGGTATCAGGAGGTGCCAGGAGCGGGGTGGCGGCGGGGTGCCGCTGCGAAAAGAAGTATCGGGTTTGGCGTGCCCGCTTCTGCCCGTCCCGCGCGTGGGCGATACTCGGCTTATCGAACCGCGATGCAAAGGAGATGCTCATCCCACGAGCACTACCGGGAAGGGCTTGCGATTCGAGTCCCCACCTTAGCATTTGAACCATTTGGCACTATAATTACCGTAGGCATGCGCACAACGTTGCGCTTAATCAAGAGGAGAAAACGTATGGGTCTGTTTGACATGTTCAAGAAGAAGGCTGAGCCCGCGGCTGCCGCTGCTCCGGCCTCCATCTCTGCTTCTGCCGGCGCCGACGTGCTGTGCTCGCCCGTCAAGGGCAAGGTCATCAAGATGGCCGACGTGCCCGATCCCGTCTTTGGTGGCGAGGTTCTGGGCAAGGGCTGTGCCGTGTGGCCCGAGGACGATCTGGTCTACGCTCCCTGCGACGGTAAGGTGACCGTCACCATGGGTCACGCCGTGGGCCTGCAGTCCGATAGCGGCATCGAGGTTCTGGTGCACGTTGGCGTCGATACCGTCAACATGAACGGCGATGGCTTCGAGGGCTTCGTCAAGGCCGACGACGTTGTGAAGGCTGGCCAGCCCATACTCAAGATCGACCGCGCCAAGATCGCCGCTGCCGGTTACAAGGACTGCGTCGTCGTGGCCGTGTCCAACACCGCCGAGTTTGCCGATGTCGAGCTCACCGTTGAGGCAGAGTCCGCCGTCGCCGCCGGTGACGCCATCGTCAAGGTCGTCCGCAAGTAAACTGCGGCATCCAAAGGCTGTGCGAGGGTGGTCGGGTTTTCCGGCCACCTTTTTTATTGCACCGCGGGAAAGCGTTTTATTGCACGTTGGGTGGGCTTGCAAACCGTTCGGACGCTAAAACGAACCGACCGCGCCTTCGCGTTGCCGAGGGCGTTCATAAGTGGATAGTATGGGCTTACTTATTACAACGTGCGCCGCGTCCGGGAAGCGCGGTGCCGCTCATTGGGAGGAACAACATGAAAAAGAAGCTGCTGCTTGCGCCCCTCATGGCCGTCTTGGTTGCATGCGTGGTCGTGCTTTCCGGCTGTGGAGGTCCTTCGGTTGAGGAGCTCATCACCGAGGATCTTACGACGCAGTTTGACGAGGTCAAGAATGGTGGCGACGACTTCCTCTCTGGTCTGGAGGAGGCTTCGGGCGACGAGTTCGAGCAGCTGGGTATCGATCCCAAGGAGTATGCCAAGACCTATCTCGAGGGCTTTGACTACAAGATCGGCGACGTGACGGTCGACGAGGACAAGGGTGTCGCGACCGCCGAGGTCTCTATCACATGCAAGTCTATGAACAAGATCGTCGAGGACTTCTCCACCCAGTATCAGGAGAAGGTCGCTGCGCTTGACACGGTTCCTTCCGATGACGAGCTGTACAAGATGGCCGGTCAGGTTATGGTCGATGTGACCAAGGCCACCGAGCCCAGGAAGACCACGGTTATCTTCAAGTACACCTGCAACGACGACGGTGAGTGGTCTGCCGACGACTCCGTCAACTCCGAGATGATGGATGCAATGCTGAGCTAGTTCGTTGCGGCGTTTTACCAAACGCCGCAACTGCTCGACGCTGCGCGGGCACCAGAGCGACAACTTGTCATTCAAAGAGGACGGCATGACCAGATGGTCTATGCCGTCCTCTTTTCATGCCAATTTGTTCGCTCTGGTGCCCGCTCGCTGTCAGTCCTCTACCTGGGGTGTTGCCATTGTTGGGGTAGTCGTTGGGGGCGTTCTTGTTTTAGTCATTGGGGACGTTCTTAAATGACCAGGCAGCACTTGGGGACGTTCCTTTTAATATGAGCAGGACATTGTCAAGAGGCAAAATCGGGCC
>CAJLOU010000091.1 GCA_905208345.1 uncultured Collinsella sp.
CGTGGTTTCCACGTCCCCTTTTTTTGTCAAAAGTTCTCGATACACTGATTTTTGTCAGAAAGGAGCTTTCGTTGTTAGTACTTACTGATCAGCAGGCTGACGAGATGTTGAGTCGTCTAACTTCCTATTGCAAAGAGTATTCCTTGAGCGTAACTGATGTTAAGCTGAGGAAATGTATTCAGCATTTGGATTTGGTTCTAGAAACAAATAAGACAACCAATCTCACCCGTATTCTTAACGTAGAAGATGCTGCAGTACTTCATATCCTCGACTCACTTGTTTTGCTCCCCTATATCAACAAGGCTCCTGAGGGAGCTTTGCTCGATATGGGAACAGGTGCGGGCTTCCCTGGTATTCCATTAACCATAACCACGCATCGTAAAGCTACTTATATTGACTCTGTTTGCAAGAAGGTTGATGCGGTTAATTCCTTTGTCCATGCTCTTGGATTGAAACATGCTCATGCGGTTCATGATCGTCTTGAAGAATATGCTCGAAGCCATAAGAAGCAGTTCTCCGTTGTAACCGCCCGCGCACTGGCCCCTCTACCGATTCTTGTTGAGTATGCGGCTCCGTACCTGAAGGATGGAGGGCTATTTGTTATCACCAAGGGCAATCCTTCGGATGAGGAGCTTGCTCTCGGTATGTCAGCAGCTAAGATTTGCGGCTTCACTTTGCTTCTGAATGACGCAATTGATTTGCCTGAAGGCTTGGGTCACAGGGAGTTCATTGTTCTTAAGAAGAGTCATTCAGCATCTGTTTCATTGCCTCGTGCAAATGGCATGGCAAAGAAGAATCCGCTTGCCTAGATGTTTCACGTGAAACATAATAGATACTAACAACTTGCAGTGTTTCACGTGAAACATGGCGGTTGATATTGAATCGGAATGTTTCACGTGAAACATCCTCCGTTTGACAGCTTCAATACACACCAGGAGGGACCGTGGGATTTCGCGACGTTAAGCGTTCTAAGAGCGCAAAAGACACGCGTATCATTGCAATTATCAATCAAAAAGGCGGCGTTGGTAAGTCAACGACGGCTGTAAACCTTGCGGCGGCACTGGGCGAGCAGGGTCGTAAGACACTGATTGTCGATTTTGATCCGCAGGGAAACAGCACCAGTGGATTCGGAATTGAAAAAGAAGACCTTGATCACTGCATCTATGATGCATTGTTGAATGATGTGCCGGCAGAATCGCTTGTTCTTGATACAAATTGCAAAAAGGTATTCGTAATTCCGGCTACAATTCAGCTTGCAGGCGCGGAAATTGAGCTCGTAAGCGCAATCGCTCGTGAAACCCGCCTCAAAGATTTGCTTGAGCCGATTCAGGACGAGTTCGATTTTATTTTCATTGACTGTCCCCCTTCGCTCGGCCTGCTTACTATCAACGCCTTGACCGCGGCAGACAGCGTTTTGATTCCGATCCAGTGCGAGTATTATGCACTCGAGGGCGTTACGAAGCTGCTTGAGTCAATGAAGATGGTTAAATCACGTCTGAACAAGGGCTTAGACACCTATGGTGTGCTTATGACCATGTATGACTCACGTACTTCACTATCGAATCAGGTTGTTGAGGAGGTTCAATCGTACTTTGGTGATAAGGCGTTTAAGACGCTAATCCCCCGTACGGTTAAAATCTCCGAAGCTCCGTCTTTTGGAGAACCGGTAATTACCTATGCACCTCAAAATAAGGGTGCAAAAGCATATATGAACCTTGCAAAAGAGGTGATCAAGCGTGCCTAGTGTAAAGAAACGTGGCGGATTAGGACGTGGACTCAATGCTTTGGTCTCAGAGGCCGAGTATGAGACCAGCGGTTCGGCTGCATCGGCTTCAAATGCCGCATCTGAAACAAAACTACCTATTGAGGATATCGTTCCCAACCCTAATCAGCCGCGAATTCACTTTAACGAAACTGAACTTCGCGAGTTGAGCGAGTCAATCCAAGAACATGGCGTTTTGCAGCCGCTTTTGGTTCGCAAGCATGGAAACGGCTATGAGATCATCGCTGGTGAGCGTCGTTACCAGGCGTCAAAGCTTGCTGGCCTTGAAGAATTGCCAGTCATCATTAAAGAGGTAAATGATGAAGAGATGCTGGCTCTTGCTCTTATCGAAAACCTTCAGCGTTCTGATCTGAATCCCGTCGAAGAGGCTAAGGGCTATCGCCAACTCATTGATGCCAGCGAGATGACCCAGGAGGCATTGTCGAAGGCAGTAAGCAAGTCACGCTCTGCAATTACAAACTCGCTGCGTCTTCTTGATCTCCCCGAAGTAGTTCAGCAGATGATTTTTGAGGGCAAACTTACTGCTGGTCATGCACGTGCGATTCTTGCAGTTCCCTATGAGGACGCGCGTATTCGACTTGCAGAGAAAGTTGTTACAGAGGGCCTTTCCGTAAGAGCGACAGAAAATCTTGCTCCGTTGTTTTCTGCCGGAGAGACACCTAAGACGCCAAGGCCTGCGACGCCTCAGTCTTTTAAAAAGGCCGCCCGTGTGCTTCGCCAGGTATTTAATACCAACGTGCGTGTGAAGAGCTCGCGTGGAAAGAATAAGATCGAGATTGAGTTTAAAGACGAGGAAGAGCTCTCTCGTATTCTTGGCGAAATGATTCAGTTTGATCAAGTAGGCCAAGATGAGGAATAAGATTTTAACAGCGATTGCATTGGCGACGACTGTCGCGGCTGGTGCCTTTGCTGGATATAAGATCGCGACAGACGATGAACTTAGAGGTCGTTTGCTTCGTGGCGCGCAAGATATCGTCGATACTTCCAAAAAGAAATTGGATGTTATGACAGAAGATGTTGCCATGCGTACTGCTCAGGTAACGAAGAATCCCAAGATTAATCAAGGCTGGGTCAGCAACCAATGGGAAAATGTAGGCTATTAGGTACCTAACAATTACTCAGCATATTCTAAGGGGTCCTTGTCTGATTCACGAGGCAAGGACCCCTTATTTTGACCGTAAAAATGGGACCAGCAGCAGCTGATTCAAAATTAAGGTTATTAAATGAAACGGCCACGGTTGCATATCCTGCAACCGTGGCCGTTCGATGTTTCACATGAAACGTTTTGGGGTGCGACTCCCCTATGCGTTCTTCTGAACTTTGAAGCGCTGCTTCAGCTGTCCGCAAGCGGCGTCAATATCGTTACCACGGGAGTTACGAATCGTGGTCTCGATGCCACGGGACTCAAGACGACGCTGAAGATCCTCAACCTTATGAATCGGCGACGGCTTGAGCGGGCTGCCCTCGATGTCGTTAAGCTGAATGAGGTTAACGTGGCACAGCGTTCCCTCGCAGAAGTCGCAGAGCGCCTGCATCTCGGGATTCGTATCGTTGACGCCTTCGATCATTGCATACTCATAGGTCGGGCGGCGGCCAGTCTTCTCGGTGTAGAGCTGAAGCGCTTCGTGAAGGCGAAGCAGCGTGTACTTCTTAACACCGGGCATGAGCTTATTGCGCGTCGACTGGATGGCGGAATGCAGTGAAACAGCAAGCGTGAACTGCTCGGGGATGTCGGCAAATTTGCGAATACCGGGAATAACGCCACTGGTAGAGACGGTGAGGTGACGAGCGCCGATACCGATGCCATCGGGGTCGTTGAGAATTCGCAGCGCCTTGAGAACCTCGTCGTAGTTGGCAAACGGCTCGCCCTGGCCCATGAAGACAACGCTCGTGGCACGCTCGCCAAAGTCGTTGGATACATGAAGTACCTGGTCGACAATCTCTTGAGCGGTCAGAGAACGCTTGAGGCCGTTGAGACCGGTAGCGCAGAAGGCACAGCCCATGCCACAGCCTGCCTGGGTGGAAACGCAGACGGAAAGCTTGTTACGACGGGGCATGCCAACAGTCTCGACGGAAACGCCGTCGTGGTACTCGAGCAGATACTTGCGCGAGCCATCTTTGGAAACTTGCTTGGTGAGTTCAGTGGGCGTGTCAAAGGCAAAAGCCTCTTTAAGCTGCTCGCGGAAAGCCTTGGGAAGGTTGGTCATATCGTCAAACGAACAAACGTTCTTCTCGAAGATCCATTCGATGAGCTGCTTCGCGCGGAAGGCGGGCTGGCCAAGTTCGGCCACGAGCTCGCGAATATCGTTTTGGCTCAAGTCGCGAATGTCCTGAGATTTAGTCCTGGGATTCATGGAAGCCTTTCGATTTTGGGGAAACGTAGAGGGTATCGCTACAATATGGTATCAGCTGCAGAAATTATAGAGGAGGAGTCTGCCCATGCCGGGTAAAAGCCTAGAGAACATGCACGTAGCGGTCTTGGCGGGCGGTCATTCCGCTGAGCGCGAGATCTCGCTCAATTCGGGAAAGAACGTTGTAGTGGCACTGAAGGAAGCCGGCTACACTTCGGTGGAGCTGCTCGACACGGCTGCCGATGATTTTATGGTAACCATGGCGACCGGCGGCTTTGACGTGGCGTTTATCGCCATGCACGGTGCCGGCGGCGAGGATGGCGCCATGCAGGGCGCCATGGAGACCCTGGGTATCCCCTACACGGCCTCGGGCGTGCTTGCCAGCGCCTGCGGTGCCGACAAAGAGGTCTCTAAGCTCCTGTACGCCAAGGCGGGCATTCCCATTGCCCCCGGCCTCGCACTCGAGGTGGGCGATGAAGTCGATATCGATCATATCGTCGAGGTTTGTGGCGAGCGCTGCTTTGTGAAGCCGGCCGTCAACGGTTCCAGCTATGGCATTTCCCTGGTCCATGAGCCCTCCGAGCTGCCCGCGGCAATTGCCAAGGCGTTTGAGTACGGCGACAAAGTGCTGGTCGAGAAGTGCATCGAGGGTACCGAGATCACCGTCGGCGTGTACGGCGAGGACGACGTGCGCGCTCTGCCGATTGTCGAGATTCGTAAGCCCAAGGACTGCGAGTTCTACGATCTGGACGTGAAGTATGTCGACCCTACGGACATCCATCGCATTCCGGCGCAGATTTCACCCGAGAATTACACTCGCGCTCAGGAGCTTGCCTGCGCTGCTCACAAGGCCCTCGGTTGCCTGGGTATCTCGCGCAGCGACTTTATTGTGAGTGAGGACGGCCCCGTCATCCTCGAGACCAATACCATTCCCGGCATGACCGATACGTCGCTGTATCCGGATGAGATCCGCCACACCGACGACATGACGTTCCCGCAGGTCTGTGACAGCCTGATCCGTATGGGCCTTCGTCGAGCGGGCATTGCATGCTAATCGAGGACGCGGTTTCGTCAGGAACGCCGCAGTTTGTCATCGACTCCTATGCCACGCTTGCCGAACGCGCCAAAACGCAGTCCTTCGGCCTTATCGAGGAAGATGTGATCGTCCTCGATACCGAGACCACAGGTCTTTCGGTGCAGGACAATGAGCTGATCGAGATCTCGGCGGCCCGTCTTTCGGGCCGCGAGGTCGTCGACCGCTTCGATACCTTCGTGCATCCCAAACAGCTGATTCCCGCCGAGATTACCGAGCTCACGAGCATTACAAATGCCGATGTGGCAGATGCCCCGTCGGCCGTTGAGGCCGTAGCCGCTCTCGCCGATTTTGTCGGTGGTTGCCCGGTAATCGCACATAACGCCACGTTCGACCGCTCGTTTATCGAGTCGGTCAAAGGCGGCGTCAACGTGAGCGATATTTGGATCGATTCGCTGGCGCTGTCGCGCATCGCGCTTCCGCGCCTGGCCTCGCACAAGCTGTCTTTTATGGCCGATCTGTTTGGCTGTGACTCGGTATCACACCGTGCCAATGCCGACGTCGACGCCCTGTGTGGCGTATGGCGCGTGTTGCTCGTGGCACTCACCGACTTGCCCCAGGGCCTCATGGCGCGCCTAGCCGACATGCATCCGGACGTGCCTTGGTCCTATCGTCCAATCTTCTCATTCTTGGCGGGGCAGAACCCTGGTTCTATCTTCTCTCTCAGCGCCGCTCGTGCTGACGTTCTCAAGGCCGATCGCGCCGACGATCGGGTGGACGCCGACGAACTGCCGGTACTCAAGATGCCGAGTCGTGAGGAGATTGAGGCAGACTATGCGCCAGGTGGCCTGGTCAATCGCATGTACCCCACCTACGAGCCGCGTGATGAGCAGATCGCGATGGCGCTCGAGGTCCGTGATGCGCTGGTCACGGGCACTCATCGTGTAATTGAGGCGGGCACAGGCGTCGGTAAATCGATGGCCTATCTGGTGCCTTTTGCCGAGGCAGCACGCCGTAACAACATCACGGTTGGTATTGCGACCAAATCGAACAATCTTGCCGACCAGCTTATGTACCATGAGCTGCCAAAACTTGCCGAGCAACTGGACGGTGGCCTGTCATTTTGCGCTCTCAAGGGCTATGACCACTATCCGTGCCTGCGCAAGCTTGAGCGCATGAGTCGCGGCCAGGTCGAGATTACCACCAAGCGCGATCCGGCGGACACGCTCACGGCGGTCGCGGTCATTATGGCGTACGTCTGCCAATCAGCCGATGGCGACCTCGACTCACTTGGCATTCGGTGGCGCAGCGTCAACCGCCCCGACTTTACGACGGCCTCGCGCGAGTGTGCTCGTCGCCTCTGCCCGTTTTTCCCTGATAAATGTTTGGTCCACGGCGCTCGTCGCCGTGCGGCGCATGCCGATGTGGTGGTCACCAACCATTCCCTGCTGTTCCGCAATGTCGCGGCCGAGGGCAGGATTTTGCCTCCGATTCGTCATTGGGTAATCGACGAGGCCCATTCTATCGAGCGCGAGGCGCGCCGTCAGTGGGCGCGCGTGGTGTCGGCGGACGAATCACGCGTTCTGTTTGAGCGCCTGGGTGGCTCGAGCACCGGCGCGCTAAGCCGGGTTTCCCGTGATTTGGCAACCTCCGAGGGCTCTACGCTCTATCTGGGCCTTACTGCCAAGGCAACGTCGACGGTTGCGCGCGCGAGCATGGCAATCGCCGACGTGTTCGATGGCGTTCGCGAGCTCGGTCGCCGTGCCCGTGGGGGTTATGACAATGCCAATCTATGGATTGGCCCCGAGCTGCGCGAATCTGACGACTGGCATGATTTCTTACAGTCGGCCTACGCTGCCATCGACGCATTGGAACAGGCTGACAAGAGCGTCGACGCGCTGGTGCAAGCCGTCGCCGCCGACAAGCCCGAGGTTGTTGTCGACCTGGGTGATATCTCGCGCCGCCTGCACGAGCTGGCCGAGAACCTCAAACTCATCATTGATGGCACCGATGAACACTACGTGTATTCGCTGCAGGTCAATCGCAGGCTGCGTGCCGGCGGAGAGTCAATGACCGCAGAGCGCATCGACATTGGCGAGGCCTTGGCAACCGAATGGCTGCCCGAGGTTCACACGGCTATCTTTGCCTCGGCGACCATGACGGTGTCCAAAAGCTTTGAACACTTTAACCACGCGGTCGGCCTCGATCGCATCGGTGCTTCAACATCCTCATCGTTGCACTTGGATTCGAGCTACGACTTCGATTCGAACATGGCTGTAGTCGTTGCGGGCGATATCCCCGATCCGCGCGATCGTGAGAGCTATCTTACGGCGCTCGAGCGCGTGCTGGTCGACGCCCATCTTGCCATGGGCGGATCGGTGCTCACACTGTTCACCAATCGGCGCGACATGGAAGACCTGTATGCCCGCGTTGAGTCCAAGATGGCCCGTGCGGGTCTGGAGCTCAACTGCCAGCAGCGCAACTCATCTCCTCGTCGCCTGCGCGACCGGTTTATCAACGAGCCGACCTCGTCGCTTTTTGCTCTTAAGGCCTTCTGGGAGGGATTCGACGCCAGCGGCGAGACGCTGCGCTGCGTCATCATTCCCAAGCTGCCGTTCTCGAGCCCCACGGACCCGCTCTCGTGCGAGCGCAACCTGCGCGAAGACCGCGCTTGGGCGCGCTATTCGCTGCCCGAGGCGGTGCTCGAGGTCAAGCAGGCGGCCGGCCGCCTTATCCGCTCGTCGACCGATTGCGGCGTGCTGATTCTGGCCGACCCGCGCCTGGTGACGAAGGGCTACGGAAAGAAGTTCTTAACGTCGCTGCCCACGAGCTCCTACCAGCGCATCGAATCGGCGCAGATCGGGCACTATCTGCAACTGTGGCGCGCACGCCACGAGCGGCGGCGCTAAAGCGGACAGACGAGGGTTTTTGCCATATCGCACAGGCGCTTTGACAGGGCGGGGTCATCCAAGATGCGGATGGCTCCGCCCGCTGCGATTA
>CAJLOU010000092.1 GCA_905208345.1 uncultured Collinsella sp.
AGGACCAGGTCTTCGGCGTTCATGCTGCCCCCATCATCGCGGTCTACGGGGTCAACGATATGGCACCGTGGGGACACATGTATGTCAATCCTGGTCTAACAGAGCCTTTTTTAATCCCCGTCCCAGAATAATCATTGGGAGGAGAAGCGGGATTGGCGGCCGAAGGATAGGGCGGTGTCGCCGAATTTGTCTCGGACGGCGTCGATGGCGACGGACAGGTCGCGTCGGTCGCTGAACTGCGCTCCACGGTCATCGACTTCGCAGAACAGGTCGGTCTGGATGCCGCCTTGGTGGTTGAAGTCGCTCATGCCGATGCCGGCTAGGCGCACGTGCATGCCTTCCTGCCAGATGTTATCGAGCAGCTCGAGCGCTACGGCCACAAAGATATTCTCGTCATCGGTGGGATGGGGAAGCCTGCGCTGTGCCGTGCGTCCGCTGCCGTAAGAGTATTTGAGCTTGAGCGTCACGGTGCCGCCCGTAAGCCCCTGGCGGCGCAGGCGACGTCCAACCGACTCGCCCAGCAGCGCAATCGCCGCCTCGATATCCCCGCGCTCAGTCAAATCTTTCGCAAAGGTGCGTTCATTGCTGACCGACTTGGCCTCGCGCTCCTCATCCAGACTTGTGACCTCGGAAACTTCGAGACCCAGCGCACGTTGGCGCATACGCTCGCCGTTGACGCCAAAAATCGAGGCCAGCGTGGACTCCGGCGCACGCGACAGCTCGCCAAGCGTGTAGATACGCATGCGGCGTAGCCGCTCCTCGGCCGAGCGTCCGATGCCGCTCATGGCAGATACCGGCAGCGCGGCCAAAAAGCGCTGCTCGGTTCCGGGGCGCACGATGGTCAGCCCAAACGGCTTATCCCGCTCGCTTGCGATCTTTGCGACCGTCTTGTTGCAGCCCACGCCAATGGAGCAGGTCACTCCCAGCCCTGCCACGCGGTCGCTTATACGCCGCGCAACCAGCAGCGGGTCTTCGGGCGCAAAGCGACCCGGTGTGATATCGATAAAGGCTTCGTCGATGGATACGCGTTCAACGCGCGGGGTCTCGTCAGCGAGAATTGCCATGACCTGCGCGCTGACCTCACGATAGCGATCAAAATGCCCATGCGTCCAAATGGCTTGCGGGCACAAGCGCTGCGCCTCGGCCGAGGCCATGGCAGAGTGCACGCCAAAGCGACGTGCCTCATATGAACACGTGGACACGACGCCACGCGAATCGGCGTCTCCGCCCACGATGAGCGGTTTTCCGCGCCATTCGGGATGGTCGAGCATCTCCACGCTCGCAAAAAACGCATCGAGGTCCATGAGGCCCACCGCCGGACCCGTCCAGGGAGGCGGCGTGACGCCCATGGCATCCTCATAACCGTATGTATGTTCGCGTCTTTCCATGTCATGAGTATACCGCGCAGCTCATGTGGGGTGCGTGTATGTGCTTGCAAATCCCGAATTCTTGTCTAAGATATGGATTTGCCCTCGACTACACCGAAGAAGTTGGTCTCACGGACTTCACCTGCCCGCGTCGATGGCGTATTATGTTCAACTGTTTGTTTGTAGTTGCAGCCTAAAGCTGCTTGGTTGGAGGAGTTTCCTTTGGCAGTCAAGATTCGCCTTGCTCGTCACGGCGCTAAGAAGCGTCCGTACTACCGTGTCGTCGTCGCCGATTCCCGCGCCCCGCGTGACGGTCGTATCATCGAGGAGGTTGGCCGCTACAACCCGATGACCGCCCCCAAGACCATCAACCTCGACCTCGAGAAGATCGCCGACTGGCAGTCCAAGGGCGCTCAGCTCACCGACGCCGTCGCCGCTCTGGTCAAGGCCGCCAACGAGGGCGAGAAGACCGAGACCGTCGTCAAGAAGTCCAAGAAGCAGCTCGCCAAAGAGGCCGAGGCCGCTAAGGCTGCCGCTGAGGCCGCTGAGGGCGCCGAGGAGTAAATCGTGCCTGAGGTTGACGCTGCACAGCTCGAGGGTGAGGCAATGCTCTCAGATCGCATCGCCGATCTCGTCGAATATCTCGTTGTTCAGATCGTCGACGACCCGGATTCCGTGAGCCTTGAGGTCATCGATGGTGACGACGCCTCTACGATTGAGGTTTCGGTCGCCGAGGATGACGTCGCTAAGGTCATCGGCCGTCGTGGCCGTACCATCAAGGCCATTCGCACGCTCGCCCGTGCACTGGCCGCTCGCCTCGACACTGCTGTCGAGGTAGAGGTTCTGGGCTAGGACCTTGAGGTCCCAGTACAAAAACATCGCCCGTGTGGTCAAGCCGCACGGAAGGAAGGGGGAGGTCCTCGCGCAGCCGCTGCGGGGGCTTCCTTCTGTATTAGAGCCGGGTATGCGGGTCGCTCTGACGCCGCCGGCGCTCAAGCGCGACCGCTTTTGCACGGTCGTGTCCGTCACCGATACGGGCGATGGCGATCTGGTCTCGTTTGAGGGCATTGACGACTTGACAGCCGCCGAGGGCATCACGGGATGCTACGTGCTGGCAAATCGTGACGACTTTGAGCTCGATTCGCTCGACGCTGCCTATACCGATCTGATGGGTCGCGAGGTGGTCGACGAGCGCTTCGGTTTACTCGGCACGATCGTCGAGATTATGTCGACGCCTGCTAACGATGTTTGGGTTGTCGAGGGCGATCGGTACGGCGAGGTGCTGATTCCCGTGATCGAGCAGGTTGTGCTCGATCTTCCCGACACAGGAACAATTTCCGTCCACGTGATGGACGGCCTGATCGATATGGACAAGTAGGGAGGACAACATGCTGATCGAGACCCTTTCGGTCTTTCCCGAGATGTTTGAGCCCGTCATGTCCACATCGATTTTGGGCCGCGCCCGCAAGGCCGGCCTTTTTGATTTTAAGGCGTATAACCTGCGTGACTGGACGCACGACCGCCATCGTACCGTCGATGACGAGCCGTACGGCGGCGGGCAGGGCATGCTCATGAAGGTCGAGCCTATTGCCGAGGCCATCGAGGCCATCAGCTCCGAGGGTCCCAAGCCCACCGTAGTGTTCTTCACCCCCTGTGGCGAGCCCTTTACGCAGCATGTGGCCGAGCGCCTGCTCAAAAGTGAGCGCCTGCTGTTTGTGTGCAGCCGCTACGAGGGCGTCGACGAGCGTGCGTATGCGTATGCCGATGAGCGTCTGTCGATCGGCGACTACGTGCTTACGGGTGGCGAACTTCCCGCTATGGTCGTTGCCGATGCCGTCGTACGCCTGATTCCCGGCGCCCTGGGCGACGAGATGAGCAATGTGGACGAGTCGTTCTCGACCGCCGAGGACGGAGGCCTGCTCGAGTACGCGCAGTACACCCGTCCCGCCGAGTTCAACGGCGAGGGCGTGCCGCCGGTGCTCGTGAGTGGCGATCACGCCAAGGTCGATGCCTGGCGTCGCAAGAACGCCATCGAGCGCACCTGCCGCTGGCGTCCCGATCTGATCGAGACGGCGCGCCTTACGCCCGAGGAGCGCGCTTACGCGCAGGAGATTTTGGACGCTTCGTATTCGCAGAGCGAGGAGTGAGAATGGTTCCATCGCAGCATTCCGCGTTGAGAGGCGCTTTTGAGTGGATCGCGGTCATCGCGATCGCATTGGTCGCCACCTTCTTGATTCGCTCGTTTGTGGTCGAGCCCTTTGTGGTGCCCACCGGCTCCATGGAGTCCACGATCGAGATTGGCGACCAGATCCTGGCACAAAAGGTGAGCCTAGAGCTCGGTCAGCCCGTCAAGCAGGGCGATATCGTGGTGTTTCACAACCCCGATGGCACCTCCGAGCACGATGTTCTCGTCAAGCGTGTTATTGCCACGGCCGGCCAGACGGTCGACCTGCAGGATGGCAAGGTGGTCGTTGACGGCCAAGCGCTCGACGAGGACTATACGACGGGCATGAGCTGGCCACTTTCGGTCCAAGCGCCCGGCGCTCAGGTAAGCTATCCCTACACCGTTCCCGACGGGTGCGTGTGGGTGATGGGCGACAACCGCGAAAACTCTGCCGACTCACGTTATTTTGGTCCCGTCGATCGCTCTGATTTGATCGCTGTGGCGCTTGTGCGCTACTGGCCGCTCAACCGCATCGGCGCTATCGACTAAAAACCGCTATAGTACAGTACCTAACCGTGTAATCGTTTCGACGAGGGGATATTAGAGGCATGAACGCTTCATCGCTTTCCTTCCAAGACATCATCCTGCGCCTCCAGCAGTACTGGGGCGAGCAGGGCTGCGTCATTATGCAGCCCTATGACTCCGAGGTCGGTGCCGGTACCTTCCATACCGCGACCACGCTGCGCTCGCTCGGTCCCGCCGAGTGGCGCACCTGCTATGCGCAGCCCTGCCGCCGTCCCGCCGACGGCCGCTACGGCGAGAACCCCAACCGCATGCAGCACTACTATCAGTTCCAGGTGCTCATCAAGCCTTCTCCGCTTAACGCCCAGGAGCTCTACCTGGGGTCTCTTGCCGCTATCGGTCTGGACCCCAACGACCATGACGTCCGCTTTGTCGAGGACGACTGGGAGAGCCCGACGCTCGGCGCCTGGGGCCTTGGCTGGGAGGTCTGGCTCAATGGCATGGAGGTCACGCAGTTTACGTACTTCCAGCAGGTGGGCGGCATCGAGGTCGACCCCGTGCCCGTCGAGATCACCTACGGCCTGGAGCGTATCGCCATGTACGCCCAGGGCGTTAACTCGGTCTACGACCTGGTGTGGAGCTACCTGCCCGACGGCACGCCCATGACCTATGGCGACGTGTTCCTCGAGAACGAGCGCGAGTTCAGTGCCTATAACTTTGAGGTCGCCAACGTCGAGATGATGCGTCAGAAGTTTGACGACTACGAGGCCGAGTGCCATTCCTGCCTGGAGCGCAAGCTGCCGCTGCCGGCATATGACTGCGTCATGAAGTGCAGCCACGCTTTCAACCTGCTCGATGCTCGCGGCGCTTTGTCCGCGGTCGAGCGTGCCAACTACATCCTGCGCGTCCGCGCCGTCGCCAAGGCGTGCTGCGAGGCCTACATGGCCGAGGTCGCCGGAGTCAACGAGAATGCCGATCAGGAAGGCGAGGTGGCGTAAGCCATGGCAGACGCTAAGGATTTCCTGTTTGAGATCGGTACGGAGGAAATGCCCTCTGCACCGCTGAACAATGCCGTCAAACAGCTTGGCACCATGATCGCCAAGGGTCTCGACGAGGCCGGTCTGGCCCACGGCGAGGTCCGCGTGATCTCGAGCCCGCGTCGCCTGGCTGCGCTCGTTGCCGACGTCGCCACCGCGACCGATGAGGTTCACGAGGTCAAGCGTGGCCCCGCGGCCAACATCGCCTTCGACGCTGACGGTAATGCCACCAAGGCCGCCCAGGGCTTCGCCCGCAAGTGCGGTGTGGCTGCCGAGGATCTGGTCCGTCGCGAGGACACCGATGGCCGTGAGTACGTCTTCGCCGAGAAGAACATTCCCTCCGCCCCGGCCACCCCGATTCTGACGGCCCTGTGCGAGAAGACCATCGCCGGCCTGCAGTGGCCCAACTACCGTAGTCAGCGCTGGGGCCACGAGCACGCTACGTTTGTGCGTCCAGTGCGTTGGATCTGCTGCCTTTTGGGCGAGGACGTCGTGCCCGTGTCCTTTGCCGACGTGACGAGCGGCAACACCACGCGCGGCCATCGCGTACTTGGCCCTGGTGACCATGTGGTCGCCAGCCCCGACGTCTACGAGCAGGTGCTCGAGGATGCCGGCGTGCTCTCCGCCGAGCGCCGTCGCGAGGCCATCCTTGCCGGTATCGTCGAGGTCGAGGCTGCGCGCCCTGGCTGCCACGTCGATACGCCCAAGAAGGTCTTTGAGGAGGTCATCAACCTCTGCGAGTGGCCGACGGTGCTCGTCGGTACCTTCGATGAGGAGTTCCTCAAGGTCCCGCACGAGATCATCTGCGAGTCTATGCTCACCAACCAGCGCTACTTCCCGATCTATGACGGCGAGGGCAAGCTGACGCGTGAGTTCGTGGTCGTTTCCAACAGCAAGCCCGAGAATGCCGAGCGCGTGATCGACGGCAACGAGCGTGTCGTGCGCGCCCGCCTGGACGACGCCAAGTTCTTCTACGAGGAGGATCTGAAGATCTCCCTTGACGAGTTCCGTGAGCGCCTGGCCAAGGTCGCCTTCCAGGAGAAGCTCGGTAGCGTGCTCGCCAAGTCCGAGCGTATTGAGCAGCTCGCGCTCGCTATTGCCCGCGAGGCTCACCTGGGTGCCCATCTTGCCGCCGACGCTGCTCGCGCCGCTCACCTGTGCAAGGCCGACCTGGTGTCCAACGCCGTCGTCGAGTTCACGAGCCAGCAGGGCGTGATGGGCGGTTACTACGCCTGCGCGATGGGGGAGAACGACGAGGTCGCTCACGCTATCCGCGATCACTATCGTCCCCGCTTTGCCGGCGACGAGCTGCCCGAGGGCACCGCTGGCTGCATCGTGGCCTGCGCCGACAAGCTCGATACCATTGCCGGCATCTTTGCCATCGGCGAGCCCCCGACTGGCTCTTCCGACCCGTACGCGCTGCGTCGTGCCGCCATCGGCATCATCAACATCCTGCGCGACCGTCTGCCGATCGACCCCACGTCGCTCATCGACTTTGCGCTCGAGCTCTATAGCGAGCAGGGCATTGAGTTCGACGCCACCGAGGTCGCCCAGCAGGTCCGTGACTTCTTCCATGGCCGCTTGGTGAGCATTGCCCGCGACGAGAAGATCCCGGCCGATACCGTCGCTGCCGTCTCCGCGGTGCACATTATTGCCCCGTCGGTCTTCTTCGCCCGCTGCGCCGCGCTCGACGAGGCCCGCAAGAACGATGCCGAGACCTTCGACAACCTGGCTACTGCCTATGCCCGCGCCGCGCACATCTCCAAGTCCGAGCTGGGTGTGGAGTACGACCGCAGCCTGATGGGCGAGGCCGAGCTCGCGCTTGCCGATGCCTCCGAGGCCGCTCAGACCGCCGTCGATGCCGCTCTCGCCGCCGAGGATTATCCTGCCGCGTTTGCCGCTCTGGCCGCCCTGCGTGCCCCCATCGACCGTTTCTTTGACGAGGTTATGGTCATGGACAAGGATGAACAGCTCCGCGATAATCGCCTTAAGCTGCTCAACCGCTTTGAGGCCGTTTTCTCCGGTATCGCCAACATTGGTGAGCTTGCCCGCAAAAAGTAAGCTAGCCTGCGCGTAAGCGCAAAAGGAGCCCCGCATGGATTGCCCGGTCACCGCTCGTCCCACCGTCATCGTTATCTCCGACTCGCTCGGCGATACCGCTTGCGAGGTGGTGCTTGCGGCGTCCGGGCAATTTGATGAAGGGGCTTTTCGTTTGTTGCGTCTGCCTAAGGTGACTTCTGTGGAGCAGGTCAAGTCATTTGTGGGGCCGCGCGTCGATGCCGACCATCGCGATATCGCCGTGTTCCATACCATCGTCGACCCGGCGCTACGTGCCCGCGTGCTCGATTACTTGGGTATGTTGCATATCCGTTCGGTCGACTTGATCGGCCCCACGCTCGCCGTGCTGTCGTCGCTCATCGGTGTACCGCCCAAGGGCGTTGCGGGCGTGATTCACAGGACCGATGACCGCTATTTCCATCGTATCGAGGCCATGGAGTATTTCGTTGAGCACGATGACGGGCGCGGTTGCGACGATCTGTCGGGTGCCGATATCGTGCTGCTGGGCGTATCGCGCACGTCCAAGACGCCGCTGTCGATGTATCTGGCCTATCAAGGTTACAAGGTTGCCAATGTTCCGTTGGCCCATGGCACGGAGCCGCCGAAGTCGATTTACGAGGTCGACCCGATGCGCCTGTTCGGCCTGATTTCGACCGTCGACGTTATTTCCGAGATTCGCGTTAGCCGTTTGGGCGACGACTACGCCCGTGCCGTCGCCGGCTCCTATGCCGAGCCCGAGAGCGTGCGCAGCGAGCTCGAGGAAGCTCGTGCCCTCATGAAGCGCCTAGGCTGCTTTGTGGTGCGTACCGACGGCAAGGCCATCGAGGAAAGCGCCTCCGAGATCATTGCGCACCTCGAGGAGATCCAAGAAGCAAGAGCCCGCCGAGCCGCCCGCCGAGCCCAACAAAAATAGCTAATTTGGGACGGGGCTTTTTTAGCTACCCCCGTCGGCAATCGGTCAAAAACTTCGCGGCCTCAGCCGGGGT
>CAJLOU010000093.1 GCA_905208345.1 uncultured Collinsella sp.
AGGGGACGCTGTCCGTCGTCACCCTGGGCCGCGGCTACGCGTGGCTGGACACCGGCACCATGGAGAGCCTGCACGAGGCGGCGGAGTTCGTCCGCGCCGTGGAGCACTCCCAGGACCTGCCCGTGTCCGTGCCCGAGGAGATCGCCTGGGAGAACGGCTGGATCACCACTGCCGAGCTCGAGGAGGCCGCCAGGGCCTACGGCAAGTCGGTCTACGGGCAGCACCTGAAGAAGGTCGCCGCCGGCGAGATCGTCAACAGCCCGCGCGAGTACTAGCGCAAGCTTGTTTTCTTTTAGGGGCCACCGTTTATCTGGTGGCCCCTTTCGTTATGATTACGTTGACCATAAAGACAATATGATTGGGAGTGGATGTGTTAAGCGTCTACTTTGGCGATATGCCAGAAGCGATTTACAACACAGCGACATATTTCAAAAACTCTTACCGGTCTTCTTGGATTACGAATCCCTATGCAGTCTCGATAATTAAAGATGTCGATCGATCGGATGTTGTCTCCGAAAACGTCATCGAAAGCCCTGTGCTTGGATCCATCTCCCCACTCCAGCTTTCTGGTGGCGTGAAAACGCTGCTGCTTATGAGATTTGATCGTAAGCAAATTTTTAACGCTTCTACCTGTGGTGACAACTGTGCCAAGTGGATTCTCGACATGGCGAAAGATCGCAAGCTCGTTGTGAATCTCTATCATGTGATGGACTTTGGTCGCGAGGATTTTAAAATTAAAGTCGTGAATAGCGGCCGAATCGTTCACAACATGGCCGAATTGATTCACGAGTCGATTCCGTATCTGTAGGTACTGCTTATGAACGGTTCGCATCTCGTTAAGATTTCCCGCCGTAGGGGAACCAAGTACACATTTACCATCAAGCGGAACATCACTATTGTGCGTGGCGATAGCGGCACGGGTAAGACGACGCTGTTTGACATGGTCGCAGACTACATGCGAACGGGCGAGCAGTCGGGCGTTTCCTTGCAATGCGATTGTCCCTGTGTCGCCCTGACCGATTATGATTGGCGAAACCAGCTTTCGTCCGTTCATGACTCGATTGTATTTGTCGATGAGGGCTTAAAAGAGATCCATTCTGATGAGTTTGCCCATCATGTGCTGTATTCCTCGAATTATTTCGTGCTGATCTCAAGGGCTGATTTCCCCAATCTTCCGTATAGCGTGGATGAGATTTACAAGATTAAGACGAGCGGAAAATACCATTCTTTCGTCCCTGTTTATCAAGATCGCGGGAATCATCGTTATGCTATTTCCCGGTCGGCGCCAAAACAGGACTTTTCTATCCTTCTATGCGAGGACAGTAAGTCTGGTTTCCAGTTCTTTGAACGGCATTTCGCTGACAGTGAGCTTACCTGCGCTTCGGCCATGACGAACAGCGCGATTTTGGGCTGGTTGGATCAGCATTTCGACGATCGCGTGTTTGTTGTCGCGGACGGAGCGGCATTTGGGTGCCATGCGGACCGCGTCCTTAAGCTGCAAGACATTCATCGCGATACTGTTACGGTTTGTCTTCCCGAGTCATTCGAGTGGCTTCTGCTGAGCTCTGGCGTAATTTCAAGGTTAGATGTTAAGGCGGTTTTGGAAACCCCAGAAGCCTTTGTAAACAGTGAGAAGTTTAAAAGCTGGGAAGACTTCTTCTATAAGTACTTACGCGATAAAACTGGGAATTCGGTCTTCCGGTACGACAAAGACTGCATTCCGGAGGCGTTTTGTAGGGGAAGTAATTCTGCGAAGGTCATGGCTCTTATCGCATGCCGAAATGTCCGATAGTTTTGTTGAATAGTGCCGCGGCGTCACTTCCTGCGGCATACTAAAGAAGCTGTACTTGCTTCAGATTGGATTTTCATGTCTGAGATTTTTGAACCTAAGAACATCATCGTCACGGGCGGCTGCGGCTTCATCGGCAGCAACTTCGTGCACTACGTCGTGAACAACCACCCGGGCGTCCACGTCACCGTCCTGGACAAGCTGACCTACGCCGGCAACCCCGAGAACATCGCGGGGCTGCCCGAGGACAGGGTCGAGCTCGTCGTCGGTGACATCTGCGACGCGGAGCTGCTCGATAGGATCGTCCCCGGCCACGACGCGATCGTGCACTACGCCGCCGAGAGCCACAACGACAACTCCATCGCCGACCCGGAGCCCTTCCTGCGCACCAACGTCGAGGGCACCTTCCGCCTGCTGGAGGCCGTGAGGAAATACGGCATCCGCTACCACCACGTCTCCACCGACGAGGTCTACGGCGACCTGGCGCTCGACGACCCCGCCAAGTTCACCGAGGAGACGCCGTATCACCCGAGCAGCCCGTACTCGAGCACCAAGGCGTCCTCCGACATGCTGGTCCGCGCCTGGACCCGCACCTACGGCCTGCGCACCACGATCTCCAACTGCTCCAACAACTACGGCCCCTACCAGCACGTGGAGAAGTTCATCCCGCGCCAGATCACCAACATAATCGACGGCGTGCGCCCCAAGCTCTACGGCAAGGGCGAGAACGTCCGCGACTGGATCCACACCGAGGACCACTCCTCGGCCGTCTGGGACATCCTCACCAAGGGCCGCATGGGGGAGACCTACCTCATCGGCGCAAATGGCGAGAAGAACAACATCACGGTCCTGCGCATGATCCTCACGGCCATGGGCCGCGACCCCGAGGACTTCGATTGGGTCGCCGACCGCCCCGGCCACGACCGCCGCTACGCCATCGACTCCACCAAGCTCCAGCGCGAGCTGGGCTGGAGGCCGGCGCACACCGACTTCGCCGAGGGCCTGAAGGCCACCATCGACTGGTACGTCGCCAACGAGTCCTGGTGGCGCCCCGCCAAGGAGGCCACCGAGGCCCGCTACCGCGCCCAGGGGCAGTAGACCGAACCCCGGCGCCTCCGGTTTCCCAACATCTTCGATAGGAGCTTTTCCCACATGGCAGACATCGCATTCGAGAAGGACCTCTCCGTGGCGGAGACCGGCATCGGGGGCCTCAAGGTCGTCGACCTCGCCGTCCACGGCGACTCGCGCGGCTGGTTCAAGGAGAACTGGCAGCGCGCCAAGATGACCGCCCTGGGCATCCCGGACCTCAGGGTCGTCCAGAACAACATCTCCTACAACGACAGCCGCGGCGTCACCCGCGGCATCCACGCCGAGCCCTGGGACAAGTTCATCTCCGTGGCGCGCGGCAGCGTCTTCGGCGCCTGGGTGGACCTGCGCGAGGGCAGCGAGACCTACGGGAAGGTGTTCACCTGCACGCTCGACCCGTCCAAGGCCATCTACGTCCCGCGCGGCGTGGGCAACTCCTTCCAGGCCCTGGAGGACGGCACCGCCTACACCTACCTGGTGGACGCCCACTGGTCCCCCGAGCTGAAGAGGACCTACACCTTCGTGAACCTCGCCGACCCCGAGCTCGCCATCGAGTGGCCGATCCCGCTGGCCGAGGCCACCGTCTCCGAGGCCGACCTCAACCACCCGATGCTGAAGGACGTCGTCCCGATGGCGCCCAGGCGCACCCTCGTCACCGGCTGCAACGGCCAGCTGGGACACGCGGTCCGCAGGCTTGCGGAGGAGCGCGGCCTCGCCAAGGACTTCGACTTCTGCGACATCGACACCTTCGACATGTCCGACCCGGACGCCTACGCTCAGTACGACTGGTCGCTCTACGGCACCGTGATCAACTGCGGCGCCTACACCGCCGTGGATAGGGCGGAGACCGCCGAGGGCCGCGCGACCGCCTGGAAGGCCAACGCGACCGGCCCCGCCCTCCTCGCCCGCACATGCTCTGATCACGGGATCACCCTCGTCCACGTGTCCAGCGACTACGTCTTCGACGGCACCGCCGAGGTGCATGACGAGGACGAGCCCCTCAGCCCGCTGTCCGTCTACGGCCAGACCAAGGCCGCCGGCGACATCGCCGCGGCCGGGTGCCCGCGCCACTACATCATGCGCTCCAGCTGGGTCATCGGCGAGGGCCGCAACTTCGTCAAGACGATGAAGGGCCTGTCCGACCGCGTCGCCGACCCCGAGGACGGGCTCGAGCAGGTCACGGTCGTTGACGACCAGCTGGGCCGCCTGACCTTCACGCGCGACATGGCCGAGGCCATCTTCCACGTGCTGGGGACGCACGCCCCCTACGGCACCTACGACTGCACCGGCTCCGGCACCGTCAAGTCCTGGGCCGATATCGCCCGCGCCGTCTTCGAGGCCGCCAACGGCAACGGGGACAGGGTCGTGCCGGTATCGACCGCCGACTACTACGCGAGCGCCGAGGGCCCCGTCGCCCCGCGCCCGGTCCACTCCGCGCTCGACCTGTCCAAGCTCGAGGCTGCCGGCTTCCACATGCCCGACTGGGAGGAAGAGCTGGGGGAGTACATCAAGACGCTCTAGCCGCTATTAACTTTTCGAGAGTAAAAGCCGCCGTTCTTTAACGGCGGCTTTTCTTGTTGGTGGCTATCTGCGCAGTGGTGCCAATAGTATTTTGCGGAAGATCTACCTCTCGCTTGGCATGGAAGTAGGGTGGCCGGGCTGGTCGTCGTAGGCGTATTTGCTGTACACGTTGACCTCCCACTGCTTTTTTTCGACCTTTGCTACAGAATCTAGGATGAAGCCGGTCGCAAGGCTCAGGCCGCACAGGAACATAAACGAGGCGGCGAGCATAGCGGTGGGGAAGCGCGGGACGAGGCCGGTCTGGAAATATTCGACAACGATGGGCACGCCCAGGGCGAGGCCGAATACCGCGAACAGAAGCGCTACGAGGCTGAAGAACTTCAGCGGGCGGTAGTCCTTGAACAGCGTGCCGATCATCGCAACGACTTTAATGCCGTCGCTCACTGTGTTGAGTTTGGACTCGGAACCCTCGGGACGGTCGCGGTACTCGATGGGCACATCTTTGATGCGCCAGCGGTGGTCGACGGCGTGGATCGAGAGCTCGGTTTCGATCTGAAAGCCCTCGGAAAGCACTGGGAAGGTTTTAACGAACGGGCGGCTCATGGCGCGGTAGCCGGTCATGACGTCATCGAAGCTGTAGCCATAGATCCACTTGATCATGGCGCGGACCAGATTGTTGCCAAAGCCGTGGAAGGCACGCTTGTTCTCCTCGGCGTAGGTGCCGTTGGAAAGGCGATCGCCTACGGTCATGTCGGCCGTGCCGTTAAGGATGGGCTCGCAGAGGGCCTTGGCCGCCTCGGCGGGGTAGGTGTCGTCTCCGTCGACCATCAGGTAGCAATCGGCGTCGATGTCGCGAAACATCTGGCGGCATACGTTGCCCTTTCCCTGACGGGGCTCAAAGCGGACCGTGGCGCCGTGCTCGGTGGCGATGCGTGAGGTATCGTCCGACGAGTTGTTGTCATAGACATAGACCGTCGCTTGCGGAAGCTCGCGGTGAAAGTCGTCGATGACTTTGCCGATCGTGAGCGCTTCGTTGTAGCAAGGGATGATGACGGCGATGGATTCAGAATTCACTTAATGCTCCTTATACATTCAATCCTAGAAAGTATAGCCGTTTGGGCCTGGCATCCTAAGATGTGGGTTAGTTCTCCAGTTTTGTTGCGCGAATCGTTTGCATGGCCGTCGGGTCTATACTGTTCGTTTGTCAACGATTACGAGTAAAGGAGTTGCATCCGTGTCGGATCAGACAAAGCAACAAGAAACTCGCAGTCTGCCTGCGACGTTTGCTAAGAACGAATTTGAGAAGGACGCGTTTATCCTTCGTCAGCTGGTTACCAAGGATTTTAAGATCAAGTATCGCCGTAGCGTTCTGGGCGTCGCATGGTCGGTGCTCAACCCGCTGCTGATGATGATCGTCATGGCCATCGTGTTCTCGACGATTTTTGGCCAGGGCCGCAATGGCTCAATGACGCCCGAGATGTACCCGCTGTACTTGATCGTGGGTAACATTACCTTTGCCGTCATGTCCGAGTCTACGAACCAGGCCCTGACGTCGATCGTGGGCGCTGCCCCTCTGCTCAAGAAGGTTAAGGTGCACCGCTGGGTCTTCCCGGTGCAGAAGGTGCTCTTCTCGCTGGTCAACTTTGCCTTCTCGCTGGTCGCCGTCGCCATCGTCATGCTGTGGTTCCGCGTTATGCCTTCTTGGCACCTGATTCTGCTGCCGGTTTGCCTGCTGCTGCTTATGTGCTTCTGCATGGGCCTGGGCATGATGCTCTCTGCCCTTACGGTCTTCTTCCGCGACGTTATGCATCTGTGGAGCGTCGTCATTACGGCGTGGACTTACATTACGCCCATCTTCTGGACGACTGACTATATTGCGCAAATGCCGCATCTCGTGCGTATCTTGATGTATGCGAACCCCATGTTCAACTACCTGCAGTTTATGCGCGATATCTTCCTGTTCCAGACTACGCCCTCGCTTATGACGTTTGGTATGTGCGTTGCCTGGGCGGTTCTTGCGCTTATTATTGGCTATACCGTGTTCCATAAGTCCGAGCGCAAGTTCATCCTCTACATCTAAGGAGTGCTGTGATGACTGAATCTGTTGTTGATTACAGCGAGCAGCCTCTGGCTGTCGAGGTCGACGACGTCACCATGATCTTTAACATGGCGTCCGAGTCGCTGACCAACCTCAAGGAGTACTTCATTAAGCTTGCCAAGCACGAGCTGTTCTTTGAGGAGTTTAGGGCGCTTAAGCACATCTCGTTTGATATTCATCGCGGCGAGGTTGTGGGTCTGGTCGGCACCAATGGCTCCGGCAAGTCTACGATGCTCAAGATTATCGCTGGCGTTCTTGAGCCTAGCGAGGGCAGCGTTAAGGTGCACGGTAACATCGCGCCGCTGATTGAGCTTGGTGCTGGTTTTGACCCCGAGCTGACCGCCCGCGAGAACATCTATCTGAACGGCGCCCTGCTCGGCTATACCAAGGAGTTCATCGATGCCAACTTTGACGGCATTATCGAATTCGCTGAGCTGCAGAACTTTGTCGATATGCCGCTTAAGAACTTCTCCTCGGGCATGGTGGCGCGTATCGCCTTTGCAATCGCGACGATTACCGAGCCCGATATTCTGATCGTTGACGAGACGCTGTCCGTCGGTGATGTGTTCTTCCAGCAGAAGTGCGAGGACCGTATCCAGCACTTTATCCAGAGCGGCGACGTGACGGTTCTGTTCGTTTCGCACTCTATGGAGCAGGTTGAGCGCATCTGCCAGCGTGCCGTTTGGATTGAGAAGGGTGACCTTCGCATGGACGGCCCGGTCGATGAGGTCTGCAAGGCGTACCGCGAGCAGTTCAACTAGGTTATAATTACTTGCGCCTGACAGGCTTGTGCTTGCTTGGGCGTGCGGTTATTTGCTCCATTAGCTCAGTTGGATAGAGCAGGGGACTTCTAATCCCAAGGTCGACGGTTCGAATCCGCCATGGAGCACCATCGTTTATTAAGCCCAGACCGCTTGGTGGTCTGGGCTTTTTCACATGCCGGTGTTCTTTGTTCTTGCCGGGTATACGTTTAGGCCGAAGCCGTGGCGTGAGCTGCTATTGTGCTGCTGATGTGGATTGGTTATACGGCGCGCCAAAGGGGGCTGGAGCCGAGCGTGAGCAAGCCTCTGCTTATGACGCTGCCAGCATCGTGGTTCTTCGCGTCAATCGTACGCTGTGCCTGCGATATTGGATTGGCGTACGTGATCAAGAAGGCGTAACAAAAGCGGGGAGGACCAACTTGGCCCTCCCCGCTGTATCTAGTCTGCCTTCAGGCACTCGGGCAAGACGTTTGCAACTGCATTCATCGCCTGCGGCCTCAGGTACTGCTCATTGAGCTTTGCCTTTCTGTAGGCGTAGCGAGTGTCTGCCGAGTATTTGATCAACACATCGGTGAAGAACCGCTCCCAGCTCAGGTAGTCGCGGCTTTCGATATAGCTTGAGGGATCCTCGAGGATTTTTAAGATATCGTTACTGGGAATGAGGCCAGATTGCAGGAGTGTCCACTCGAATGATTCGGGGAGGAACAAGCGTACGTTCTTGTAAACGCGCTGTCCGAGCACCTTTTCGATGTAGGGACCAAATGCTGCTCCGTCTCCAATAGCAAGGATGTTTTGCTCGGGACATTCGTGAATGTTAGCGCCGGGCGATTTTAGCCGCTAATAGTCAAACGATTTTGACCAATCCCG
>CAJLOU010000094.1 GCA_905208345.1 uncultured Collinsella sp.
TGCAGCAGGGGCTCTCAATGTTTTTATGTCCTGCTCATATCGTCTCTGCCGGCAGCCGGGGACAGTCCTTGCGGTTTTCCGTGGGTAGCTAAAATAGCCCCGTCCCAAATTAGCTACCCTGCCGGGTTGCTGCTGCTAGGCGAGGGCAGCCATGATGGCGTGGGCGACGCCGTCGTGGTCGTTGTCGAACTCGGTGATGGCGTCAGCGGCCTCGCGGTCCTCGGGCTCGGCGTTGATCATGGCCATGCCGTGGCCCGCCGCCTGCAGCATGGGGATGTCGTTGATGTTGTCGCCAAAGGCCCAGGCGTCGGCGAGACGCTCGCCCAGGTGCTCGCATAGCCAAGTGAGGGCCGTTCCCTTGGTAGCGCCCTCGCCCATGACCTCGATATTCATGGCGTACGAACGCGTGACCTCGATCCCGCCGAGCGAATCAAGCGCAGCCGCGATGGCGTCGCGATCGGCCGGGTCGTGCCAGTACATGGCGATGCGTTCGAGTGTCTCGACCTCGTCGATCTTGCTGTCGATATCCATGTCGATCGGTGTTCGTGTGCGCTTGAGCGAAGCCGCGATGTGCGGGTCGCCGCCACAGAACTCGTCTAGGCGCGTGTAGAGCGAGCGGGGGAGGAAGCACTGCCCGTCCGCGAAGATATCGAAGGTGACGTCATGGCCGGCGGCAATGCTATGGACGCGGTGGGCGATGGCGCGGTCGAGCGGTCGGCTCAAAATGCGCGTAGCACGTGAGGTATCGGTGGGCATACCGTCGTCGAGCTGCCAGACGCTGGCGCCGTTGGCGCAGACCGCGTAGTGTACGGCGGGGTGGGCGAGGATGGGCTCAAAGACGCCCGACAGCGGGCGCCCCGTGCAGGGCACAAACTCAATACCGCGTCGCGCAAGCTCGTCGAGCATCGCCCAGGCGGCGTCGCTCATCTGCTTATCACTCGTCAGCAGCGTTCCATCCATATCGGAAAACACAATCATTCGCTGCGATCCTTTCTACTGGCATAAAAAGCGTGGCCGAGGGCGGTGATGCCCTGGCCACGCTCGGGTTCTATAACGGTCCGCGTCCTAGCGATCGGCGAGCGGCTTGTATTCCAGCGGCTCGATAACCGGGCGATACGCGGGACGGATGATGCGGTGCGCGCAGAAGAGCTCTTCCATGCGGTGCGCCGACCAGCCGGCCATGCGGGCGACGGCGAACAGCGGTGTAAAGAGCGTCTCGGGCACGCCGAGCATTTTGTAAATAAAGCCCGTGTACAGGTCGATGTTGGCGCAGATGGGCTTGGTCATGCCGTGGTCGCGCATCACCTGCGGGGCCAGGCGCTCGATGCGCTCGATGAGCGCGAACTCCTCGCCCAAGTCCTTCTTGGCGGCAAGCGAGCGCGCGTAACGGCGGCAGACCTCGGCGCGCGGGTCGCTCAGCGTGTAGACGGCGTGGCCCATGCCGTAGATGAGGCCCGTGCCGTCGAAGGCCTGCTTATCGAGAATCTTGCTCAGATAGGCTGCGACCTCGTCCTCGTCCTCCCAGTTGGAGACATGCGCACGGATGTCCTCGTGCATGGACACGACCTTGGCGTTGGCGCCGCCGTGGCGCGGGCCCTTGAGCGAGCCGATGGCCGCGGCGTAGGCGGAATACGGGTCGGTGGCCGAGGAGGACAGCACGCGGCAGGCAAACGTGGAGTTGTTGCCGCCGCCGTGCTCTGCATGCAGCATGAGCATCACGTCGAGCAGCATGGCCTCATCGCGGGTGAACGCCATACCGCCGCGGAGCACCTGTAGGATGGTCTCGGCGGTGGAGAGGCCGGGCGTGGGGTGCGGCACGTGAACCTCGGAGCCGCGAAGCTTGGCGATCGAGGCCATGTGTGCGAAGGCGGCGATGCGCGGGAGACGTGCGAGCATGGAAATAGCCACGTCGATCTCATGCTCGGGCGTGATCACGTCTGGTTCGGCATCGAAGGCGTAGAGCAGCAGCACGGCGCGCTGGAGCACGTTCATGATGCTCGACGACACCGTGGTCATAGGGAACTCTTTGACGTACTCGTCGCTCAGATGTCTAAAGGCGCCCAGGCGCTCGCAAAAGCCGTCGAGCTCTTCCTTGTTGGGCAGCGAACCCGTGATAAGCAGATAGGCGACTTCCTCGTAGCCGTAGCGATTCTCGGCCTGGGCATTGTTGACCAGATCCTCGATGCTGTAGCCGCGAAGCGTGAGCTTGCCCTGATCGGGCACGACCTTTCCGTCGACCTTGTTGTAGCCATGCACATCCGAGATGCGAGTGAGGCCCGCGACCACGCCCGAGCCGTCGGCATTGCGCAAGCCGCGCTTGACGTTGTGCTCTACGAACAGGTCCTCGTCGTACGGGGCGGTCGGCAGGCCGTGGTAGAGGTTTTCGCTTTCGGGCGAAATCTGACGGCTCGCATCGTAATCCAGAACCAGGCGGCTCAGGTGATCGTCGAAGCGGTAGTAGATTTTCTTGGCGTCGTAGGCCATGCGCGCTCCTCTCCGGTCCGCTTGGGGGCCGCGCGCTTGGACGATATGACGTCAAGCTGCCCCGAGCGGCTTGTTCGCTACAGGCGGTACATAAAGTTAAAGACGTCCTCGCGCTGGATGGACACGTTGACGCCCGAAAGCTCGCCGGCCTCGGCCAGCGCCTTCTGCAGCTCGGCGAAGTCGAGCTTGGACTCGGCGGTATCGGCCAGCATGGTCATGGTGAAGATGTCCTCGATAATGGACTGCGTGATGTCGCGGATGTCGACGTTGGCCTCGCCTAGGACACGGGTGACGCCGGCGACGATGCCGGGGCGGTTCTTGCCAAGGACGGTGATGACGATACGGGAGGACGAGATCTCGGCCATGGGAAACCCTTTCGCGTGATTGCGGCGCGCGCGGGGCGCTCCGCTACGGTACAGTGTTCATCATTGTACCTGTCTGGCGCAAAAAAGGCGCGCTCGCTGCGGCGTTACATGCCTGCAACATGAGCGTAAGGGGGAAGGCCGTACGGGGAAGAGCCGTCTGGCGCGTGTCCGGCTCGTGTTGGGTTGATTTCCGATCTCAGCCGAACACATTGAGCGGACAGGCCGTTCCCGCAGTCAGCCGAACGCCTCCGACGGCTGATTCCGAACTGGAAGCGGAGGGCATCCCCGCCCTTCGGTAGGGGATACCGCTCCGCGGCGCATGCCGCGGGCGGCGCCCCTATCGGACCACCGTGACCTCAGTTGGGATGGGCCCAGCACTGCCGCGTACTCGGTGAGCTAGAGCCAACTGTTCGTCTTCACGTCGCGTATGGCGATATTTCGGTCGTCCGGCTCGGTGATGCCGTAGCCGAACGCCTGGAGCGTCTCGATGGACTCCTGGATCCTCTGTTGGAACATGGGACCCGGATCGACCCTCGGCCCGAGGTGCCCGCGCCAAAGGCACGGCGAGACGCGCAGCATGTTGTGGATTATGGAGATGGGCTCGATGTCGGTGTAGACGTTGAGCGTCACCATGGTGTCCTTGATGAACGAGCCCATCCCCTTCGCGTATGCCACCGAGTGCCTGACCGAGATCAGACACGCCTCGAAATCCACATCGCACCACCGAAGGCCGCAGACCTCGCCGATTCGCATCCCCGTGTGCAGGGCGAGTACGACCGCCCTCTAATCCTCGGCGGACCAATCGAGTCCGAACTCCTTTCGGGCATCCTCTTCGCTCATGACTTCGAGAAGGTCTCCGGGTTGGCAACGAAGGGCGAGGCATAGCTGCTCGAGTGTGTTGAAGCGAATGCCGCGAATATGCCCTTTTTTAATACGGGACAGGTTCACGGGCGTGGTTCCAATCCTTTCGGCAAGTTCGTTCGAGGAAATCTTTCGCTCGGCCATGATCTTGTCGAGGCGAACAATTACGGGCATGGCGTTTCCTTACGCAATCTCGTCGGAGTCGAGGTACAGCTCTCGGGCGTACAAGAAGAGCTGGGAAAGCATGAACAGGACGATGCCGAGAACCAGAGAGGTCCAATCGAATGATGAAGCGATCTCTTGGGCGCCGACGGCCCCCTCGCCGCCAAACATCGAAACGGAGGTTTTGAGTGAGCCGGCGTAGAGGCTGGTGGCAGCTTGAACAACGAAGAGAATGCCGAGCACCTTCAAGCATGTCGCAGACCCTTTCTTGAAGGGGTCTCCGCTCTTGATCGTCCACACGAGAACGGCGCTGAGGATGGTCGTAGCGATACCGATGACGGCAGGGACCAATGTCGAGATCGCAAGGGCTGGATACGCGGGGGAGTCTGCAATTACAGGGTTGTCGAGCACTTCGATTGCTGGCTTTAAGGAGAACGCCACTTGTGCGATGGCGGTGGCGCAAAGGGTCGCAGAGGCTATCGCACATGCGATGCGGAAGGAATGAAGCCGGGGAGTGCGATTGTCGGAACTCATAATAACCTCCGAAGAATTTAAAAAACTCAGGTTACTTTTTAACAGTTTATGTTAAATTGACTTTGCCGGCAAGTAATCACAGCATGCTGCAACTGAAACCCCTCTAGATTGGAGAGGATTATGTTCAGTACTGTTAAGTCGTGTAAGCTCTTGGTTTTCCTCGGCCTCGCTCTTTGTCTGTTGCTGCCGGGAGCCCCCGCTTTTGCGGATACCCCGATGCCTCCTTCCCAGGAGAGCAGCCAGTGTGCCCTCGTTGAGCCCCTCGGGTATACGGACGACGTCGTCGATACCTACTGGAGCTACAGCTGTCCTCGCGGCGTAAGCGGGCACAGCATCTCGATGTTCAACATCTCTTACAAGACGATCTCCTACCGAAATGGCTATCGCCGATCCGCGCATCATAGGGAATCCCGCCTCGCTGCAATGTGCTCCTGTGGTGTTCTTGGCACAACTGATAAATGGCAATTTGTCTATAGCACCTACTAGATGCGAGGAAGGGCCGAGCATTTTGTTCGGCCCCTCTGTTCCGACTGGATGAGGTTAAGGTTGGCGATGAATATGCTCAAAATCTCGAAGGCGATCTTTAGGTCGCTTCTCTCCTCCAGGTCGCTCTGTGTTGTCGTTGTTGCGTTGATGGTTCTTTGTGCTCTGCCCGTCTTCAGGAGCGCGGCTGGCATCGACGGACGGGTCGAATACCTCGAGTCGGGAATAACCCGTGTTGAGCAGGAATTGTCAGCATCCTATGCGGATGCGCTTGTGAATGCGGGGGAGGACGGTGTCTATACCTCTTCATCAAGCATGCCCGCGCTTCTGTACCCTCTTGCCGCGGGACGTCTTATCTTGGCACCGCTCTCTCCCCTACTTCCGTTTCTGCAGATATCGGATGGAGAGTACACCTATTATGACGGATCGAAGGAGTACTTGCTATGGGTCGCAACGGCCGTTGCCGTCTCGTTCCTTGCCGCGCGTCTTAACAAACGTGAAAAGCTCATCATCCAGGCACCGATGGGCGAGCTGGGTAGACTTGTTGCATCGAGCGTATGGGCGAGTGTTTTTGCAATGCTTGCCGTCCTCGCCATCAATCTTCCAGGGATAATCGCCGCGCTTGTGAAGAATGGCCCGGGCTCGCCGTTCTATCCGATAGGCTACATTCAATATGCGACTCCGGTTATCAAACCGGCTTGGCTGGTGTTCGCGCAGACGGCCATCTTGCAATTCTTGGTGGCAGCGTTCATCTCGCTTGTCGTTCACCTTGCCGTGAAGATTGCCAATAACCCTACGCTTGGAATCGTGTTCGTATGTGCCCTGATGGGGGTGACGATGGTTCCCGGGTATTACGGAAGATCCATCGCTTTACGTGAGTTCGCCCTGTTGAATCCCCTTACGTATGCGAACACTGAGTTGACCGTCGGCGCCTATAGCCCGTACCCGACAACGCAGATAGTGAATCTGCCTGGACTTTGCTTCGAGCGTGGCGCGATTGCCCTCGTATGCGCAATCGGGATCGAGGTGCTGGCAATTAGCCTGCTTTGCGTTGCTGGAAAGAGCGGCTACGCGTGCCCGATATCCCCGATTTGTCTTGAGAGAGGTTCCTTCACTGCATCGAGAACGGCAACTCGTTCGAGCGCTTGTGCCTCCGCCGTTGCATACGTAAGAACGATGGGGAAACTGCTCCTGCGTTCTCCTACCCTCGCCGTATGCGCGATTGCAATGTCGACGACGATGCTGGCCCCGGCTCTGGTCGAGATGTTTCCTGACGCTGATAACGTTTCCGCTGTTCGGTATAGGGATGGGGAGCTCCGTTCAATAGATCGGTATCTAGAGCAGAACGCTGCGAATATGGACGTCGAGGGCAAAGCGGCCCTGGAAGACATGCGGGATGCTCTTTCGGGTTTCGTGTACGCGCCTATGCCTGCGGAGGGGTTTCGAAGCCTTGCGACGTACGAGCGCGCTCGAGGTGAGCTGGGCGCGGCAGATGCGACTCTCCTGCAATTGATCGGAATCGAGCCGGAGACTCCTTCTCGTGCGGAGGCGCGCGCCCTTCTGCTTGAGTCGATCGCGAGCTTGCCGGACCCCAAGGTTTACGAGTTAAGTACGAAGATGCCCCCATTAATCCTCCTTTCGTATCTCCAGGCAGCGCTTCCCTCCTTATTTTTGCTGTTGCCCGTGGTTGTCACATCGCTCGCGTGCACCCACCTGCAGTGTCGTTCCCTTCTGGTTCTCCAGATCCCCGCAACAGCGCATGTGCGTTTTCTGACGGCTGTTGCGCTGGCTCTCCTGCTTGGCTTGGTGCTGCTTTTGGTGTCGATGGTTCCCGCTGTCGTTGTGTCCGTGATTAAGAACGGTGCGGGTGGATCGGAGTATCCCGTCGCTCTCATTCGGGCGGGAGCTTCGACAACGTCCATGGTGGGGGAGGCGGTGTTGTGCAGTATTCCGTTGCTGGTCATGGCATACGGCGTGATTTCCGTCGTCGCTGCGTTGACAGCAGCGATTAGCCGCAACCCCGTTGTCACCGGAATGGTTTGCGCGGTTCTCTTGGTGTTGGGTTCGTTGAGCGCTCATGTTGAAAGCGTGGGCATGGGCGTCGCGCTGCTGGCTCCATTCGCCTCGTTTGATCCCGCTTCCCAGGTGGGGACGATTGGGTTCCTTGGGCGAGGGACGAACGCGATGCCTTTTGGAGAGGTCGTCGGCGCATCGGGCGCTCTGCTGGTGGTCTTGGGCGCCGTATCTCCGTTGATGGTGCGCCTGAGTGTTCCAAAGATCGAAAGGGGATGATCTCGATGATTGACCTTCAAACGCTGACGATCTCTTATGGAAAGAAGGTGCTCGTAGATTCGGTGAACGCTGAGTTTGCCCCGGGTACGGTCTACGGTCTCGTCGCTCCGAACGGGCATGGAAAGACGACGTTGCTGCGTGCGATGGCAGGTTTGCCGGGTTCTCGCGTGGACGGGAGCATCGTTCTGGATGAGGTGCAGGGTACGGGTGCGAGAGAGGTCCGTTCTATGATCTTCTATGCACCTGGTGAGGGGACGCTGCTGTATCCCGGATTGCGTGCGGAAGATCACCTCAAGATGGTTTGCGATATGTGGCCGCATGCTCGCGATATCGAAGAGATAGTGGAACAAACGCAGATAGGCGAGTTCGCGAAGATGAGGATCCGCACTCTGAGCCAGGGCATGAAGCAGCAGCTTACCCTGGCGATTGCGTATGCGACGGGCGCGCGGTACCTTCTATTAGATGAGCCCATGAACGCGCTCGACCCCAGCAGGGTGGACTTGCATTCCGAGATTCTCAGGAAGCTGGCCGATTCTGGTACGTGCATCATCATGTCATCCCACATCTTGGATTCGGTCGATAGGCTGTGCGATGAGATTCTGTTTTTGAAGGATGGGAGGCTCATTAGAAGCATTCCGCAAGATGATGCTGCGCCGAAGTCTCCTGGATCCCATTTCGCAAAGCCTGCCGGACGCGCCGAGGGTGCGCTAAGCACGTATCGGCGACTCTACGAAAAGGGCGGGTAGAAATGCAAGTTAAAAATCTATGTGGCCAATGTGATACCGTTGAACCCGCATATCGATACCGCTCAGCCATTCGCCTCGCCCCCGTCGCACGTATCTTCATCCGGT
>CAJLOU010000095.1 GCA_905208345.1 uncultured Collinsella sp.
CGGTCTGAGCAGCAGAGGCAGCATTGATCTTATCAAAATCAATCTGGATCGGATGCACTTTACCCTCAGCAAAAAGCTGCATTCCATGAAGGATTCCCTCTTCGGAATTGTCGGTAAGCGTTCCGTGATATTCTGTCATAAAACCATGGCAGCCGTTGACGTCGCAGGCCATAAGCGGAAGTCCAAGTGAGGCAGCTTCCATAAGTACGATCGGGCGCCCTTCATAAAAAGAAGAAAGCAGAAACAGGTCGCAGTTTTTCAGAACCGGCATAGGATTCTGCATGGAGTAGATCAAAATAATATGATCAGATGCAGCGAGGCTTTTTGCATGCCCGAGGACGATTGGGGAACTAAGCCCTCGTCCCTCCCCGGGATATGTAGCGAGTCGGAGTACCCTTGCTGTTACTCTGCTTTGCCCACGGAGTTGAGGTTGGTCATGCGAATCTTAACCAGCTCGGTGATCTCGCGCATGCCCTCCTTGGCCGGCTTCTTGGGATCGAAGCAGGCGGGGTTCTCGGCCATGTAGGCCATGAAGCCCTTGGTGTAGGCCTGACGCAGCTCGGTGGCGTAGTTAACCTTGCAGATGCCGTTCTTCACAGCCTCGGCAACCTGCTCATCGGGCACACCGGAGGTGCCGTGCAGAACCAGCGGCACGTCGACGGCGTCGCGGATGGCCTTGACCACGGACTGCTCGATGTGCGGATCGCTCGTGTACACGCCGTGGCTGGTGCCAACGCCAATGGCCAGCGAGGTGCAGCCGGTGCGCTCAACGAACTCCTTGGCCTCGGCCGGATCGGTGTAGGGGCTCTCGCCCTCAACTGCGGGACCGTCGTCCTCCTTGCCGCCAACCTTACCGAGCTCAGCCTCGACGGGCACGCCCATGGCGCGGCCAGCATCGGCGACGGACTTGGTCAGGGCGATGTTGTCCTCGAAGGACTCGTGCGAGCCGTCGATCATGACAGAGGTGTAGCCAGTGCGGAAAGCCTGCATGCAGCGGTCATAGCCATCGCCGTGATCGAGGTGCAGGGCGACGGGCACGGATGCGCGCTCGGCGGCAGCCTTGACCATGCCGTAGAAGTAGTCCAGACCAGCGGTCTTGATGGTGCCCGGAGTGGTCTGCATGATGACGGGGGACTTGGTCTCCTCGGCAGCAGCCAGAACGGCCATAACAAACTCGAGGTTCTCGACGTTGAACGCGCCGACGGCGTAGTGGCCGGCCTGAGCGTCCTTGAGCATCTTTTCGGTGGTAACAAGTGCCATGAGCGTTTGCTCCTCTCCCTCGCCCGCATCTGGACATCGGGCGTAGTTGTTCACAAGGCGTTTTACCTTGCGTTTTGCTGGGCTCATTGTATGAAATTCAGCGGCTTTGCACGTGCGAGACATTGAGCCCATGCAGGTCAATACAGCCGTTTTTGAAAAGCAAAAGGAAGGAATTGGAGCCAAGCGGGCGTGTTCGATATTGAATTTTGGGCGTTCAGCGTCTTTCTTTTATAGAAAAGATAAGTAATCGAAAGGCGTTTTCTTATCCAAAAAGAAAATGAACGAAAATAGAGTCAACACAATTCCTGCAAATTTGGCCGAGAATGGAGCAGCTATGGCCCATGCAACAACCCGAGCCTTTGCCGACGAACGCCGTACCGCCATTTTGGAAATGCTCGATCATAATGCCTCGGTGCAGGTAGCAGAAATCGCCCAGACCTTTGGCGTCTCCTCCGTCACCGCCCGCGCCGACCTTGACGCGCTCGCCGAAGCAGGCAAGTTGCGCCGCACACATGGTGGTGCCGTATCGCTCCACAAACGCCTGACCGTTTCCACGCAGGATCGCCGCATCAATGTCAACGTCGCCGCCAAGCAGGCCATCGCGCAAAGCGCCATCGAGCTCGTCAATGACGGCGACACGCTGCTCGTCGACTCGGGCACCACGGCGCTCGAGTTCGTCCGGCTCCTCGATCAGCGCAACGGTATCACCGTCATCACGGCCGACATTACCATTGCCGATTACATCGACGAGAGCATGCCCTCAGTCGATGTCGTCATGCTGGGCGGGGCGCTGCGCAAAGGCCATCGTTATTTGTACGGACCGCTCACTATGCAGGCGCTCCAAATGGTCCATGCCGATCTGGCCGTCATGTGCCCCGGCGCCTTTGTCCCCAGCTGCGGCTTTACGACCGACTTTCCCCAGATGGCCGAGACCAAAACGGCTATGATCACCGCGGCCCATCAAAACGTCGCCCTCATGGACGCCAGCAAGGTTAACGGACGCGGCATGTACCGCTTTGCCGAGCTTGCCGATGTCGACTCCATCGTGATGGACCGTGACCCCGACCATGCCGTCGCCACCTCGATCGCCGAGGCCACTGACAGCTCACGTCCAGCCCTCGTCATCGCCGGCGCTTAAACAAAAACCACCACAAAGGTGCCTGTCCCCTTCGTGGTGGTTTGAGCGTTAAAAGCGATATATCGCTACTTGGACAGCTCGTCGGCGAGAACCTCGATCTGAGCGCGCGAGGCGTCGTTGAGCGAGCCCAGCACGGTCACCTTGTTCTGCGCCAGGGTAATGTCCTTCATGCCCTCGAGCTCCCTGGTCATAACCTTGGCAGCGGTGGGCGCCCAGGAGCCGGCCTCAACGAGCGCCACCGTACGGTTCTGATAGGCATGCTCGGCAAGTGTGTGGATAAAGGTGCTCATGGACGGGAAGATCTCGCCCTGATAGGTGATGGAGGCGAGCACCAGACGGTCGTAGCGGAACGCGTCCTCAACGGCCTCGGCCATGTCGTCGCGAGCCAGGTCAAAGACGGAGACCTTCTGGCCGCGGGCCTCGAGCGCAGATGCGAGCTCCTCGACGGCAGCCTTCAGATGGCCATACACGCTCGCGTAGGCAATGGTGATGCCCTCGTCCTCGGGCTGATAGCTCGACCAGGTGTTGTAGGTGTCGAGATAGTAGCCCAGGTTCTCGGTCAGCACGGGGCCGTGGAGCGGGCAGATGATTTGGATGTCCAGGTCGGCGGCCTTCTTGAGCACGGCCTGCACGAACTTGCCGAACTTACCGACGATGCCAAAGTAGTAGCGGCGAGCCTCGCAAGCCCACCCCTCGGGATCCTCGATGTCGTTGGCGCCAAACTTGCCAAAGCCGTCGGCACTAAAGAGCACCTTGTCGGTGGACTCGTAGGAGAAGATCACCTCGGGCCAGTGAACGTTGGGGGCGCCGATAAAGGTCAGGCTGTGGCCGCCCAGGTCGAGCACGTCGCCCTCTTTGACGACCATCTTGCGCTCGGGGTAGTCGGTGCCAAAGTAGTTGACCATCATGCGGAAGGCGCCCATGCTGGCCACAATCTGTGCCTGGGGATAGCGCTCCATAAAGGCGGCGATACCGGCGGAGTGATCGGGCTCCATGTGATGGACAACCAGGTAGTCGGGCGTACGGCCATCGAGCACGGCCTCGAGGTTGCCGAGCCACTCGTCAACAAAACCGCCGTCGACTGAATCGGCGACAGCGATCTTTTCGCCCAAGATAACGTAGCTGTTGTATGCCATACCGTTCTCGGACACGTCGTACTGGCCCTCGAACAGGTCAATGTCGTGATCGTCGACACCGATGTAGCGGATATCCTTGGTGATCTCCATCAGGCAAAGCCTCCTAGATAGACAAAAGAACCCGTCTATCATAACACTCGCCTTCATAGCCACGGCTATCCATCAGCATCCTTACCGATTGTAATTGAGGCGGAATATACTGCCGTTGACCTGCACAAACTATGCGCGCAGTATCGCCGTGCTATGTCGAATAATGAGCTGGCCGGGAATACGGATGGCAACGGTTTTGCCCGCCGTACCCGCCTCGGGAACCGCATGCTCAAACACCTCGCGTCCGCGCTGACGTAGATCGAATCGCACGGTCGTGAGCTCGTTGTGTGCCACAAAATCATCGAGCGAATCGTCGACGCCCACCACGCTCACGTCCTCGGGCACGCGCAGGCCGCTATCACGCAGCGCGGCAATCGCGCCATTTGCCATCTGATCGTTTGCCGCATAGATCGCCGTCATGGTGTGATCGTGCTCGGCCAGATACCTGCCGGCTTCGTAACCGCTGTTGGCAGACCAGTCGCCCTCGAGCGGCTCTGCCGGCTCGATGTGTTTACGCTCGAGCGCATCCTGCCAACCGGCGCGACGAAATTGCTCGTCGACCGAGAACGACGGGCCGCCGATATAGCGAATCTGCTCGTGCCCCAGCTCAAACAGGTGATCCATAAGCAAGAGCGAGCAGCCGTAATGGTCGGAATCGACCGTGGTCACCCGCGGGTGCGCGTACATGGTAACGATGACCGTGCCAATGCCCGGCAGTGGATCAAACGTCTCAAAATCGGGCGCCATGCGGCTCATGCCGATGATGATGCCGTCCACCGGCAATGCGGCCATACGACGCGTGGCCTCGGCAAGCGAAAACTCCTCGGTCTTGGACATCTCGACCAACGTGATGGCGCAATTATGCTCGCGAGCAGCGCTGGCGATGCCGTCGATCATTGAGAGGTTGCCAAACTTGGTGACATCGTTGACGCACAGGCCGACCGAATGGTAGCGACCGTCGCGCAGCGAGCGACCGGCATAACTCGGACGAAAGCCGAGCTCTTGCATAGCGGCCTGCACGCGCTGGCGCGTCTGCTCGTTAACGTTGGGCAAGCCGTTGGCGACGCGCGAAACCGTCTGCTGCGAAACGCCGGCAGCGCGGGCGACGTCGGCCATGGAAACCGGACGCGTACCTGTATCGTTGGACGGGCGCCTTGCCACAGGATCACCTTCACCCTTGCGAGATCTGAATAGCGTGAATGCCGGCCCGGGCAGAAATACATCCCGCGCCGAGGCCCGCTATCGTCGGACGCATGTTAACGTACTCTACTTTTTCTATCTGCATCTCTTCTGCTTTATAAGTCCATACGGCAGTACCGTTCACGACTGAATTTCTACCGATTACCAGATTCTCAAAAAGTGACAAGCGATGTGTTATGAGTACGTTAACATAGCCCGTAGCGTGCGGTATCGTGAATACTTGGTTCATGCCGCTTCAAGTTGTTAACGTACTCATAACGACGCAAAACCCACCCGGGCGCGCCAAGGAAAGGACTCCCATGACCACCCCCGACGAAAAGACATTCGCCACGCTCACCAAGCTGTTCGAGGAGGAGTTTGGCCCCATCGGCGACCGCCAGGTGCTCTACGTGCACGCGCCCGGCCGTTCCGAGATCAGCGGCAACCACACCGACCACGAGGGTGGCCACGTTATCGCCGGCTCGCTCGATGTCGCCGTCGACGGCATCGCCGTGGCAACCGATTCCAACAAGGTTCGCGTAGCCGACGAGGGCTATCCCACGTTTGAAATCGCGCTCGACACGCTAGACGTTCAAGAGTCCGAGAAGGGCACGTCCGCAAGCCTCGTCCGCGGCATGGCCCACGAGATTGCAGCCCTTGGCGTTGAGCCCCACGGCTTCGACTTTGCCTTTACCTGCTCCGTCCCCTCGGGCGGCGGTCTTTCCAGCTCTGCCGCCGTCGAGGCCGCGTACGGTCGCGCCATGGAAACCCTCTGGGGCGCACCCGCCATCGAGCCCGTCGCGCTCGCGCAGATGAGCCAGCGCACCGAGAACAACTATTACGGCAAGCCCTGCGGTCTGATGGACCAGGCCGCCGTGTGCCTGGGCGGCCTTGCCTACATGGACTTTGAGGACCAGGCTCAGCCTAAAACCCAGAAGCTCGAGCTCAACTTTGAGGATCACGGCTATGCGCTCGTGCTCGTTAAGGTCGGTGCCGATCACGTGGCAGCCACCGACGACTACGCCGCCGTTCCGCGCGAGATGCAGGACGTCGCCGCCGAGTTTGGCAAGGAACGCCTGTGCGAGGTCGATGTTGCCGACTTTGACGCCAAGCTCCCCGAGCTGCGCGCCAAGCTGGGCGACCGCGCCTGCCTGCGCGCCGTTCACTACTGGTACGAGAACGGCCTGGTCGACAAGCGCTGGGCGGCCCTGAACGCCGGCGACATCGACCAGTTCCTGGTCCTGACGCGCGAGTCCGGCGCCAGCTCTGCCATGTACCTGCAGAATGTCGTCGCCAAGCTGGGCTCCGAGCAGCCCTCAATGTATGCCCTGGCACTGGCCGAGCACGTGCTCGACGGCCGCGGTGCCGTTCGTATTCACGGTGGCGGCTTTGGCGGCACCATCCAGGCCTTCGTGCCGCTCGATCTGGTCGACACCTTCATTGCCAAGATGAACGGCTGGCTGGGCGAGGGATCTGCCCGCCACTACGCGATTTCTGACAAGGGGGCTTACGCGGCATGGCTGTAATGACTGACGTGCGCAAAGCTGTGCAGGGCCTCATCGAGTACGCTATTCACCGATCGATGATCGGACAGGACGACCGCATCTGGGCCTACAACACCATTCTGGAGTGCATCGGCGCCACGGGCCCCGCACTCGACATGGCCTGGGCGCTCAAGACCGAGAAGATTTCGCTCTTGCACCCCGATACACTCCCCAACTTTGACCTTGAAGGCACACTTGCCGCGCTTGCCGAGGCGGCTGTTGCCAACGGTGCTGCCGAGGACACGGTATCGGGCCGCGACCGCATCGCCATGCGCATCATGGGCGTGCTGATGCCGAGGCCTTCGGTTGTAAACGAGGAATTCAACGGCCGCATGGGCGTCAACGAGCCCCGCGCCGCGACTGATTGGTTCTACGGCCTGTGCTGCGACGCCGGCTACGTGCGCCGTGCCGCCATCGCGCGCAACATCAAATGGAGCACCCCCACCAACTGGGGCGACCTCGAGATTACCATCAACCTGTCAAAGCCCGAAAAGGACCCGCGCGATATTGCCGCGGCCGGCGCCGCCAAAAACACGGGCGAGAAGTATCCCGCCTGCCAGCTCTGCATCGAAAACGAGGGCTATCCCGGACGCTCCGCTGCAGCCGACGGCGGCGCCCATCCCGCCCGCCAGAATCTGCGCGTTATCCCCATTAAGCTCGACGGCGAGCGCTGGGGCTTCCAATACAGCCCGTACGCGTACTTTAACGAGCACTGCATTGCCATGAGCTCCGAGCATCGTCCGATGCACGTCGACCGCAAGGGGCTGACCTGCCTGCTCGACTTTGTCGACCTGTTCCCGCACTACTTTATTGGCTCCAACGCCGACCTGCCCATCGTGGGCGGCTCGATCTTGTCGCACGACCACTTCCAGGGCGGCGCACACGAGTTCCCCATGATGCATGCCGCCGAGGTCTCGCAGTTTAGCGTGCCCGGTTTTGACCAGGTCAGCGGTACCGTGCTGCAGTGGCCGCTCTCGGTGCTGCGCCTGCGCTCGCATGACCGCGCCCAGTTGCTCGACGCTGCCGAGAAGATTATCCTCGCTTGGCGCGAGTGGACCGATGAGTCTGTAGGCGTCATCGCGCACACAGCCGACGGCGTGGCCCACAACACCGTGACGCCCGTCATCCGCCGCGTCGACTCTCGCGGAAATGCCGGCGGCGAAATCTACGAGGCCTACCTGGCGCTTCGCTGCAACATCACGACCGACGAGCATCCGCTGGGCGTTTTCCATCCGCATGCCGAGTACCACCACATTAAGAAGGAGAACATCGGCCTGATCGAGGTCATGGGCCTGGCCATTCTGCCGCCGCGCCTGGTTCCCGAGCTTGGCGCTGTCCGTGAGCATCTACTGGCAGCCAAGGTCGATGCCAGCTACGATCTTGCCGGTGCGCTCGAGGGCGATGATCTTTGTCGCAGCCATGCCGCGTGGGCCGAGGACGTCTTTGCTCGCCGCGCCGACGAGCTTACGGCCGACAACGCCATCGATATCCTGCACGAGGAGGTCGGCGTGGTGTTTGGCCACGTGCTCGACAACGCCGGCGTCTTTAAGTGGGACGAGGCGGGACGCGCCGCCCAGCAGCGCTTTATCGACTCGCTGTAGCACGCGAGCTCGAACGCACGCACTTAACAAATAGTGCCTACACGACCGCGGCGCCCGC
>CAJLOU010000096.1 GCA_905208345.1 uncultured Collinsella sp.
CGGTCGACCACCGCCACATCGCAGTGGACCTCATAGCGCAAATGGTCGACGAACGCATCGTTGCCGCTCATGGTGTAGAGGTGTCCCTCACACGAAAGGGTCACGTCGGCATGGTGATACGCAACCACGGCATTCGCGATATCCATAGCAAGGCTACGCTCCATGGAACGCTTGACAACGGCACGCCCCTCGCTCATCACCAGGGCTCCGTTTTCGCATACATAGGCGAGCTCATCGGCCACCGGGGCAAGCAGATAGCGCAAGCTCGCATATTGACGGCCGCTCGCCGGCATAAACACGATACCGCGACGATGCAGTTCATCGATGAGCTCAAAGGCCTCGGAACGCGGCTCGCGCTCCCCCGGATGCAGCAAAGTGCCGTCCAAATCGCAGGCGATCAGCTTGATTCCCTCAAGACCCATATGTTCCCCCAAAGCATCTCATCAACAGCAAGACGGACTTTGAATAGTTGCCCCTCAAAGTCCGTCTTACGCATACGCACGTTAACCGCGCGCCTTCTTTACGATCGTAAAGTCGGGAGCCATACTCACAACGACATCCGCCGCACTCGACGCAAAGCGCCGGTCCGAATCGAGTTCACGGGTAACCACCGAGAGCCGAACACCCTCGACACCCCGGAGCATGCGGCCCAAAACAGGCTGCACCGGCGTATACATGCGCACGGTATGCTCGTCCGAGTCGCCCCGGAAGAGCGGCGCATGCATGTTGCCGATCTCCCAGCACGCATGCGCGAGCGCAATCGGGTCCATGCGGTCGACTTCGACCAAATAAACCTCAGCGCTGCGCAGACGTACGACAACCACCACGGGCACCGCACCCGTGTGGTCGATAGCGAGCACGTCACCGTCGGCAAGACGACCGCCGTCGGCAGTATCCAGCCGAACATCGACCGTGCGCCCCAGCTCCGTCACGCCCACAAGAGCGCATACATCAGCCTGGTCCCAATCGAGCAGCAGCTCGTCAACTTCAAAGACGCCGCCCAGCTTCCGGCGAAGCAGGAGTTCATAGGACGGATCGTTGAGATTTCCCAAGCATGTCGTCGAAACCAAGCGTTCAGGCATACTCTAACCCTCGACCTCGACGAGCTCGATATCAAAGTTGAGGTCCTTGCCGGCCAGCTCGTGGTTGGCGTCGAGCGTCACAGCCTCGGGCGTCACGTCAATGACGACGGCGGGGACGGGCATACCGCTCGGCGTGGACAGGAAGAGCTTCATGCCCTTCTCGATCTGCTCGATGTTGGGAACCTGCTCGGCCGGGAAGGTCAGAACCATCTCGGGATTGTGCTCGCCGTAGGCATCGGCAGCAGGAATGTGCACGGTCTTCTTCTCGCCCACCTGCATGTCGACAACAGCGGCGTCGAAGCCCTTGATCATCTGACCGGCACCGCAGGTGAACTCCAGCGGCTCGCCGCGATCGTAGGAGCTATCGAACTGCGTGCCGTCGTCGAGCGTGCCGCGATAATGGGTCTTGACCTTCTTGCCCTGGTTGGACATGGTAACCTCCGTAATAAGGGCGGCGCACAACGCGGGCCGCCATGAACATATGGCGCTAACTATACCCTAGTCATACAATTCAATGACAGTTTGCAAAGAAACGCTGCAACCGGAGGAACCATGGCATATCCCGTATTTGACCTACACTGCGACACCGCCGACCGAATCGGCTGGGCCACGCTCGATCTCGACCTGCGCTTTACCGCCGGCACCGACGGTTATTTCCCCGGCGACGAAACGCATCCGCAAGATTTCGACCTCATCGAGGGCAACGCCTGCGCCATCTCGCTCGCAAAGATCGGCAACACGCCGTGGGCACAGTGCTTCGCCACGTTTGTCCCCGACGAGATTCCCACCGCCCACGCCGCGCGCTTCCAGGCGCAAATCATGGCGCACATGAGCGGCCAGGCAATGCTCAACCACGACCGCATGGTCAACGTACGCAGCGCCGCAGACATTCGCCCCGCGCTCAAGGACGGTAAGGTCGCTTGCATCCACACCATCGAAAACGCCACGTTCTTTGCCGAGGACCCCGCGCTGATCGAGGTGCTCAAGAGCCTGGGCGTACTCATGTCATCACTCAGCTGGAACGCGCAGGGACCGCTCGCGAGCGGCCACGACACCCACGCCGGCCTCACCGCCGCCGGCATCGAGGCACTTACGCAGATGGAGCACGCCGGCATGGTACTCGACGTCTCCCACCTCAACGATGAGTGCTTTGACGAGGTTGTCGCCCACGCCACGCGCCCCTTCGTCGCCAGCCACTCCAACTCCCGTGCGGTTTGCGGCGTCAAACGCAACCTTACCGACGACCAGTTCCGCACCATTCGCGACATGGGCGGCATCGTCGGCCTCAACTACTGCAGCGAGTTCCTCTCCAGCGACGCAACCGACAAGACAGCCGCAGACGTCACCTTCGACCAGCTGGCGGCACATATCGAACACTGGCTCGACCTGGGTGGCGAGGACGTCATCGCGCTCGGCGGCGACTGGGACGGTGCCACGGTGCCCGCTTTCCTCTCCGATGCCAGCATGATGCCCGAGTTCCAGAACATGCTTTCCAAGCATTTTGGCAAGACCGTGATGCAGAAGCTCTGTAGCGACAACGCGCTTGCCTTCTTTGAGCGTTATTAATTTCACATCCCTTGAGCAGGTCGGCATGCCGAACGGTTGACATGCCGGCCCGTCCCCAATCTGAAGGACCGCTTTTGACGCAGCAATTTACGATTTTCGTATCCCGACCGGATGGGACGCCCATCTCCGTCGTCGTTACCAAAAAGTGCGTCAAGAACTTCAACCTACGCGTCACATCGAGCGGCGAGGTCCACGCCAGCGCACCGATCGGCGCCAGCCGCGAGCGTATCGAGGCATTCGTTCAACGTAACAGTGCCTGGATTGTCAACCGACTTGCCCAGCGTGAGCAACGTCAGGCGACGGCGCAAGAGCCACTCAGCCCCTCGTCCATCGTTGCACTTTGGGGCAAGCCCATCACGGTACAGGACGCACTCGATCACAACTTCGCATCACCCGCACCGCGGCCCAAGCAAGCAACCTTCGCAAGTTTTATGGGTGTCGACGAGCCAGGTGGGCGCGTGCAGGCAAAGCAGCGCACAGCCCTCGACGGCCTAACGCGCAAAGAACTCCAGACCCGTATCGACCAACTCTATACATCCGAGGTCGCCGCAGCGCTACGCGACATGGTGCACGCATACGAAATCGCAATGGGCGTCACCGTGGCCCGTGTCTCCGTGCGCAGCATGAAGACACGTTGGGGCTCATGCACGCCCAAGACCGGAGCCATTCGCATCGCACGCGAACTTGCCGCTTATCCCATCGAGTGTCTCGACATGGTTGTCGCCCACGAGCTCGTCCACTTGCTCGAGCCAAGCCACAATCAGCGGTTTCACGCCCTGCTCGACACGTACTGCCCCAACAATAGAGCTCTGTCGCAGCGGCTCAAGCAGCCACCCCTCAACAAGCTCTAGCGTCGGTTAACGCACGCGCTCGATCTCGACACCGCAGCTTGCCAGGGGCAGGCCAACAGGCGCCCACGGCTTATCGAGTTTGATGCGCACACCAAGCAGCGAGGGATAACGGCGCAGCAGCATCTGGGCCGTACCCTCAGCTGCGGCCTCGATGAGCTTAAACGTATGCTCGCGCAGATAGCCATCGACATCGTGGCACACCGAGCCGTAGTCAATCGAGGCGTCCAAGTTATCGTGCTCTCCCGCTGCACGCAGGTCAGCATAGAGTACCAAGGACACGATGAATTTCTGGCCCAGCGCGTTCTCTTCGGGATACACGCCGTGGTTAGCAAAAACCTCAAGACCTTCAACGGTGATGCGGTCGGCATGGCGCAGATCGTCATAGCTCACGTGGGGCACCGCCGTTGCGGTGGATATTTCGCCCCTTCCACGGCGGGCGAGCTCGGCACCTTCAGTCTTGGTTGCATTCTCGGGCAGTTTCTTGTTGCTCATCGCGATCGTCTCCTTCGTTTAGAACCCCGACCGCGCAAACTAACTACACGCGAATCGACAGGTTCTTTTTATCATCGCTCCAGTTGCAAGCATTGCGCGCGGGGCATGCAAAGCAGGCGCGCGACGCTTTGTCGGCTGCATAGAGCAGACGCTCAAGCGGTTGGCTGTTCACACGCAGCTTTCGATGGCCCAGAATGGCCGTCTTAATGGCTGCGGCATCGGCCGGCTCAAACGCCACATCATCGGGCATGCCGCCGAGAATCGCATCAGCGACGCGTTCGCTTGCAACATCATGGGATATACCCGATTCATACTGTTCATCTTTGCCGATATCGTGAAGAAGTGCCGTGGCGTAGATGACCTCGCGGTCAAACTCGAGCTGTTCCTCGAGATTCTTGATCCACATAATGCGAGCGACATCGAGAAGATGGTCAATACCGTGGCGGCAGAAGATGCGCCCCGATTCCAACTGTGCAATGTTGCCCAGATGTCGCCGGAACAGCCCGTTGGCACAAATGTAATCAATGCGAGGCATGGCACCAAAGGGGGCCAAGCCCGAAGCCATAAAGCCGCGACGCGACGTCCCCTCATCGGTCTTCGATGTAAAGTCGTTGACGACCCTCATGCTAACGTCCCAGCATCCTAAAGAATCGCTCCTCGAGCGCGGGATCGGTCTCAAAGACGCCGCGGCGAGCGAGCGTCACGGTCTTGGTGCCGGGCTTTTGCACGCCACGCATCGTCATGCACATGTGCTCGGCCTCCATCAGCACGATCGCTCCCTGGGGAGCAAGATAGTCCATGAGGGCATCGGCAACCTGCGCACACAGCTGCTCCTGCAGCTGCAGACGGCGGGCGTAGACCTCAACCGTGCGGGCAAGTTTAGAAAGCCCCGCCACGCGACCGTTAGGGATGTAGCCGATGGCAGCCTTGCCATAAAACGGCAGCAGATGGTGCTCGCACAGCGAGTAAAACGTAATGTCGCGCTCGATAACCAAATCGTTCGAAGCGACGGCAAAGGTTTTGGACAGGTGCTCCTCGGCACTCTGGTCCATACCACCGGCGATCTCACCATACATACGGGCAACGCGCGCCGGGGTCTCCAGCAGGCCCTCACGAGTTGGGTCCTCGCCTATGCCCTCAAGCAACAGCTTAATGGCGGCCTCGACTTTTTCCTGATCGACCATCTGGGCCTCACTTTTCCGATTTCACGTTCGCACTATGGTACCACGCCCTTTGGCATCGGCCACAAGCTACATAGTATGGGTCGAATAGACTGGATCGTCCCGCCAAAGCTCCACAGCGTCGCAAAGCGCAACGCCCTCACGCACAGCACGGGCGCGCGTGGCGTTCATATCAATCACGCGCTGATTGCTCGAGCCTCTAAAGCGCAACGAGATATCGTACAGATCCTGAACGAACGGGCCGTCCACCAACATGTCGAGGCAGGCCAGGATACGGTTCGTCACCTCGGTATGATGACGGCCACCCGGCATAAGCTCCTCGAGCACGTCGCCGGTAAAGCACCAAATGGTCTTGCCCGACCCCGCGGGATAGGCCGCACGCACGCGTTCGATAAAGTCAACAAGCCCCACCTGATTCTCGGGCTCCATAGGCTCGCCGCCCAGAATCGTCAGGCCATCAATAAAGGGATGATCGAGGCTCTCGATAATCTTGTCCTCGACGGCACGATCGAACGTTTCACCCGCGGCAAAGTCCCACGCGACGGAGTTAAAGCAATTCTTGCACCCGCGACGGCACCCGCTCACAAACAGAGAAGTACGAACGCCTTCCCCATCAGCAATGTCGAAATACTTAATGTTCGCGTAGTTCATAGGTAACTCTCCCGGGAGGCCGGGACATATCATCCCGTCCTCAAACATTCTCGGCCTTCGGCCTGCGAAACTGCGGGCGGGACGATATGTCCCGGCCTCATGCAAAGGGTAACTCAATGAACGAAGCGAACATCGAGTATAGGGTTCGAGGTCCAATAAAAACTTTGTTGCAGCTCAACCGCCATCGCAAGTAAATCGCAGCTGCAGCTCAAATTATTTCCGCTAAGAACTTCGAGGAGTGAGCAGGCCTCATGCTGCATCTCAGCTACGTCAACTTGGCCGCCCCGTAGCGAGGCCCCGGACCTTTGCTCGATATGAGTTCCGCACGAACAGGAGGCGCCAGTGGCGCCTCCGTCGTGAGCCAGGACTGTCCGAAATAGCGAGTAAAGGCCCGGGGCCTCGCTACGGGGCGGCCTGGGATGGTTATTAGAGATGCAGCACGCGGTCGCGGATCTCCTCGGTTCGGCCCTGGTTCCAGAACTGGGTACCGATGTAGCCGCACGTACGACGGGCGACGTTCATCTTCTCCTGGTCACGATTGCCGCAATTGGGGCACTCCCACACCAGCTTGCCGTCATCCTCGACAATCTTGATCTCACCGTCGTAGCCGCACACCTGGCAGTAGTCGCTCTTGGTGTTGAGCTCGGCGTACATGATGTTGTCGTAGATGTACTGCATCACGCGAATGACAGCCTTGAGGTTGTCCTGCATGTTGGGAACCTCGACGTAGGAGATGGCACCGCCCGGCGAAAGCTGCTGGAACATACCCTCGAACTTGAGCTTGTCGAATGCGTCGATCTCCTCGGACACGTGGACGTGGTAGCTGTTGGTGATGTAGCCCTTGTCCGTCACGCCCGGGATAATGCCAAAACGGCGCTGCAGGCACTTGGCGAACTTATACGTCGTCGACTCCAGCGGCGTGCCGTACAGCGAGAAATCGATGTCGCTCGCGGCTTTCCACTCAGCACATTTGTCGTTCATGCGCTGCATGACGGCCATGGCAAAGGGCGTGCCCTCCTTCTCGGTGTGGCTGTGGCCCGTCATGTACTTGACGCACTCATACAGGCCGGCATAACCCAGACTAATGGTGGAGTAACCGCCCACGAGCAGCTTGTCGATCGTCTCGCCCTTCTTCAGGCGGGCGAGGGCACCGTACTGCCAAAGAATCGGCGCGGCATCCGAAAGCGTACCCATCAGACGCTCATGACGGCACAGCAGGGCGCGGTGGCACAGCTCAAGGCGCTCGTCGAAGATCTTCCAGAACTTGTCCATGTCCTGATGCGAGCTCAGTGCGACATCGGGCAGGTTGATGGTCACAACGCCCTGGTTAAAGCGACCATAGTACTTGGGCTTGTTCGGGTCGTAGTTCAGCGCGTTGGCAACGTTGTTAAAACCGTTGCCCGAGCGGTCGGGCGTCAGGAAACTGCGGCAACCCATGCAGGTGTAGCAATCGCCGTTGCCGGCGGTCTCGCCCTTAGACAGCTTGAGCTCGCGCATCTTCTTCTCGGAGATGTAATCGGGCACCATGCGCTTGGCGGTGCACTTGGCAGCCAGCTGGGTCAGGTAGAAGTACGGGGAATCCTCGTGAACGTTATCGTCCTCGAGTACATAGATAAGTTTGGGGAATGCCGGGGTGATCCATACGCCGGCCTCATTCTTAACGCCCTCGTAGCGCTGGCGAAGCGTCTCCTCCACGATCATGGCAAGGTCGTGCTTCTCCTGAGGCGTACGGGCCTCGTTAAGATACATAAAGACCGTCACGAACGGCGCCTGGCCATTGGTGGTCATAAGGGTCACGACCTGATACTGAATCGTCTGGACGCCGCGACGGATCTCGTCACGCAGACGGTCCTCAACGACCTCACGGACCTTCTCGGCAGACGCAGAGACGCCGAGCTCCTCGAGCTCGCGGGCGACCTCGCCGCGAATCTTTTGACGGCTCACCTCGACGAACGGGGCAAGATGGGTCAACGAAATCGACTGGCCACCGTACTGGGAGGAAGCAACCTGAGCGATGATCTGCGTCGCGATGTTGCAGGCAGTCGAGAAGCTGTGCGGCTTCTCGATCAGCGTGCCCGA
>CAJLOU010000097.1 GCA_905208345.1 uncultured Collinsella sp.
TGGGCCTGCTGACCAGTCTGATTGCGAGACATATACAGCTGCGGAATCAGGGTCAGGACGGCAAACAGGATCAGGCAGACCAGCGCAGGCAGTGCAACCATAAAGCCATCGGCAAAGGAAGCGCTCGGCGTGGTGGTCAGGTCGGGCAGGATGTTGAAGAACGAGAACGTGCCGTCGTTAAAGTACTGCGGCAGGTTGCGCAGCAATGTAAACAGGGCGAACAGGATAGGCATCTGAATCAGCAGCGGCAGACAGCCAGCCATGGGGTTGAACTTGTTCTCGCTGTAGAACTTCTGCATCTCCTCGGCCTGACGCTGGGGATCGTCGGCATAGCGCTCCTGGATCTCGAGCATCTTGGGCTGCAGCACCTGCATGCGAGCCGTCGACTTGGTCGACTTGAGCATGAGCGGCGTCAGCAGCAGACGGATGATGACCACCAGGATGATGATGGACAGGCCCCAGTCGACCGCAAAGGTCTGGATGAGCTTGAGCAGCTCAAAAAGGATGTTAACGATCCAATCCCACATGTAAGTTTTCCTCCGATAGCGAGTGCCCGCTAGGGCACAGGGTCATAACCGCCGACGTGCAGGGGATTGCAGCGAGCGATGCGCCTCACGGCAAGCCAGCAGCCTCTCAAAACACCGTGCTTCTCAATCGCCTGAACGGCGTATTGCGAGCACGTTGGGTAATAAATGCAGGCGTCAGGCAATAAGGGCGAAATAACCTGTTGATATATGCGAATAGGAGCGATGGCAACACGTCGCAAAACGTGATTGCTCATCGCTCCTCCCCGGCAACGCCGGCGCGCTTCATAAGCGAACGCAACGCCTTGTCCATCTCCTGCGGCGAGGAAACCCTCGTCTTGGGAGTTGCGAACAAGATGATGTCATAACCCGCAACGGGAAATCCGCAGCTGCGGGCGGCCTCGCGCATCACACGCTTGGATCGGTTGCGCACGACGGCACAACCGAGTCGCTTAGCACCAACGAAGGCGACCCTTCCGGAGTCGCCTTCGCCAACCGATTCACATATGGTCATTCGAATCAGAGGGTGATTGAAACGACGCCCCTGACTGAACACATGCTCGAAATCTTGCCGAGACTTAATAGTCTTCATGCGAGATGTGTGTATCGCTGCTAGACAGTGAGACGCTTGCGGCCCTTGGCGCGACGACGGGCGAGCACGGCACGACCACCCTTAGTGGCCATACGGGCACGGAAGCCATGGGTCTTGGCACGCTTACGCTTATTAGGCTGATACGTACGCTTCATCTTAAGTTCCTCCTGCTGCATTTCGAGTGTCCGCGGGGACGCGGACGCAGATATAGACACGTGAGCTTGAAGATTGTAGGGAAATCAATGTTCAAATGTCAAGAAATCAAAGGTAAAAGGTTGCGCAGTTCACACGGTTCCCCCATAAGCCAAGCTCGATTTAGCGGTGCATGGCAACTTTTCACGATATTTCATCGAGTTTTCAACAGGTCATGTTGGCAATGTTGAGAACTTTTCGTCCGTTTTCCAAAGTTTTCAACAGGTTTTGAAAAGTTGTCGAAAGATGAGAAACATTGCACGGTGAGCTACTATTTGTTCGAAACCTTTTGGAAGATTGCGAGCGGCATGTCTGACGACTTTTACACCATGGTCGATTCCGGAGACCCGGCACCCGACAACGAGCACATCACCGGCGTGCGCGAAGAGCGTGACGAAGGTGAACAGACGACAACGCAGGTGCCAAAAGCCATGTACGCCGCGCGCATCGCCGTCTATGACGACATGCTGTCGACACCGCGTGTGATCGTCATTGATCCGCAAGATGTCCGCACGTATTTGGAAGAGACGACCAACACCGTCTACCAGTGCATGAAAGAACAAGGTGGCCACATCTCGCTCATGGTCATCCGCGAGATTGTCGAAAACTTTATCCACGCACACTTTGCCGAGCCCATCATCTCGATTCTGGACGGCGGAGACACCATCCGCTTTGCTGACCAAGGACCCGGCATCGACGACAAGGAACGTGCTTTCGACTTTGGCGTTACCAGCGCAAACAGCAAGATGAAGCGCTATATCCGTGGAACCGGAGCAGGGTTTCCCATGGTGCAGGAGTATTTGGAAAACGCCGGCGGTGCCGTATCCATCGAGGACAACATGGGCAACGGCACCGTGGTTACGGTAAGCCTGAACCCTAAACGCGTGCAGGAAATCGAGCGTGCCGGCGGACGCGGCGCTGCCGTGCGGCCCGAGACGGAGCAGCCCACATATCCCCTGCCGGGAGCTTTTGCGCAGCAGCCCGTGGCAACGCAGCAGATGCAGCCCCCCGTGGGACAGATGCAGCAGCCCGGAATGCTTCCCACACAAGAACCCCAGGCGGCATCTATGTCGATGCCGCCAAACATGCCAGAGGCCATGCCGCTGGCTGATCAGGATGCAGCAGCAATGCAGCAGGCGACGGGGGCGCCGGGTGGCCAGCAAATGGGCTATCAGCCGTACCAACAGGGATATCCATATCAGCAGATGCCGCCACTGGGGTATGGCCAGCAGTTCCCGCAGCAGTACCAGCAGGGATATCAGCAGCCGTACCAGCAGATGCCGCAGCAGCAGTACAACCCTTGGACCCAGCAGATGCCTCCACAGCCTTACCAACAGTGGCCTCAAAGTTTTCAACAGCAAATGCCGCCGATGCAGAGTTCTCAACAACCAGCAGCTCAAATGATGTATCCTAATGCAGCAAATCAGTATGCGCAGCCACAACCGGACGTGTTCGTAAGCGATCGCGGCAACGCCGCGCTGGGCTATCTGGCGCAAAATCAAGCGTGCGGTGCAACCGATCTGGCGAGGACGTTTGGAAACTCGGCCCCCACTTGGTCACGCACGCTCAATGACTTGGCGCAGGCCGGCTTGGTCATCAAGCATGGCCAGAAATACCATCTGACCGAACTCGGCGCCGCTCGCGTGCGAGCTCAGAGCTAAAGAACGGGAGAGACAGTGGACGAGGAAGCAAGCATCATCCTGGGGGATGCCATCGCCTTTTGTCAGCGCGACGGCCAAGATGCACGCCTCATCAACATGCTGGGGCAATCGCGCGCCATAAGCCTGACCGAAGATACGCTCACGATCGAGGCCCCCTCGCGCTTTGCCATCGCGCAGCTCAAAAAGCATCAGCCGACTATTGAGGCCTATCTGGAAGAAATCGCCTTTGCGCCGATTGCGCTCGACATCGTGGCACCGCAAGGCGCCGCGACGGAATCCGCTGCCGCGACGGCGCCCGCCACGGCTCCCGCTGCTTCCCCGGCGGTGCCGGCCTCCGCAGGCGACGTGCCGACAATCGAGCACCAGCACAGCGATGTTTCCCGTGAAACCATGGCGCCGTTGCCGACCGCGGTAGCGACGTCAACGAACGCACCCGTCACGCACATGCCCATCGCTCACGACGCAGCGGCGGGCGCGGATTCGGGCATTGCAATCAAGAACACGCTCTCGGCCGACGATTTTCGTCGCATGATGAACCAGATGAAGGGCGGAGCGCCGACTAAATCCACGCAAGCTGCGACCCCCGCTTCACCCATGCCAGCACCGACCGTGCCGGCCGAGCAGAATACGGATGGAGCCCCGCTCGCCGCGAACTCAAAATTTACCTTTGAGAACTTTGTCTACGGCCCCGAGAACAGCCATGCCTATCGCTCGGCACTCAAGTTTGCCGCCCTCGCGGACGAGCGCGGCACATGCACATCACTGTTTATCTACGGCAAATCGGGCCTGGGCAAGACGCACCTGCTGCTTGCCATCAAAAACGAGCTCGCCGAGAAGTCGCCCGAGATCAAGGTCAAGTATGCCAACTCCCAGGCATATCTGGACGACCTGATGACCGAGTTCGACCGCCAAAAGAAGAGCAACGCCCCCATCATGCAGGCGTACCACGGCGTGGACGTGCTCATCATCGATGACATCCAAAACATCATCGGCAAGCGCGCGAGCGTGGACTACTTTTTCCAGCTCATGGACGAGTTCATCCGCAACAACAAGAAGGTCGTCATCGCGGCAGACCGCGCCCCCAAGGACCTGAGCATGGACGAGCGCCTGACCAGCCGCTTCAACGCCGGCATGCTCTGCCTGGTCGCAGAGCCCAGCTACGAGATGAAATACAAGATCTTGCAGCGCTATTACGAGAACACCATCGTCGCCGCTCCCGAGGCAGGCGACGACTCACTGTTGGCGGCCTACGGGGGCGACGGCGGGCACCTGACCGATGAGCACTTTAAGCACATGGCAGAGGTGTCGGGCACCAACATCCGCGAACTCGAGAGCTTCTGCGAGCGCTGCGCCGGCGAAGCGGGCGATCGCGAGCGCGAGGGCGGGGAGCTCACCTTTGACGATATCGACGCCATCGCCAGCCAGTACTTCGACACATCGGCCAAAAAGATCAACGTGCAAACGGTTCAGTCCGTCATCGAAGAGCAGTACGGCGTGACGCACGAGGAGCTCATCGGCCCGCGTCGCAACGCCAATATCGCCAAAGCACGCCATATCGCTATCTACCTGGCCATCGAAATGTGCGAGATGACGACCACGGCGGTAGGCGCCGAATTTGGCAACCGCAACCACTCGACCGTCAGCACGAGTTACAAAAAGGTCCAGAAGATGATCCAGGAAGACCGCACCGTCACCGAAGACCTCAAGTCGCTGCGCGATAAAATTACACTACGCTCGTAGGGAAATAGAGACACCTGTTGAAAACTTGTCGAAACCACGGGCATAAGGTGTCTAAAACCCAATCCGCGGTGATGAAAAGTTTTGCGCAGGTTTTGAACGTGGAAAACCACCCCTGTTGCACACAGGTTGCTGTCGATTCTCTTTCTGGGTCTGACCTGCGTCTTTGTGAGTAATCAACAGTTTCGTCAGTGCTATTACTATTATTAAGATATTTATATCTATAGAAAGGTATTAAAAGATGAAGTTCACCGTCAGCCAGAGCTCGCTTACACAAGCCATCGGCGTCGTTATGAAGGGTGTCGCTTCGGCATCCACCCTTCCCATCCTGTCGGGCGTGCTCGTCAAGGCGCAAGACGGCATCTTGGAATTCCAGACCTCTAACTACACCATCTCGATCCGTCATCGCATCGCGGCGCATGTCGAAGAAGAGGGCGAGATGGTTATCCCCTGTAAGATGCTCTCCAATATCACCAAGACTCTCCCCGATGCCCCGGTCACCTTTGAGCTGTCCGAGCGCCAGGTGCTGATCAGTTGCGAGAAGAGCTCGTTCCGCCTGAACACGCTCGATGCCAATGACTTCCCTGAGTTTCCGGCCTATGCCATCGAGAGTGCCGTGGAGCTGCCGACCGATATCTTGTCCGAGATGGTCGGCCGCGTGTGGCGCGTCACCTCGACCGACAAGGCTCGCCCCATCCTGGGCGGCGTGCACATGAAGGTCGAGAACAACACCGTGCGCCTGGTGGCGACCGATTCCTTCCGCTTGGCCGTGTGCGATACGCAGGTCGAGACCTCGACCCTCGAGGGCTCCTTTGAGCTCAACGTTCCGGCTGACGCCTTTAACGACGCACTGAACATCATGGCCAGCCAGGCGACCATCATGATCGGGGCTACCGACACCCAGGTCGTCTTTGAGGCCGGCAACACCACCTACGTGTCGCGTCGTATCGAGGGCGTGTACCCCAACTACAAGCAGCTCATCCCCGATTCGTGCGTGACGAGCGTCAAGATCGACGTCGCCGCCTTTAACGCCGCCCTCAAGCGCGTGGCCGTTATCGCGAGCGCCAACCCCGCCGTCAAGTTCGAGATCGATGTCGAGAACGGGCAGATGGGCCTGTCCTCCATTTCCAATGACCAGGACCTTGCGCAGGAGACGATCGATGTCGAGGCCGAGGGCGAGTCGGGCACCATCGCCTTCAACTACCACTACATCTTCGGCTGCCTCAATGCCCTGTCCAAGGAGAAGGAGATCACGCTGGAGCTCAAGAGCTACTCGCAGGCGGGCATCTTCAAGTCCTACGACAAGATCAACTACCTGTACCTGGTCATGCCGGTCCGCATCTAGCGCTGCGCCATGACCATGTTCGCCCGCGATCTTTCCGTCGCGCACTACCGCAGCTTCGATAGCTATCGTCTTGCCCTGGACGAGGGCGTGACGATACTTGCGGGACCAAACGCGGCGGGAAAGACCAATCTCATAGAGGCGCTGCAGCTGCTGACGAGCGGCGCCTCGTTTAGGCATCCGACCGCAGCCGAGCTCGTCCATGACGGCGCGGGCTCGTGCAAGGTCGAGCTGAGGCTCGAGGGCGACGGCCGCGTGCTTGATATGGGATTGAGCGCGGAGGACGGTAAGCGCTCGTTTAGCCGCAACGGCAAGAGATGCTCTGCCGCCGGTGTACGCGGGGTTCTGCCGAGCGTGCTGTTTTGCCCTGACCATCTGGACATGGTTAAGCGAGGCGCCAGTGTGCGCCGCGCCGCCCTCGATGACTTTGGCATGCAACTGAGCGCACGCTATGCCGATCTTGCGAGCACCTATGGGCGCTGCGTGACCCAGCGTAACGCCTTGCTCAAGGAGACCTGGTGCTGCCGTGAGATGCTCGGCGCGTGGAACGATTCGATTGCCCGCGCGGGCGCGGCTCTGCTCGTGCACCGGTTGGCCCTGCTCGACCGGCTGGCGGGCCATGTACACACTGCCTACGGGCAAGTGGCGTCCGGCGAGGCTGCCAACGTGACCTATACGTCCACACTGGGGGATTTGCCCCAGGTCGAGGATCGCGAAGAGCTGAAGGGCTGGGCGTACGAGCGCATGCTGGCCGCCCTTGATGAGCACGCCGACGAGGAAATTCGCCGCGGCGTGACGTTGGTGGGACCGCATCGCGACGAGATTGAATTTACCGTGGCGGGTCGCTCCGCCCGTTCATTTGCCAGCCAAGGACAGCAGCGAACGTTGGTACTGTCCTGGAAGGTGGCCGAGGTGGCCGTGGCTCGCGATGTTCTGGGTACTGCTCCGCTGTTGCTTCTGGACGACGTGATGAGCGAGCTCGACGGCGAGCGCCGCGGTGCTTTTCTGCGGCTGATCGGCGATGATATCCAAACGGTCATAACCACGACCAACCTGGGATACTTTACCGATGACCTGCTTGATCGAGCCAAGGTGGTGAGCATGGGTGAGACGTGCTAATTACGAGCGCGAGAGCGAAACGGTCGCCTTCAGTGGGTTTTTAAACGCAGAGCGCCAGCGCATCCTGGCGGCTGCAACACCTGAGCGCCGCGCGCAGATGGAGGCTGCCGAGGAGTCGCGCGCGGTCTATCGCGCGTGGAACGCGGTGTGCTCGGGCACGCGCGAGGGGCGGCATGTGACGGGCCTGCGCTACCTGCCCGAGTCCAATGAGCTGCTGGTATATCTCGATTCGCCCTCGTGGACGCAGGAAATGACGCTGTTGCGCGAGATCATCCGCGCGCGCATGGAGCGCGTCGGTGCGCATGTGGATGGCCTGGTGTTCAAAACCACCGCGCCCGGTCACACGCCGCCCGCTGCCAAAGAGCGTCTGCGTCCTGCCGTGGCCGAGCGCCCGCCGGCTCCGCATGCTGACCTAAGTGAGGCCGAGCGCACCGAGATTGAGCGCCAAGTGGCGCCCATCGAAGACCAAAAACTGCGCGAGGCCCTCGAGAACGCCATGAGAGCCAGTGCCGAGTGGG
>CAJLOU010000098.1 GCA_905208345.1 uncultured Collinsella sp.
GACGAGGTTACCCACGAGCCGCATGAGTATTACTGCAAGATGCCCAAGGATATCGACCAGCGCATCTGCCTGGTTGTCGACCCCATGCTCGCCACGGGCGGTTCGGCCGAGATGGCCATCAGCTACCTGCGCGAGCGCGGTGTTAAGGATATTCGCATGCTGTGTATCGTCGCCGCGCCCGAGGGCCTCAAGTCACTGACCGAAAAGGACCCCGACGTACATATTTTTACCTGCGCCATCGATGACCATCTCAACGAGGCCGCCTACATCGTTCCCGGCCTGGGCGACGCCGGCGACCGCATCTACGGTACGCTCTAGTCGTTGGGCCTTGTCGGCTACGGTCACAAATACGAAGAAATGGTGCGCGCGGGCGAGCAAAAGTCGTCCACGCGCACTTCTGTTAACGGACGTTTTGCACTGAGGGGTTCGAAAAAACGTATTACCGTACCTGCGGCATAAAGAAGGCCTTAAGAAAACGTACAGGTGCGTATTAACCGTTTGTTTTACGGTTGTACTTTAGCGATTGGCTCGTACAATAGTCACCAATGTTTGGCTGGGACTGTGCTGTGAGGCGTTAAAAAGGAAAGCGAGGAAGCCAGTGTTTCAGATAGCCGATCTGCTCGCTATCGTTGCAGGCGCCATCGCGGGCGCAATTGCCTTCCTTCCCTTTGTCTTTACGCTCAAGCCGGTTCTTGACGATAAGCAGAATGCGGACATGCTCAAGGGCATGGTGAGTCTGGCGGTCTCGGCAGTCGCCCTGCTCGTCTTTACCTTGGTTGTGTTTGCGTTGTTCGGAGAGGCATTTCGCATGTTCCTCCTGGGCGAGGCGATTGGCTTCGTGGCCTTTATGGCCGCCTGCACGGTTCGCGTCGCCAAGGCGCTGCGAGATCCTCATGAGGTCGAAAGGTAAGTCGTGGAAATTTTTGAAAAGCTGCCTGATGAGATTAATCATCTGGTCAGCGAGTTCAGCTCCACCCCTGTCGTGGGCGATCTGAGCTGCGGCATCACGCAGTACTCGTTTTGGCTGATCGTCTCCACGATCGTGCTCCTGATCGTCCTGGCCGTGTTCAAGAAGAAGCAGACCCTGGTTCCCAAGGGCTTCTTCGTCAACGGTTTCGAGTACATCATCGAGTACGTCGAGAACGATATCGGCAAGGGCGTCGTGGGTGAGAACTGGAAGAAGCACTTCCCGTTCCTGTGCTCGCTTTTCCTGTTCATCCTGATCAATAACATGATCGGCCTGATCCCGGGAATGAAGCCCGGCACCGGCGCAATCGGCTCCACCGCTGCGCTCGCCATCTTCGCCTTCGTGTACTTCATCTACTACGGATGCAAGGCTCACGGCGTGATCGGCTACATCAAGAGCCTCGCCCCGCAGGGCGTGAGCTTCCCGATGAACGTGCTTGTGTGGGTCGTCGAGCTTTTCTCGACCTTCCTGCGCCTCATCACGCTCGCCGTCCGTCTGTTCTGCAACATGTTCGCAGGACACGTGGTCATGGGCTCGTTCGCCATCATGGCGAGCATGTTCATGCAGCCGCTGCTTCAGCAGGTTTCCGCGGCCCACGCCGTCGGCGCCCTGCCTTCGCTGGCCTGGCTTGCCATCCTCATCCTGATCTATGCGATCGAGCTTGTGGTCGGCGCCATCCAGGCTTACGTCTTCACGGTCCTTACCGCCGTGTATGTCTCCGAGGCAGAGGAGGTCGCGGAGGAGGAGTAGTCTTCCGTTCGCGCCTTAAAGGTAAGGCAATTCGTTAAACCGCCGGTGCCCGTACCCATGGAGCCCGGCAGTTATAAAAAGGTTATCCTGCGTGAAATAAGACACGCACGACAAAGGAGGAATCGTGGGAGTTATCGGTTACGGTCTCGGTGTTATCGGCGCTGGTCTTGCTATCGGCCTGTCTGCTCTGGGTGCTACGGGTGCTATGGCCCGTCAGCCTGAGGTCCAGGGCCGCGTGTTCACCGTCTTCATCATGGGCTCCGCCTTCGGCGAGGCTCTGGCTCTGATCGGCTTCGTTGTCGCGCTGATCGTTAAATAGCACGGAGCGTCAAGTATGAATCTTTCATCCCAGAAGAGCGCGATCGCACTCTCCGCGTCCGCGGCCGCGCTGCTCATGCCGGTTTCCGCGTTCGCCGAGGACGGCGCTGCCGGTGCGGACATCCTCATCCCTAAGATGGCGGAGTTCATCCCGGCGCTTATCGCCTTCCTGATTATCTGGATCGTGCTGGCCAAGGTCGCCCTGCCGGGCATCATGAAAACCATGGAGGAGCGCGGCAAGAAGATCGAGGAGAGCCTCGACGAGGCCGAGAAGACCAAGCAGGAGGCCATCGCCAAGCGCGCTGAGTCCGACTCGATCGTCACCGACGCCCGTCGTCAGGCTGCCGACATCGTTCTCGAGGCCCGTAAGGACGCCGAGTCCGAGCGCGCCCGTATCATCGAGGCTGCTCACAAGGAGGCCGAGGAGATCATCGCCAAGGCCCATACGACCGTCGAGGACGAGCGCAAGTCCATCTACGCCGGTGCCGCGAGCTCCATCGCCGACCTGTCCGTTGCCGTCGCCACCAAGATCGTGGGCGAGGCACTCGAGGACGAGTCCGAGCAGAAGAAGCTCATCGAGCGCTACATCCAGGAAGCAGGTAGCCTGAATGCCGACTAGCCGCTATCAGGACAAGGTACTCGAGACCTACGCGCGCTCCCTTTTGGAAGCCGCCAAGGCCGAGAACCATGTGTTCGAGGACCTCGAGATGATCGAGCGCCTGGCTAGCGCCAGCCCCGAGATCATCGCCGTGCTCGACACCATGTCCAAGCGCGACCAGCTCGACCTTCTTCCCAAGGTGGCAGCTGCCTTTAAGTATGTTGCCGAGGAAGACGAGGATGTAGTGGGCGTGACCGTCACCACGGCGATCCCGCTCGACGACGAGCTGCGTCAAACCATCACTAAGAAATGCGAGCAGGACTTCGGCCGCAAGGTATTCCTTATCGAGCAGGTCGACCCGTCTATCGTGGGCGGCCTGGTGCTCGAGGCCCGCGGCGAGCGTCGTGACATCTCCGTCAAGACGCAGCTGCGCATCGCGCAGGAGACCCTCGCAAACTCTGCTAATTCGTACGGAGGTGAAGCCTAATGTCCGAAACCCTCAATGCCCAGGATATCGCCAAGAAACTGCAGGAGCAGCTCACGAGCCTCTCCGCGACGGTCGATACGCATGAGGTTTCAACGGTCGACGAGGTAGGCGACGGCATCGCGCGCGTCTCCGGCCTCAAGAGCGCCATGGCAGGCGAGCTTCTGGAGTTCAAGAGCTCCGATACCGGTGAGACCGTCTTCGGCCTTGCTCAGAACCTTGACCGTGACGAGGTCGGCGCCGTTCTGTTCGGTGCCGTCGACTCCATCAAGGAAGGCGACGAGTGCCGCACCACTGGCCGCATTATGGATATCCCCGTGAGCCGCGCCATGCTCGGCCGCGTCGTCAATCCGCTCGGCCAGCCTATCGACGGCCTGGGTGACATCGTCGCCACGCATCGTCGCCCCATCGAGTTCAAGGCCCCCGGTGTCATCGACCGTACCCCGGTGTGCGAGCCGGTTCAGACCGGCCTGTTGGCCATCGACTCCATGGTGCCTATCGGCCGTGGTCAGCGTGAGCTCATCATCGGCGACCGTAAGACCGGTAAGACCGCCATCGCCATCGACGCTATCCTCAATCAGCGCGGCAAGGGCATGGTCTGCATCTATGTCGCCATCGGCCAGAAGGCCTCCACGGTTGCCAACATCCGCGAGACCCTCGCTCAGCACGGTGCGCTCGACTACACCATCATCGTTTCGGCCACCGCTGCCGATTCCGCCCCTATGCAGTACATCGCGCCTATGGCCGGTGCCGCTATCGGCGAGTTCTTTATGTACAACGGCGAGGACGGCAAGCCTGCCAGCGAGACCAACCCCGGCGGTCACGTGCTCGTCATCTACGACGACCTGTCCAAGCAGGCCGTGGCCTACCGTCAGATGTCGCTGACGCTGCATCGTCCGCCCGGACGCGAGGCCTATCCTGGCGACATCTTCTACCTGCACTCTCGTCTGCTCGAGCGTGCCGTCAAGATGTCCAAGAAGAACGGTTACGGCTCCATGACGGCTCTGCCGATCATCGAGACCCAGGACGGCGACGTCTCGGCCTACATTCCGACCAACGTTATTTCCATTACCGATGGTCAGATCTACCTGCAGTCCGAGCTCTTCTTCCAGGGTCAGCGCCCGGCAGTCGACGTGGGTATCTCCGTGTCCCGCGTCGGTGGCGATGCACAGACCAAGGCCATGAAGCAGGTCGCCGGCAACCTCCGTCTGGACCTTGCTTCGTACCAGGAGCTCGCCGGCTTTACGCAGTTCGGCTCCGACCTCGACGAGGCCACGCAAAAGCAGCTTACCCACGGCGCTCGCATGACCGAGCTCCTGAAGCAGCCGCGTTATAAACCGTTTGAGGTTGGCGAGCAGATCGTTACGCTGTTTGCCGGCAACGAGGGCTTCCTGGATGACCTGGAGATCGCCGACGTGCTGCCTTTCCGTGCCGAGCTTATCGAGTATATGGACAATGGCTTTGGCTCGCTGCTCGACAAGGTTCGCGCCAAGAAGATTGACGACGACACCAAGGCCGAGCTCTTGCGTGTCATTGGTGACTTCAAGCAGCAGTTCATGGCCAAACACCATGCCGACACGACTGGATCAGAGGAGAACTAAGCCCTATGGCCAACCTTCGCGACATTAAGAAGCGAATCTCCTCGGTTACCACGACCAAGCAGATCACGCGCACGATGGAGATGGTCTCTACGGCCAAGATCCGTCGTGCCCTCGATCGCTCCAAGCAGGCCGAGCCCTATAAGGAGGCGCTGACCGACGTCATGCTGACGGTTGCCGGCGACGCCTCCTGCTCGGGCACCGATCCCATGCTGCAGAAGCATGAGAGCGTCAAGCATGGCCTGATTGTCGTCATTGCTTCGGACCGCGGCCTTGCCGGCGGTTTCAATACGACGGTGGAGCGCACGGCCGAAAAGCTCGCCGCTTCTTGGGCGAACGATGGCATCGAGTGCGAGATCATCGCGTGTGGGCGCAAACCGGCCACGTATTTCCGTGACCGCGCAAATGTCATCATGCATTTTGAGGGCAATTCCTCCGAGCCCGATTTCAATCAGGCTCGCATGATCTCCTCTCATATCTGCGATGCGTATCGTGCCGGTGAGCTTGACCGTGTCGAGCTTGTCTACCACCACGCCAAGAACCGCGTGGATCAGGAGCTTCGCGTCGAGCACTTGCTGCCGCTCGATCCCGAGATGATCGCTATGGCCCACGGTCCGCGTAAGAACGAGACCGACGCCCCTAAGCGCATCTCGTCCACGTTCGAGTTCGTGCCCTCTCCCGAGCATGTTCTCGGCAAGCTTGTACCGTCTTATATCCTGACGGTCATCTACCAGGCCCTGATCGATTCGGCGGCCGCCGAGCAGGGTGCGCGCCGCAAGGCCATGCACTCCGCGACGGAAAACGCCACCGCGATCATCTCGACCCTTACCCGCACGTATAGTCGCGTGCGCCAGGCTTCGATCACGACCGAGATTAACGAGATCGTCGGCGGAGCCTCAGCATTGGAGGAACAGTAATGGCTAATAACACCGTAAAGCTTGCGGTCGAGGAAGCCACCAAGAAGACGACTGCCGGTGATGGCCGCATCGTGCGTATCATCGGCCCTGTCGTCGACGTCAAGTTTGACGGCGCGGTGCCCCCGATCTACAACGCGCTCACGGTCGAGGCCGAGACCCCGATCGGTCACCTGAGCACGATCCTCGAGGTCGAGAGCCAGCTTCCGGGCGGCGTCGTCCGCACGGTCGCCATGTCCTCGACCGACGGCCTGCAGCGTGGTCTCATCGCCACCGATACCGGTGAGCCCATGAAGATGCCCGTTGGCCCCAAGACGCTCGGCCGCATTTGGAACGTCATGGGCAAGCCTGTCGACGGTAAGCCCATGCCCGAGGTGGAGGAGTTCTATCCCATCCACCACGCAGCGCCCCGCTTCGACGAGCTCACCACCAAGACCGAGATCTTCGAAACCGGCATCAAGGCCGTTGACCTGCTTGAGCCCTACATCCGTGGCGGCAAAACGGGTCTGTTCGGCGGCGCCGGCGTCGGCAAGACCGTTCTGATTCAGGAGCTCATCAACAACCTCGCCCAGGAGCACGGCGGCACCTCGGTGTTCACCGGTGTCGGCGAGCGTACTCGTGAGGGCACCGACCTGTTCCTCGAGATGAGCGAGTCTGGCGTAATCGACAAGACCTGCTTGGTCTATGGTCAGATGAACGAGCCGCCTGGAGCGCGTCTGCGCATCGGTCTGGCTGGCCTTACCACCGCTGAGTACTTCCGCGATCGCGGCCAGGACGTTCTGCTGTTCATCGACAACATCTTCCGCTTCTCCCAGGCCGGTTCCGAGGTTTCCGCACTGCTGGGTCGTATGCCGTCCGCCGTCGGTTACCAGCCTACGCTGGCTACCGAGATGGGCGACCTCCAGGAGCGCATTACCTCGACCAAGACGGGTTCCATTACCTCCGTCCAGGCTGTCTACGTCCCTGCAGACGACCTGACCGATCCGGCGCCTGCCACGACGTTTACGCACCTCGACGCCACTACGGTTCTTTCGCGTAGCATTTCGTCGCTCGGTCTGTTCCCGGCTATCGACCCGCTCGCGTCTTCCTCCGACGCTCTCGATCCCTCGATCGTCGGCGAGGAGCACTACCGTGTCGCCGTCAAGGTCCAGGAGCTTCTGCAGGAGTACTCCGACCTTCAGGACATCATCGCCATTCTGGGTATGGACGAGCTGTCCGAGGAGCAGCGCCTTACGGTCAACCGTGCCCGTAAGATCCAGCAGTTCCTCTCCCAGTCCTTCCACGTCGCCGAGAAGTTCACCGGCAACCCCGGTGTCTACGTCCGCGTCGAGGATACCGTCCGCTCCTTCGCCGAGATTGTCGACGGCAAGGCCGATGACCTGCCCGAGCAGGCATTCCGCTATGCTTCCACGATTGAGGACGTGCGCGAGCGCGCCCGCAAGATGGGGGAGAAGTAGGTTATGCGTATCCGCATCGTGTGCCCCGTGAGCTGCGCCTATGAGGGCGACGCTGCGTTCGTGTCCATTCCGTCCACGGATGGCGAGTTTGGCGTTCTGCCTGCTCACTCCAGCGAAATCTGCACGATCGACCGCGGTTACGTTCGCGTTTCCGATAAGGCCATGGGCACTGTCGACCACACGTTTGCCGTGGCCGGCGGCTATGCCCAGGTTGCGGACGATGTCGTGACCGTCCTCGCCGAGCGCGCTTGCGATTTGGCGACCGTCGACGCCGACAAGGTTAAAGCTGATATTCAAGGTTTTGAAGAGAAGCTGGGTAATTTGTCGGAGGATGATGCACGCCGCGCCTACCTCTATAATGAAATCGCATGGTGTAAGCTCAAGCTTGCCCAATAGTCAAACGTTTTAACGTTCGACCATTTGCGAACACATCATGCCCGGGATGGCCCAGCCACCCCGGGCATGCTTTTTGAAAGGGTAGACCTTGGATATTATCCGCGTTGAGGGTGGCCACGCCATCGGAGG
>CAJLOU010000099.1 GCA_905208345.1 uncultured Collinsella sp.
CTGGAACACCTGGATGACGCCCTGGGCAAAGCAGAAGCCAAAAGCAGCGCGGAAGACGATGTCAAAAACCCAAAAGACGGTGATGCAGACGGAGAAGGGGATGATGTCCTTGAAGGTCTGCGAGATGTTGGGCGGAACCTGCTCGGGCATCTTGACGGTGATGTTGCGCTTGATAAAGAACTTGTAGATGATGCCGGTCACAAACGCAGCGATGAAGGCGGTCAGCAGGCCCTTGGAACCAAGGTAGGTGGTGTTGAGGCCGCTGGCGGCGTCCGTGGCGACCGTGTCGCTCGAAAGGAGCAAGAAGCCGATGATGGCCGCGCACATGCATGAGATAAAGTTAATCTGGTTATTCTTGGGCAGGTCGCGGTTCTGAGCGTCGGCGAAGTGCTTGGCCGTGGTGGCGGCGCAGGCGATGGCCAGGATGCCCATGGAGTAGTTGTAGCACTTCCACAGAGCGTTGTTGATGTCATCGGGCCAGTAGAAACCCCAGATGTTGGGGACCGAGGCTACCAGGCAGAAGATGGACGAGAAGATGATGATGGGGATGACGGAGATAAAGCCGTCGCGGATCGCCTTGAGGTACTTGTTGCGGGCGATCGCGTTGAAAAAGGGCTGGCCCTTTTCGATGATGGCGATGAGTTGCTCCATGCAATGCTCCTAAGAGTCGGTGGGTTAGCAACGATGGTAGCTTTTGACGTTCGGTTGCCAAAATGTTGACGTTGCCATTTTGCGACACAAAAAAAGACGCGAACCGGTGGTTCCTGTGCCTGCGAACCGTCGATTCCTTATGCGTAAACGTTTGAGCCGCCCGGTGGCTCTGTGTTTGCACAATGGCAACGTTAACATTTGGGCGCCAAAAGCCGTTCGGGGAAGCAAAAATGTCGGTGAACGGTAGGTTTTGGGTGGTGAGCGTATGGTGGGGGAGGCGTTGGATATACTTGAAGGCGTTAAAAATGACTGCGCAGGGTGCCACCAATGGCATCGTTGACATAGAAAGATCGACCTATGGCCGCTGTTAAAAAATCGGTATCCGTCAAAGACGTAGCGCGCCTCGCGGGCGTCTCGGAGCAGACAGTCTCGCGTACGGTGCACGATTCGCCCAGCGTGCGCCCCGAGACCAAGGAACGCGTGCGTGCCGCCATGCGCGAGCTGGGGTATCGCCCCAATTTTGCCGGTCGATCGCTGCGCCGCGGTAAGTTTAAGACCGTCGGCGTCGCCATGTTCAACATTACCGGCACCGGCAATCTCGACCGTATGGAGGGCTTTGCCGCAGCGGCCGACAAACATGGCTATGCCATCACCCTCACTAAAGTAGACGGGCATCCGTATACCCTCGAGAGCGCATCGTCGCGCATGAGCGCACTGCCGGTGGATGGCATGGTTGTGATTATGAACCGCATGCCGGCGGACTTTGGAACCTTCGAGCCGCTGCCTGGCATGCAGACGGTGCTCGTTACGATGTTGGAGCACCCGCTCTGTTCAACGGTCGATAACGACCAGTTCGATTGCTCGCGCCAGGTGGTCGAGTATTTGCTGGGGAGGGGGCACAAGACTGTGCACTTTATCTCATGCCCCGAGCGCTCGCTTTCGGGCATGCGGCGCGAGGAAGGCTGGCGTGAGACATTGCGTGCGCATGGCATTGAGCCCCCGCAGCTCGTGCGCGGCGACTGGACGGCACAGAGCGGATATGCCGCAGGCCAGGCTCTGGCGGAAGATCCGACCTGTACGGCCATCTATGCCTCCAACGATGCCATGGCATATGGCTGCATCCGTGGGCTCGAGTCGCGCGGGAAGTGCGTGCCCCAGGACGTGAGCGTGGTGGGTGTTGATGACAGCCTGGGCGATATCGTGCCCGATTGTCGCCTGACCACGGTGCGCTTTGACAACAAGCGCGTCGGCATGTGGGCGGTTGACAAGATTGCCGGCGCCGAGGGCGTTGAACCCGGTGTGGAGCACATGCTGTTTCCGGGCGTGATCGTCGAGGGCGATACGGTACGCGATTGGCGCTAGGGCGCGGGTCTGTTTGGGTTGCCGCTAATTGTGTTCGATATTGTTTGGATTGGTTTAAAAACCGTTCACGGGCGAAAAGTGACCGTTCATAGCTCGAGATTACGTTTTGCGCTGTTCCTTTTTGTTTGAATGTTATTGTTTCTGTCATACACAGCGCAGCGCGTATGCCCGGACGCGATGCTCTCCGTTGGTTCATATGTGAAAGGAACGCAATATGGCAACCAAAGAAGAAATCTCGATGGTTGGATTCGAGATTGTCGCATACGCAGGTGACGCCCAGACCGATCTGCTTGCAGCGCTCGATGCTGCTCGCGAGGGTGATTTTGAGAAGGCCGAGCAGCTGCACAAGGATGCCAGCGATGCGCTCATCGGTGCCCACGACACGCAGACCAAGCTGCTTTCGCAGGAGGCCGGCGGCGGCGAGATGGAGATGACCTTCATCATGGCCCATGCTCAGGACACTCTCATGACCACTATGATCCTGGAGAAGCAGACCCGCTTTACCATCGATGCCTACAAGCGCATCGCCGAGCTCGAGGCCAAGCTCGCCTAACGAGCCCTCACAACCAAGTCCCCTTCCAAAAGCTCTGCCGCTACCCGCGGCAGGGCTTTTTCTGTCCTCCTCCAAGTTGCGGTGAAATAGGGACTGAATAGGGGCCGACGGGCGCAAAACAATCCCTATTCCACCGCAACTCATCCCGAGACAGTCATTGGGGACGTTCTTAAACGACTAGTCATTGGGGACAGTCTTGGAGCTTCTGCACGCCCTCCCGTTCGGTTTTTCGATGGGTGGGTATACTTCCATCCGCAATACAGACCGGACTGAGGAGGTATCCAAATGCCGGATAACGGGTCAATACAAAAAAGAGACGCGCACGAGATGGCTCATGGACGTCCTGTCCAGATAACCGAGCACACGACGGTAACCGAGCTGCAGCCCAGTCTGTCCGATGTCGTGTGCGCAAACAAAAAACTGCAGATTGGCTTTATCGTTGCGCTCGTGGTACTGGCGCTGCTGTCGGGCTTTGTGGCTCGTCCGCATTTCGCCGATACCAAAACTTGGGACTCCACCATCGAGGTCATCGATCAAAAGAAGGGCAATGTTTTGGCGCTCACGACCTCGTGCGTCGCCCTATCTGCGGGTATCACTGCACTGCCGGGTGATACGGGAACGCCGGTTGCCGAGCAGCTCGCACAGCTTTCGGGTAACTTGGGCATCGTGCTTGCCGTGCTCTACCTCGAGAAATACCTGCTGACCATTTTGTGGTCGGTTGGTCTGGGCATCCTGATTCCGTTTGCGCTGGTGCTCTTTGCAGTGTCGCTTGGCATTCACGGACGCTGGAGTACGAGCACGGTCATTCGCCGCGTGGCAACGCGTGTGCTGGTGGTCGCCATAATTGGCATGGCGTTGGTGCCTGCAAGCGTTTGGGTGTCGCAGAAGGTCGACGAAACGTATCGCGTTAGCATCGAGCAAGCCGAGCAAAAGGCGGCTGACGCTGCGGGTGCGGCAGATAGCGACAGCTCCAAAGCAAGCAAGAAAAAGACCGAGTCCACAGAGTCCAAGAATGTGCTTGAGCAGCTTGCCGACGGCGCCTCGGGTCTCGTCACATCGGTGACCAGCGGTGCCAAGCAGATGACCAATGAAATTGTGCAGCAGGTGACCGACCTTATCGAAGGCGTCATCGTGATGATCGTGACCTCGTGCGTGATTCCATTGCTGGTGCTCGCGGCGTTTTTGTGGCTGGGACACACGCTGTTGGGGATTGATATCTCCGGTCCCGCGAACTATTTGACGGGCCGCTTTCTGAGCGCTCCGTCCAAGCACGCCAAGAAGAGCGTACGGTCTGAGTAACTAAAACAGCTGTATATACCGGGATATACCGCCGAAGGGCGGCCGAGATGCGTTCTCGGCCGCCCTTTTTGTTTGATGAATACGTGGCAGGCTAGGTTTTTCCCGATTCCAAACGGTCAGCAATCATCCGCGAACGGTCTTTGTTCAAAAAAGAACAAAGACAAACAAATAGTTGTTGCAGTTACTGTTCGAATGTGTTCAAATAAACATGAACAGTGAAGAACCGCACATTCAGATGCCCGGACCTGAACGCGATTCAACACTTCCAAACAGAAACTACGCACCTGCGTATCTCTCAAGGAGGATGTCATGAGGGTTGTAATCGCTTCCGATGCCGACGGTATGTCGATGAAGGAGTCCATCAAGGAGATGCTCATCGCCGACGGTCACGAGGTCGTCGACTATTCCGAGACCCCTGCCGCGGACTTTGTCGATTCTGCGACCGCCGTCGCCAAGGACCTGCTGGAGCACAAGGATTCCCAGGGCTTTGCCTTCGATAAGTACGGCGTCGGTTCCTATATGGCCGCCGTCAAGATTAAGGGCATGGTCGTCGCCAACATTTCCGACGAGCGCTCCGCCTACATGACCCGCGAGCACAACGGTTCGCGCATGGTCACCATGGGACCGGGTGTCGTTGGCACCGAGGTCGCCAAGAAGATCGCCCGCGAGTTCCTGCGCGCCCAGTACGCCGGTGGCCGTCACCAGATCCGTGTCGACATGCTCAACAAGATGGCCTAACGAGAGCCACCGAGAACTCGAACTTCTACCTCAACTTGTGAATTCAGACGAAAGGACGTTCTGATGAAGAAGACCATCGCAATCGGTTGCGACCATATCGTTACGGACGAGAAGATCTATCTGGCCGACCGCCTGGAGCAGGCTGGCTACAAAGTGCTTGACTGCGGCACCTACAGCCACACCCGTACGCACTATCCCATCTACGGTAAGGCCGTGGGCGAGGCTGTTGCCAGCGGCAAGGCTGACTTTGGCGTGGCCCTGTGCGGCACCGGCATCGGCATCACCAACGCCGTCAACAAGGTTCCCGGCGCCCGCTGCGCCCTGGTCCGCGACATGACCTCTGCCCTGTATGCCCGTCGCGAGCTCAACGCCAACATCGTGGGCTTTGGCGGCAAGATCACTGGCGAGTTCCTGATGGCCGATATCATGCTTGCCTTCCTGGAGGAGCCCTACGAGAAGACCCCCGAGCACGATGCCCTGATCGCCAAGATCGATGCCTGCAATAAGGCCGACGCCGAGGTTCAGGCCGACCCGCACTTCTTTGACGAGTTCCTGGAGAAGTGGGACCGCGGCGAGTACCACGACTAAGGGGTTCCGGCGTTCTACCGAACGCCGGACCGGCCGACGCTGCGAAGCCATCTGGCGGGCAATCTGCCGTTCAGCTTCGGCGGCATGACCAGAAGGTTAATGCCGCCTCGCTTCACGGCACCTTGCCTCGCCAGCTGACTTCTCGCTGACGTTGGGGGTACCTGTGGGGTTACCGCTGTTGTTGCGAAGCTTTCTGGTTCAGTAAGCTGCTCCGATAACACGTTTGCTTGCTGAGCTTGTGGGCTTCGTTTTGGCGGGACCCGGTATTCTGCAGCTTTTCAATTGACGGCTCGCGTTTCTGTGAGGGGGCGCGGGCCGGTTTTCTATCAGCCCTATTGACTTGGCGGGCTGTCGTAAGAAAGGGAAGGCTCCTATGGAGTTTGTTCTTGATAACGGTTCTATCCGCGTAGCACTGAGCACGGCGGGCGGCTCGTTCACTTCTATTGCGGCCAACGGTCGCGAGTACCTGTGGCAGGGTGACCCGGCAGTCTGGTCGGGCCAGGCACCTATTTGCTTCCCGATCTGCGGCGGTCTTCGTGAGGGTCGCGCAATGACCATGGGCGGCCGCGAGGTTAAGCTCGCCCGTCACGGCTTTGCGCGCAAACAGGAGTGGAAGCTCGAGGAACAGAATGACAACATGGTTGCGCTGAGCCTAAGCTCTGCCGACCATGCCGAGTTGCTCGAGCAGTACCCGTATCCGTTTAAGATCGTTGCTCGTTACACGATTGATTCGGAAAAGGTGGCCGTGTCGTACGAGGTGACCAATGAGGGCACCGAGGACATGCCGTTCTTTGTGGGCGGTCACCCCGGCTTTAAGTGCCCGCTCGACGAGGGTGAGTCCTATGACGACTACGAGCTCCGTTTTGAGCAGCGTGAGGCCGCTGAGCTCTGTACTGCCGTTCCCTCGACGGGCTTGATTGATGTTGAGCATCGCAGCAAGAACCCCATGATCGACCAGAACCTGCCGCTGACCCACGAACTCTTCGACTTCGCGGAGACCATCTTTGACGTGCTCGAGAGCCGCGTGGTTACGCTGACCAAGAAAACCGAGGACAAGGGCGTGCGCCTGACGTTCCCCGATATGCCGTACCTGATTGTGTGGAGCAAGCCCGAGGGCGATTTTGTCGCGGTTGAGCCGTGGGGCGGTCTGTCCACCTGCTCCGACGAGGACGATGTCCTGGAGCACAAACGTGGCTGCCTGGTGGCCAAGCCGGGGAAGACCGTCACCCGTGGCTTTGAGATTGAGATTCTTTAACGAGCTATCGTATGTTTGGGGTCGCGCACGTTGCGCCCCGGAAACAGGAGTTCAACATGATTCTGACCGTTACCATGAACCCGTCGATTGATACGCGCTATCAGCTCGACAAGTTGATCATCGACGATGTGAACCGCGTGACGCCCGAAAAGACCGCTGGTGGCAAGGGACTCAACGTGAGCCGTGTGCTGCTGCAGCTGGGCGACGATGTGCTCGCGACCGGTCTGCTCGGCGGTCACATGGGTGCCTATATGGCCGAGCTTATGGATGCCGACGGCGTCAAGAACGACTTTGTGCCTATTGCCGGTGAGACGCGCATCTGCCTGAATATCCTGCACGAGGGTAATCAGACCGAGCTGCTGGAGAGCGGCCCGCAGATCGCCCCGGCCGAGCTCGAGGCCTTTACGGCCAAGTTCGCCGAGCTCGCAGCGAAGGCGGACGTCGTGACGCTTTCGGGCTCGCTGCCGCGTGGCGTCGATGCCGGCTACTATGCCGAGCTCGTCAAGATCGCCGAGGAGGCGGGCGCCAAGGTGCTGCTCGACACCTCGGGCGCATCGCTGGAGGCCGCGCTGGAGTCCGACGCTAAGCCTGAGCTCGTAAAGCCCAACCTGACCGAGATTAACGGCCTGCTGGGTACGTCCTTTACGACCGATGATGTCGATGCCCTGCGCGAGGCGCTCGCCGCCGATGACCGTTTTGCCGGTATCCCCTGGGTTGTCGTTTCGATGGGCGCTGCCGGTTCGGTTGGCTTCCATGAGGGCCGCGCGTTCCGCGCCAAGACGCCCGCGATTGCGGCTGTGAACGCGACGGGTTCCGGTGACTCGACCATCGCCGGCTTTGCACATGCCATTGCTGCTGGCGCCGACGATATCACCGTACTTAAGACTGCCAATACCTGCGGCAAGCTCAACGCCATGGATCCCAAGACCGGTCACCTGGTCATGGATCGCTGGGACGAGGTCTACAACAGCGTTGAGGTTACGGAGCTGTAGAGTTACGGCGTTGAGTTACGGCGTTTTGCCAAACGCCGTAACCGGCCGACGCTGCGCGGGCC
>CAJLOU010000100.1 GCA_905208345.1 uncultured Collinsella sp.
CCTCGACCAGGGGCATGAGCTCGTTCACCCGCTCGACGATGCGGCGCTGCTCGGCGAGAGGCGGAATCGGAAGAAATAGCTCTTTTAGCACTGCTGCTTTGATTCCTTTTGCGGTCGTCCCCGTGGCATGATCCTTAACTTGAATTTGGAACAGTGGAGATAGAATTATTTGGCAGAACAGGGCATTGTCTGGACCAACTGTGCCGTAATTCTGAAGGGTAATGACACGCTGTCCACAGCTGCAACGTTTCATTTCGCATATCGCGCAATACCCCATCGGGGCTTCGGTTGTAAACAGCAAATCGCCACGGTGGGTCTCTCCGCGAGACAAGCGTGTTGCATATTCGTCTTCTGAAATATACTCCTCGCGTGTGTAATCAATATAGCCTTGGCGAATGTTGCTCGCAGTCATTAGTCGAACACCTGAAGGTGATTTGTGAGGTGTTTTACCCCTGTAATCAATGAAGTTATATACGGTTTCCAGCCTTGCCCAAGCCCACCCCTCGGGCAGCTCCTCAAACGGCACTTCGTTCGCGATGCACTTATCGCTAGTCACGCGACCCTTGGCATCCACCTTCTTCTCATAGGGGGAGCCATCGGAACCGGATTGGCTTTCAACTGTATTCGCGACAAGCGTTGTAAAATCTAGTGAGACGAGCATCCCGGTTGCTCCAGCGCTTCGATGCTCTGGTCTTTAGCGCCTTTCGTTCAGTGGGGGACTGACCGCAAGCGGCGTAAACAAGAAAGGGGACAAGCGTAAATGAAAGCAACCGAGGCGAATCTGCTCGACCTTATGGGCGTGGCGAAGATGCAGTTCGTCATTCCCGTGTACCAGCGAGTTTACTCGTGGAGTGTGAAAGAGTGCGAGGTGCTTTGGGATGACGTCATGCGCGCTGGCCGTGATGGCGCATCGCACTTCGTGGGGTCGATGCTCTATATCCCCGAGTCCGAGAGCTCTGCCACGAGTATCTCGCGAGTGCTTCTGATTGACGGACAGCAGCGTCTGACGACGTTTTCGTTGATGATTGCTGCCTTGGCTGACTATCTGGAGAGTAATCCCGACAAGGCTGGCTTCCTTGGCGATCTCAAGATTTCGGCGCTGCGGAAGAACTACCTCTTTAACGATGACGACTACAACGGTCTAGCGCGCTACAAATTGGTGCTCTCGCAGGACGATAAAGAGACGCTGTTCTCCATCGTATCTAGATCTCCCGTGCCGGATGAAAAATCGGATCGTATCGTCGAGAACCACGCGTTCTTCCGTGAAAAGATGCACGGGAAATCATTCGACCCTGCAAGGCTTTGGGCGGGGCTAAACCGCGTGCAGGTCATCGACACTAAGCTCACCGCTGGCGTCGATAATGCCCAGCTCATATTTGAGTCCATGAACTCCAAGGGTAAGCCGCTCACGCCTATCGACCTCATTCGTAACTACGTTCTTATGTCGCTTCCCAACGACGAGCAGACCAAGCTCTACGAGGGTTACTGGCATCCGCTCGAGCGCTTGTTCGGAAAAGGCGGCGAAGAAGAGTTCAATGCATTTATCTGGTACTGGCTGTGGCTTAAAGTTCCCAATAGGATGCCGAAGGAGAACGAGGCCTACTACGAGTTTAAGCGCTATTTCGCCGACGACTACGATGGTGACACCGAGGGTCTGCTTAAGGAGCTGCGCGGGTATGCACATAGATACGCCAGTCTGTTCCTTGGTAAGGAGAAGGACGACGGACTGCGCCGAGTGTTCGGCAGAATCGTAAGCCTCGACGTGAAGCAGATAAGGCCCCTCTTAATGTTGCTTTATTCGGTTTGCGAGGGGAATGGACTAGACCGCAATGCGTTTTTACGTATCTGCGAGACTATCGAGTCGTTTCTGTTCAGGCGAGCGGTTTGCGGCAGGCTTACCACGGGCCTAAATAATTTCTTTGCCGGCATGTATCGCAATCTCGAGCAGCAGGACGATATCGAGGAGTACGTTACGGCGATGCTCCTTATCCACAGCAGCGGTATGACCGCATACTTTCCGACAGACGAGCATTTTGTCGAGGAGTTTAAGACGCGTGACTGCTACAACCGCTTCTCTAAAAAGCGCTATTACCTGGAGCGCATGGAGAACTGGCACCACCCGAAGGAGCCCATCTCGGCTGACGATTACCAGATTGAGCACGTCATGCCCCAGACGATCGATGATGTGCACGGCTGGAAGGAATCGCTTGGCGAGAACTGGGAAGACACCCACGACAGGCTGTGCAACAACTTGGGAAATCTAACGCTGACGGGCTACAACCAGGAGTACTCAAACCGGTCGTTCTCGGACAAGCTCAATCTTCCTGGCGTGGGGCTTAAGTGCAGTCCGCTTCACCTGAACAAGTCGATCGCCTCGCATGAAAAATGGGGTGAGGAAGAGATTGGGCAGCGCGCGGACGAGCTGGCGAAAGAAGCGTGCGAGATATGGAAGTATCCCGACCTTCCGGCAGACGTCGTCGACAAGTACCGTCCTTCTCGCGGGGAGTCTGACGAGGCGCCTATTTGGACTCTGCAGGAGAATCACCCCACTTTTGCCGAAGGCGGACTCAACCAGAAGCTTTTCGATGAGGTGCGCGAGTCCGTTCTGAGTGGTAACCCTTCGTGGGAGTCCTACATAGCTAAGTACTATGTAGGCTTCAGGTCGGGCAAGCGAAAACTGCATGCCGTGCTAGAAGGCAGGACCAGCAACGGTGGTTGGATTGCCGTTGGCTTGGCAAAGAGCGTGGATGATCTAACGGATCCAGAGGACATGTGCCAGGACAAGCGTACGCAGGGTGGATTTGGTCCGGGCTTACCCACTTACGTTGCGCTTCGGAATGCCGATGACATTCCTGCGGTGCTCGATCTCATAAAGCAGTGCTAGGTTGAAGGCCGGGAATCTAGTTCCCGGCCCTTGCCAGCTCAAAATCGTCGATGGCTCGTCCGCCCGTCTACACCCTTACGATCCTGCGGGCCGCACTCAGCAGCTCGTACTCCCTCTGGCTCCACTGGTACAGCTCGGTCACGCGTACGGCGTCGCGGCACAGGTCCAGAAACACCTCGGCGCCCTCGCAGAAGCACTCGCGGGCAAAGGCGCCGGATCCGTCCGCAACGCACGCGCCGTCGGCAAAGAGCTTCCAGCTGGACGGCTCGCGCGAGTCGTCTCCGAGCAGCTTGATCTGCAGAACATGTGGGCCGCCAGCGGCACATGGCCCTTCTTCCAACGCCTGCACCGTAAAGCGCATCTGGAGGGACAGAGTATAAAATCCGGAAAAGTGTCAAATTCGATAGGCAAATTATCCGGAAAAGTATAGCTGGATGACAAAACAGCACTTAGAAGCCGGTGCTGGATGCGGGATCCTGCGGCCGCCTTCAGCTCTCGCTACTCATCGTCCTCGTCGTTGGGGTCGCCCTTGAGGGTGTTGATGTCCAGATACTCGTTATCGTCCTCTTTTTGCTGGGTCTCCGACTCCGCTTGGGTGGGGCCGGAGAACAGCCGGAATCCCTCAAACGCAATGACACCGAGCAGGGCAATGACAATGGCGATAAAGGCAACCTTGACTGCCTGCGGAAATTCCGAAAAACGCAGCGCCTTTTCCTCGGCGTAATAATCGGCGAAGCGCTCTTCGCCCGTGCTTTTGGTATACGCCGGCGCGGACGCGGCCTCCGGGTCATATTCCGGTGCAGGCGTGGCAGCGTACGGATCGTTGAGATAATCGCTCGATGCGGTGCCATAATCCTCGGTCTCGATGCGACTGGTGCCAGCATAGCCATCGGAATAATCGGAATATGCCGCACCGCCCTCATAGCCCGCGGCGCTCGTGTTGGCGGCAAAAAGCGGGTTAACTGGAACATCGAGCGCCGGCATGCCGGTAGAGGTCTCATCCAGATCGGCTGCAGCCCAGGAATCGTGGACAACCTGATGGGCAACGGGCTCATCGAGCCTTGTGACCGGAGGCTTGCGTGCCGCAGGAACAGGCAACTGCTGGGCGCTGTACATAACAGTGCTGTCGGCCGATTTGCCCTGCGTCGCTGCTGCGAGAAATGCCGCCGTCTCGGACGGGTCGCTTGCGGGGCGGGGAGCGGGCGTGGGCGCCGAAGTGGGTGCGGGTGTAGGCGCGGGCGTCGAAACAGCCGGCTGCGCAGGAGTCGGCGCAGATGCGGTCTTAGGCGCAAGTGCGGGATTGGGGCTTGACGGGCGAGCCCCGCCGCCGCCCATGAGTTCGTCGGCGGTCCACGGGCGATCATCCATCACATCGTCAAGGCTCAGCGAAAACAGGTCGTCTTCGCCCTCATCGAACATGCGGTGCACATGTCCACCAATTGCCGCAATCAATCCGCGACCGGTGCATGATGCCTTGCTCAACGCCATTCTGTCCCATCCTTTCGAAATACTAATGACATCGATTATATGGAACTTCCCAAGCGGCCCGGTCTTGGATTCGTGCTTTCCAGAACTCGCGCCCAAAAGGGGAGGGGCAATCCAGGCGAGTGCCTACTTGTCGCCGGCCGCCGCCTTGGCCTCATTGAGGTAGCTATAGAAGCTGTACTTGGAGATGCCAAAGAACTCGCAGGCGCGCTCGCTCGACTTGGAAATGAGGAAGGCACCGCGACGGTCGAGGTAGCCAATGGCACGAATGCGCTCGTCTTTGGTCATGAGTGCCGCGGGCTTGCCCACAAACTGCTCGCACTCGTGCAGCAGGTCCTCGAGCAGGTCGCCGATGTTCTTGGTAATGGGCTCGGGCTCGGTATAGCCCGTGCCGCCGGTGCCGGTGAAAGCGTCGAGCGAGCGCTCAAAAGCCTTCATAAGCGTAATGTCAAAGTTGATGCCCAAAATGCCGACGGGCTTGCCTTCGTCGTTGCGGATAAAGATGGTCGAGGACTTGAGCAGCTTGCCATCGGTGGTTTTAGTGAGGTACGGCTCGCGGTCGTGTACGTCGGTGCTGCCCTCGTGCATGGACTCAAACACGATATGGCTGGGGCCGTCACCCAGTTTGCGCCCGCTGACGTGGCCGTTTTCGATTACTACGATGGAGTGGTCCACGTCCTCGGTCTCCAGATCGTGGACGACGACTTCGCAGTTGGGGCCAAATTGGAGCGCCAGACCGTGTGCGAGGCGCTTGTAAAACTCAATCTGTGCGGGGGTCATGGGTGCCTTCCTAAAAATTAGTTTGGGCACACTTTGCCATAAACCACACTTGACCGCAAACAAATCCATCAACAAGGCAATTCATGACCGTTCGGCGGCGAAAAAGTACCGATTACGGCAACAAACAATTCGTTAGGTATGCCAATCAAAAAGTGTGATAGAACATTACTAACAAACTTTTTGTTTGGCATCCACATAAAAGTTCAGCCGTGTGAATGGGATCGGGCTGAAACGCGTATGCGGGGGCCGGCAAGAGAGGACTTAAGGAGTTCACCGTATGGCCGATAAGATCCAGTGGGCGGGCAACACGATGCCCAAGAGCGATGACAAGCACTTGGGAATCATGAGTCTCGACCACGTGAAGAAGGCCCGCGCCTTCCACCAGTCGTTCCCTCAATATACCGTCACTCCGCTTGCCCGTCTGGACGGTCAGGCTGCGCGCCTGGGCCTGTCCAACCTGTGCGTTAAGGACGAGAGCTATCGCTTTGGCCTCAACGCCTTTAAGGTTCTGGGCGGTTCGTTTGCCATGGCCAACTACATTGCCGACGAGACCGGCAAGGACGTTGCCGAGTGCACCTTCGATTACCTGACCTCCGATCAACTTGCCAAGGACTTTGGCCAGGCCACCTTCTTTACCGCCACCGACGGCAACCATGGCCGCGGCGTGGCATGGGCTGCCAACAAGCTGGGCCAGAAGGCCGTCGTTCACATGCCCAAGGGTTCCACTAAGCCCCGCTTCGATAACATCGCCGCCGAGGGCGCAACGGTGACCATCGAAGAGGTCAACTACGACGAGTGCGTGCGCATGGCCGCTGCCGAGGCCGACGCCTGCGAGCGCGGCGTCATCGTTCAGGACACCGCCTGGGAGGGCTACGAGAAGATCCCGTCCTGGATCATGGAGGGTTACGGCACCATGGCTTCCGAGGCTGCCGAGCAGCTGCGCGAGATGGCCATCAACCGCCCGACGCACGTGTTTGTCCAGGCTGGCGTGGGTTCGCTCGCCGGCGCCGTGGTGGGCTACTTCACCAACCTGTATCCCGATAACCCGCCCACCTTCGTCGTGGCTGAGTGCGCGCCTGCCGCCTGTCTGTACAAGGGCGCTGCCGCCGGCGACGGCGATCCGCGCATCGTGGACGGCGACATGCCCTCCATCATGGCCGGTCTGTGCTGCGGCGAGCCCAACATTCTGGGCTGGGATATCCTGCGCAACCACGCCACCGCCTTCGTGTCCTGCCCCGACTGGGTCACCGCTCGCGGCATGCGCACCCTGGGCGCTCCCGAGAAGGGCGACCCGCGCGTCATCTCCGGCGAGTCCGGCGCTGTGACCACCGGCCTGGTCGAGACCCTCATGCTCGATCCCGAGTACGCCGAGCTCAAGGAACTCATCGGCCTGGACAAGACGAGCTCCGTGCTCTGCTTCTCCACCGAGGGCGACACCGATCCGGATCAGTACCGTCGCATCGTCTGGGAGGGCGAGTATCCGACCTGCTAGCAGGTCTGACCTGTCCGGAGGCAGCCGGAGGACTTTACTCCCTGCTCGGACAGTCCTGCTCGCACGGAGAGCACATTAAGTGCTCTCCGGCTCGTGCGGAACTCGCGACGGAGCAAAGTCCTCCGTCCGCCTCCTATGGTTACTTGCTTGTGGGGTGCTCGACTTCACGCTGCTTGGCACAAGTGATCTATCTGAAATATCTACCTGTAGGTAAACCCTTGTAGAAAGGTTGACTGTTATGACTAAGGAACTCGATTTCGAGGCAATTAAAAACGCTGCTGAGTCCCACCGTGCTGATATGACTCGCTTCCTGCGCGCTATGATCTCCCATCCCTCTGAGTCTTGCGAGGAGGGTGAGGTTGTCGCCTGCATCAAGGCCGAGATGGAGAACCTTGGCTATGACGAGGTCAAGGTCGATGGCCTGGGCAACGTCATGGGCTTTATGGGCGAGGGCGACAAGATCATCGCCATCGACTCCCACATCGACACCGTCGGCATCGGCAACATCGAGAACTGGGATGCCGATCCCTATGAGGGCTACGAGACCGACGAGATCATCTACGGCCGCGGCGGCTCCGACCAGGAGGGCGGCATGGCTTCTGCTACCTACGCTGCCAAGATGATGAAGGACATGGGCCTCATCCCCGAGGGCTACAAGATCATGGTCGTCGGCACCGTCCAGGAAGAGGACTGCGACGGCATGTGCTGGCAGTACATCTACAACAAGGACGGCATTAAGCCCGAGTTCGTCATTTCCACCGAGCCCACCGACGGCGGCATCTACCGCGGTCACCGCGGCCGCATGGAGA
>CAJLOU010000101.1 GCA_905208345.1 uncultured Collinsella sp.
TGAAAGGGTAGACCTTGGATATTATCCGCGTTGAGGGTGGCCACGCCATCGGAGGTTCCGTGCCTGTTTCGGGTGCCAAGAACTCCGCGCTCAAACTTATGGCGGCAACGCTTCTGGCGCCGGGCAAGACGACGCTGCAGAACGTGCCTGATATTTCCGATGTCCACGTGATGGGCAAGGTGCTCAAGGGTATGGGCGCTACGATCGATGTTCTCGACGAGCACACCCTCGAGATCGATACCTCCCAGGTCGATTCTTGGGAGGCCCCCTACGAGCTCGTTGCCAAGATGCGCGCTTCTACCGCCGTGATGGGGCCCCTGCTGGGCCGTTTCCATCGCGCCAAGATCGCCATGCCCGGCGGCTGCAACCTGGGCGCTCGCAAGATCGATATGCATATCTTGGGTCTTGAGGCCTTGGGCGTTGAGTTCGATACCGCCCACGGCTACATTAACGCCAACGCGCCCCAGGGCCTGCACGGTACCACCGTCACGCTCGAGTTTGCCAGCGTCGGTGCGACTGAGAACCTCATCATGGCCTCCGTGCGCGCGCAGGGTACCACGGTAATCGACAATGCCGCCCGCGAGCCCGAGATCGTCGATCTCGCCAACATGCTCAACGAAATGGGTGCCAAGATTGTCGGCGCCGGTACGCCTGTCGTGACCATCGAGGGCGTGGAGGAGCTGCATCCCGTTACCCATCGCGTGGTGGGCGACCGTATCGAGGCCGGTACCTTTATCGTTGCCGGTGCGTTGATGGCCGACGATTGCGGTGTCGACGTCACAGGCTTTTGCCCCATTCACTTGGGCATGGTGCTCAAGAAGATGGAGCTCATGGGCATCGACTGCGAGCGCGTTGAGGATGGCGTCCATGTGAATCGTGCCGAGCGCATCAAGCCGGTCGATATCCAGACGCTCCCGTTCCCCGGTTTCCCCACGGATATGCAGGCGCAGATCATGGTGCTCTCCGCCCTGGCCGACGGCAGCTCCGTTATCACCGAGAATATCTTCGAGAATCGCTTTATGTTTGCATCCGAGCTGGTGCGCATGGGCGCCGATATTCGCATCGAGAGCCATCACGCTATGATTCACGGCGTCAAGGGCTTCTCCGGCGCTCAGGTAACCTCACCGGATCTTCGTGGTGGCGCGGCACTCGTCGTCGCCGGCCTAATTGCCGACGGCACGACCGAGGTCTCGGCCATCCATCACATTAAGCGCGGCTACGAACAGTTTGTTGAAAAGCTGCAGGCGCTTGGTGCTCATGTCGAGCACGCCACTGTTCCCGATCCCGTCATCTACTAATGCAGGTTGCCTATGTTTAAGAAAAAGCCCATTACGGAATCTCGAAGACCTTCGACCGGCGCTCAGGCAAAAATCTATAGCCGCGATAACGTTGCCCGCTATTCCGAGCGCGCCCGTCAGCGTCGTCGCGGTCATACGGTTCGCCGCGTCGCGCTCATTGCCGTGATTGGTGTGCTGCTGAGCGCTACGACTGCTGCCGGCCTGTGGTTTGCCACCATTATGGGCAAGCTCGGCGATTCCAATGTCATTACCGACAACCTGCGCCAGATCCTGGTTGATACCGACGAGGCAAAGGACCCGTTCTACGTGCTACTCCTTGGCACTGACGGTCGCCCGGGCGAGGATACATACCGCGCCGACTCGATTATCCTGGCGCGTATCGACCCCACGCAAAAGCAGGCGACGCTCATCTCCATTCCGCGCGATACCAAGGTCGTCTACAACGGCTCGACCATGAAGATCAACGCCTGCCATACTTACGGCGGCGCCGAGGCCATGGTCCAGGCGGTCAACGAGCTGTGCGGTGTCCAGATTTCCCACTATGCCGAGGTCAGCTTCGACGGCATGCAGGCGCTGATTGATTCGGTCGGCGGCATCGACATTAACGCAACCGACGATGTCGACGACCCCGAGCATCTCGACATTAAGATCACCGCCGGTCAGCAGCACATGGATGGCGCGACCGCCCTTACCTATGCCCGTTGCCGCTACATCTATGCCGATGGCGACTACACACGCATGCGCCACCAGCGTCAGGTGCTTGGCGCCCTCGCCAACCAGATCCTCAACAACTTCGATGCCACCAAGGTCTTCGACCTCGTCAATTCGCTGTCCGACATGCTCGTGACCGATATGAGCGTTCAGGACATCGTCTCTACGGTCAATGCCATGCGCGGCATGGATGTTGACGGCATCTATTCGGCCAACTTGCCTTCGTATGCCGATGCCAGCACCATGATTGATGGCGTGAGCTACGTCTTTGTCTACGAGGACGAGCTTAAGGAAATGATGGAGCGCGTCGACGCTGGTAAGGATCCCAAGGGCCCCAATACCATGGGCCAGTCCGATGGCTCCAGCTCTACGATCGGCGACCTGAACAACAACACGTCCGATGATTACGCCAACGGCACCGCAACCTCATCGGTCAGCTCTGACGATTCGGACGATTCGACTGATTCGAGCGATTCGGACTACTACGAAGAGCCCACCGGCGACGGCAACGGCTACGAAGCCAACTACTAGAGTTACGCGGGCTTACCAGCCCGCGTAACGGCTCGACGCTGCGCGCCGCCCAGAGCGACAATTTGTCATTCAAAAGGCAGGGCATGACCAGAAGGTCAATGCCCTGCCTTTTTCATGCCAACTTGTTCGCTCTGGACGTCGCTCGCTGACGTTGATTCAACCAGCGATGCCGTCTACACTCCTTGCACCAAAAATCGCCCCGTTCTCGGTTGAGGACGGGGCGATTCGTCTTTTAGGGTTGTGCAGCTAGGCTTATGCGAAGCGGGCGACGAGTTCCTGGAGGATGTCGGTCATCTTGACGAGCGAGCTGACCGGGACAAACTCGTTAACGCCGTGGTAGCAGTAGCCGCCCGTGGAAAGGTTGGGGCAGGGCAAGCCGCGGAACGACAGCTGCGCACCGTCAGTACCACCGCGAATCGGCAGCACCTGGGGCTCAATGCCGCAGGTAAGGTAGGCTTCCTTGGCGATATCGATAAGCTCCGGGTAGTCACGCACGATCTCGGCCATGTTGCGGTACTGGTGCTTAATCTCGACTGTTACGAGTTCCTCACCCAGGCGCTGGTTGAGCAGTGCTGCGGCAGCATCCATCAGCTCGAGCTTCTGCTGGAACTTGGCGGCATCGTGATCACGGACGATATAGCGCGCCGTAGCGTGGTCGACGGTTGCAGACACGCCCTCAAGATGATAGAAGCCCTCGTAGCCCTCGGTGTATTCCGGGCGCTGCGCATAAGGGAGCAGCGCGTTAAAGTCGCAGAACAGATTGCCCGCGTTGACCATGCGGCCCTTGGCGTCACCGGGATGGATGGACTGGCCCTCAAAGCGAACGGTTGCCTCGGCGGCGTTAAAGCACTCCCACTCCAGCTCGCCAATGGGACCGCCGTCGACCGTGTAGGCGTACTTGCAGCCAAAGGCATCGATATCCAACAGCTCGGCTCCGTGGCCGATCTCCTCGTCAGGGCAGAAGCAAATGCCGAGTGTGGGATGGGGCAGAGAAGGGTCCTGAGCGATACGCGCGACAAGCGACATGATCTCGGCGACGCCTGCCTTGTCGTCCGCGCCCAGCAGCGTGGTGCCATCGCTGCAGACCAGGTCCTCACCCGCGAGGTCAGTCAGGGCGGGAAGCTTGGCGGTACCCATGGCAACGGGCTTACCGTCAACCGTGCCGCAGACCAGGTCGCCGCCTTCGTAGTGTACGATATGCGGCTTCACGCCGGCGCCCGGTGCAACTTCGGTGGTGTCGAGATGAGCGATCAGGCCCAGGGCGGGCTTGTCCTCAGCGCCCGCACTTGCGGGGATATGCGCGCAGACATAGGCGTGCTCGGTCACGTAGGCATCTTCCGCACCAAGCTCGCGCAGCTCTTCAGCCAGCACGTTGGCAAGGTCAAACTGAACGGCGCTCGAGGGTACCTGGTCGCAGTTTGCATCCTCGGACTGTGTGTTGATCTGGACGTAGCGCAAAAAGCGCTCGAGGACATCGGGGCTCGTGGTGGTGTTTTCCATAAAGACCGCTCCAATCTTGGTCGTCGTGTGCAACAAGAACTCTAGCACGGTATGCCACGGCATACCACGACGCTTGGATGGGGTAGAATCAGCCATTGAATGCAGAAGGGACGGAAGATCATGGATACGACAATTAGCTCGCGCGAACTACATCTGACGGTGGCGAACGAAGACTACTTGGAGTGCATGGTTCGCATTGAAAGCGAAGAGGGGGAAACCAACGGCGTGCGATCGGTCGACATCGCGCAGCGCCTTGGCGTCTCCAAGGCATCGGTCAATAAAGCGGTTTCGGCGCTCAAGGCATCCGAGCTTGTCGAGCAATCGCACTACGGCAAGGTAATCCTGACCGATCGCGGCCGCGAGGTTGGCACGGCTATCTGGTACCGTCATCGCCTCATCCGTACGTTTTTGGTTCAGGAGCTCGGTGTCGAATTTGAGCGAGCCGATTCCGAGGCCTGCATGATGGAGCATGCGCTATCCGAGGACACGATGAGCCGCTGGCTCGCCTATCTCGAAAAGCAGGGAATCAGCGTCGAGGAATAGCGGGATATATATGGATACGAGTTATTACAACCGCTTTGGTGCCGAGGAGCTTGCGCGCCGCTTGTCGAGCGAGACCTTGTTGGCGCAGGGCCCCATGGGCAGTGTTTTGTTGAGTGAGTACGATGCCGCCGACATTCCACCGGCGTTTTGGAATCTGGCAGAGCCGCAGACCGTTTCTCGTATCCATCGCTTGTATGTCGCCGCCGGCGCGCAGGTGCTCATTACCAATACCTTTCAGGCATCGAGCTATGCCCTCAAGCACGACCAGATTGCGCCGTCCGTGGCGGAGGTCAATCGCGGGGCCGTCGACGATGCCCGCCAGGCGCACCCTCAGCTACTGCTGGGCTCGATGGGCCCGATCGGTATTGAGTGGTTTGCCGAGGACTCTGTCGAGTATCGTGAAATCCGCGGCATTGCGCGCGAACAGGCGCACGCCTTGCTCAATGCTGGTGTTGACGGTCTGCTGATCGAGACGGTGACGTCTATCCGTAATCTGCAGCCCATGCTTGCCGGCGCCCGAGATGCCGCCGACGGCATGCCTGTTCTAGTGAGTTTTGTCGTTGACGATAAAGGCGACCTGCTGGGCGATGGCCTCAACATCGAGGCAGCCGTTTTGTACGCCGAAAAACACGGCGCAAACTCGGTTGGTGTTAATTGCTGTTCGCTTGCGGCCGCGAATGCGGCGGTGCCCAGGATGGTTGCATCGGCGACTACTCCCGTTACGGTGCGTCCCAACGTAGGCGATCCGGTCCAGACTCAGGATGGCCCCGTATGGCACGAGAATCCCGAAGCTTTCGCGCGCGCATGCATCGAATGGAGACATGCCGGCGCCGCAATGGTGGGCAGTTGCTGTGGAACCACGGCAATCACTACGGCAGCGATGGCCGAGGCGCTCGATATATAAAGGGCAAAACCGCTCCATACGGGGCGGTTTTTTATTGCTTGCATGTCCTCGGCAGCATTTGCCCAAATGGTGAATGCTGGTGCCGGCAGGTTGCTGAGTGCGTGTTGCGGGTATACCTCACGCGTACCATGATCCAAACACTGTGAGGTGTCTGCGCGTGTGCGCGATAATTCATTTTGGAACTGACGGTTGGCGCGCTCGCGTCGATGAGGACTTCACTGCCGATAACGTTGCCCGTATCGCCGATGCCGTCGGCGAGTTGTGGCAAAAGACCAATCCGGGCAAAACGGTATATATAGGGTTCGACACCCGGCCCCTGGCGAGCGAGTTCGCTGAGCTTGCGGCGGGCGTGCTAGCAGCGCACGGGCTGGACGCCGTGCTCGCTTCGCGACCTGTTCCGACCCCTGCCCTTACGTGGGCGGCGGCTTATGACGGTGAGGCGTGCGGCGCGCTCATGGTGACGGGGTCCCATCATCCGCAGGGTTATCTGTGCCTCAAGATTCGCATGGGTGACGGCTCGACCGCCAACCAGGATGTCATCGAAGAGCTCGAAGAGACCATGGCTCCCGAGCCAATGGGGATCGAGGGGCAATATCGCACCGCGGATATCATTCCTGACTATATGCAGGCGGTGGCATCGTTTGTCGATGCCGAAGCCATCCGCGGCGCGCACCTGCGCGTGGTTGTCGATCCCATGGGCGGCGCAGCCCAGGGTTATCTAGCCGACTTGCTGCGCGAGCTTGGCGTTGAGGTGCACGAGATTCACGCCGGGCAGGCGTCTGACCAAGAAGATATCTGCCCCGACCCCGTTGAGCCTTGGGTGGACGCTTGCGAGCGCACGGTTATCGATGACGGAGCTTGCGCTGGTCTGGTGACCGACGGCGACGCCGACCGTATCGGTGCGGTTGACGAGCGCGGCAGATATATACATCCGCATCAGATCATGGCGCTCGTTTTGGGCGACTTGGTTCAATTTCGTAATTTGGAGGGGCGCGTCGTCGTCAATCTTTCATGCTCGACGCTCGTGCGTCGCATTGCCGAGGCGCTTGGCTGCCGCGTGACCGTCAAACCAGTCGGTTTCAAATATATAGCGGCGGAGATGAAAAAGGGCGGCGTCCTCATAGGCGGCGAAGAAGCCGGTGGTATCGGCATCGCCGCGCATATGCCCGAGCGCGATGGAATCCTCGCCTGTCTGATTCTGTGTGAGCTTATGGCTAAGACGGACGCGCCTTTGGGCGTTCTGGTCGACCAACTCGAGGACAGTTTTGGTAAGACGAGTTACGGTCGACGGGATTTGCGCCTTGAGGCCGAAGATGCCGAAACGTTACGAACCCTGCTGCCGGGCGTAAACCCCAAGTCGATTTGTGGCAAGGTGCCGCAAAACGTTAGTCATATGGATGGCTTGCGTTTGGCATTCGAGGATGACACGTGGCTGCTGGTTCGTCCTAGCGGGACCGAACCAGTGGTGCGCGTCTACGCCGAGGGGTTCTCGGTGGAAGAACGTGATGAGTTGCTCGATGCTGGCTGTGCTTTAGCTAGGGGGACGTATCCGCTTTAACCATGAGACTGCCTTATATAAAGAGATGCTCGGCGAGCGGTAGGTAACGGCTGGCAAACGTTAGTCGGATCCCAAGATGTGTAGGAAATGTGTACGCCCAGATTCCCGCCCCCGGGGCCCCTCCGGTCTGGCAATATATCTCCTTGCCGCGCGGCCCGGTCGGACCGGATGAGCCGC
>CAJLOU010000102.1 GCA_905208345.1 uncultured Collinsella sp.
TCCACCGAGCCCACCGACGGCGGCATCTACCGCGGTCACCGCGGCCGCATGGAGATCCGCGTCGACGTTCACGGCACCTCCTGCCACGGCTCCGCTCCCGACCGCGGCGACAACGCCATTTACAAGATGGCCGACATCATCGCCGACGTCCGCGCCCTCAACAACAACGGCTGCGACGAGTCGACCGACATCAAGGGTCTCGTCAAGATGCTCGACCCCAAGTACAATCCCGAGCACTTCGAGGATGCCCGCTTCCTGGGCCGCGGCACCTGCACCGTCAGCCAGATCTTCTACACCAGCCCCAGCCGCTGCGCCGTGGCCGACTCCTGCGCCATCTCCATCGACCGTCGTATGACCGCCGGTGAGACCTGGGAGTCCTGCCTGGACGAGATCCGCAACCTGCCGGCAGCCAAGAAGTACGGTGACGACGTGAAGGTCTCCATGTACATGTACGACCGTCCGTCCTGGACCGGCGAGGTCTACGAGACCGAGGCTTACTTCCCCACGTGGATCAACAAGGAGACCGCTCCGCACGTCAAGGCCCTCGTCGACGCCCACAAGGCCATGTTTGGTGACGAGCGCATCGGCTGCGAGCCCAGCATGGACAAGCGCACCGGTCGCCCGCTGTGCGACAAGTGGACCTTCTCCACGAACTGCGTTTCCATCCAGGGCCGCTACGGCATCCCCTGCGTGGGCTTTGGCCCGGGTGCCGAGTCTCAGGCTCATGCTCCCAACGAGGTCACCTACAAGGACGACCTGGTCACCGCTGCCGCCATGTATGTGGCTGCCCTGAACCTCTACGATCCGAGCCAGGCCGATGGCGACGCCACCGTGTTCCGCGCCGGTCTGACCAACAACAAGATCGACTAGTCCCATTCCTCGATTTTGTTGAGCCGGGGACAGTTTATGCCCCCGGCGCCTCCTGTTGACTTGGGGCCCGCGGTCGTTATCTCCCATGCTTCCTCAACGGTGGCGGGTCCTCGTCATGGTGCTCTGCATGTTCTAGCCACACGCGCATGCCGGAGCACATCTACTCATTGCGATCGTTTCACCTTTAGAAAGGACATTTACATGGACGCCAAGTTTACCGAGCTCGTCGAGCAGCTGAACGGCCTCGATTTTAAGGGTATGTACGGCAGCGACTTCCTGCACACCTGGGATAAGACCACCGATGAGCTCAAGGCTCTCTACATCGTCGCCGACGCCCTGCGCGAGCTGCGCGAGAACAACGTCTCGTCCAAGATCTTCGACTCGGGCCTGGCCGTCTCCCTGTTCCGCGATAACTCCACCCGTACGCGCTTCTCCTTCTCTAAGGCCGCCAACCTGCTCGGCCTTGAGCTGCAGGACCTGGACGAGAAGAAGTCCCAGATCGCTCACGGCGAGACCGTCCGCGAGACCGCTACCATGATCTCCTTCATGGCCGACGTCATCGGCATCCGCGACGACATGTACATCGGCAAGGGCGACGCCTACATGGCCGAGGTCTCCGAGTCTGTCCAGCAGGCTTACGAGGACGGCGTTCTGGATCACCGTCCCACGCTCATTTCCCTGCAGTCCGACTCCGATCACCCCACGCAGTCCTCTGCCGACATGCTCTACCTCATCAACGAGTTTGGCGGCCTCGAGAACCTCAAGGGCAAGAAGGTTGCCGTCACCTGGGCCTATTCGCCCTCTTACGGCAAGCCGCTGTCCTGCCCGCAGTCGCTGATCAGCCTGCTGCCCCGTTTTGGCATGGACGTCACCCTGGCCCACCCCGAGGGCTACGACCTCATGCCCGAGGTCGTCGAGCGCGCCAAGGGCTACGCCGCCGAGTCCGGCACCACCTTTAAGCAGGTCAACACCATGGCCGAGGCCTTCGAGGGCGCCGACATCGTGATCCCCAAGAGCTGGGCTCCGTTTGCCGCCATGGAGAAGCGTACCAACCTGTACGCTGAGGGCGACGACGCCGGCATCGCAGCGCTCGAGAAGGAGCTGCTCGCCCAGAACGCTACCCATCAGGACTGGTGCTCCACGACCGAGCTCATGGAGAAGACTGCCAACGGCCAGGACACCATCTTTATGCACCCGCTGCCCGCCGACATCTCCGGTGTCTCCTGCGAGCACGGCGAGGTCAACGCCGACGTCTTCGACATGCACCGCGTGGGCATGTACAAGGAGGCCAGCTACAAGCCGTATGCCATCGCAGCCATGATGCTCCTGCAGAAGGTTGCCGATCCCGCCGCTACCCTCAAGGCCCTCGACGAGCGCAACACCGCCCGTTGGTTCCAGGCCTAAAGCCGGGCTGAGGTAAGCCATGTAAAGGGGGCGCTCTGCCAACCGGCGGGGTGCCCCTTTTTTGCATCGCGGGCGTGCGGGATAAGCGCTTTCGATGTGGATGCCCGCGGCGCGAGTTATGGGTACGATGGTTTCGGGGGAGGTACCACCATGAAACTTGGATGTGTCATTATGGCCTCGGGCGAGGGCAAGCGGTTTGGCTCTAACAAGATGCTCGCCGATATCTATGGCGAGCCGCTGATTGCCCGGACCATCGATTCGGTTCCCCGGGGCTTTGACGTTGTGGTTTCGACGCGTTGGCCCGAGGTCGCTCAGATTTGCGAGGACAAGCATTGCCCGTGTGTGCTGCACGATGGCGAGCTGCGCAGCGAAAGCGTCCGTGCGGGCCTTTCATGGGGAGTCGAACGCAACTGGAAAGGTTGCCTCTTTTTGCCGGGCGACCAGCCGCTCGTGAGTTCGGGTTCTTTTGAGGCTATGGTTCGTGCGTTTGACGAGTGTGGCCGCAAACATCCGGTGCGTCTTGCGTGCAACGGTGAGCCTTCGAGCCCGGTGCTCTTTCCGGCGGAACTGTTCGATGCACTTATGTGTCTTGAGGGCAAGGACGGCGGCGGTTCGATCCTCAAGGACCGTACCGACGTGGTGCTGGTCGAGGCGCGTGCCTACGAGCTGTGGGACGTCGATACCGCCAAGGGACAGCAACGCATAACGGAGCATATCGCCGCCTGCTCGTATTTTGATCGCGTGGCCAACTGCATCAATCAATAAGGAGCAATTATGATCATCATCAAAAACGGCGCGCTCGTGACGCCCCAGGGGCTTCGCCGCGCCGATCTTGCCATGGAGGGCGATAAGATTGTGCGGATTGCCGCAGCGATTGAGCCGGGCGCCGACGATACCGTCGAGGACGCCGCGGGCTGCTGGGTGTTTCCCGGCTTTATCGACGGCCACACGCACATGCAGTGCTGGACTGGCATGGATTGGACAGCCGATAGCTTTGAAACCGGCACGCGTGCGGCTGCCTGCGGCGGTACGACGACCATCGTGGACTACGCGACGGCTGATCGCGGCGTGACCATGCCCGATGCCTTGGCCGAGTGGCATCGCCGTGCCGACGGAACCTGCACGGCCAACTACGCCTTTCATATGGCACTCGCCGAGTGGAATGAACGCAACCGCGCCGATCTTTCGGCTATGCGCGAGGCGGGCGTATCGTCGTTTAAGACCTACTTTGCCTACGATCATTTGCGCCTGGACGATGCCGAGACGCTCGAGGTGCTCGAGGAGCTCAAGCGTATTGGCGGCATACTGTGCGTGCATTGCGAGAACGGTACGCTGGTGAATGAGCTGCAGAAGCGCGTGTACGAGCAGGGGATTCATGGACCCGAGGGGCATGCGCTCAGCCGCCCGGACGTGTGTGAGGCCGAAGCCGTGAGCCGCCTGCTGTATCTGGCGCACCTGGCCGGCGACGCCCCAGTCAACGTGGTGCACCTTTCGACCAAGTTGGGGCTCGAGGCCATTCGTGCGGCCAAGGCGCGCGGGCAGAAGAATATCTATGTCGAGACCTGCCCTCAGTATCTGATGCTCGACGACACCTGCTATCTGGAGCAGGGCGAGGACGGCTTTGCGGGCGCCAAGTACGTGATGAGCCCGCCGCTGCGCCATGCCGGCGACCGTGCCGCGCTGCGCGAGGCGCTTGTGGCCGGCGAGATCGATACGATTGCGACCGATCATTGCAGCTTTAACCTGCACGGGCAAAAGGACCGCGGGCGCGACGATTTCCGCGCGATTCCCAACGGTGGGCCCGGCGTGGAGCATCGTCCCGTCGCGATTGCCACGAGCTTTGAGGGACAGCTGGGACCCGAGGATTTGTGCCGCTTGATGAGCGAGAACCCGGCGCGCGTCTTTGGCATGTATCCGCGCAAGGGCTGTCTTGCCGAGGGCTCCGATGCCGACGTGTGCGTGTGGGATCCCCAGGCACGCTGGACCATTAGCGCGGCGACGCAGCATCAGGCTGTGGACTACACGCCGCTCGAGGGCTTTGAGGCACATGGCCGCGCCAAGGCCGTCTACGTCAACGGTGTGCTGGTGGCGCGCGATGGCGAGCCCACCGGAGCCCAACCCGGCCGCTACGTCCCCCGCTAACAGGAAGATCACCGGATTCCCCTCCGCAGTTGCGGTGGAATACGGACTGTTTGCGGCCGTTAGGCGGCCAAACAGTCCGTATTCCACCGCAACTGACGAGATGGGGCCGGCTATTTGAGGCTGCTGGCGACGACGGGGCGGCCGAGGGCTGCCTCGAAGCGGTCGGCCATCGTGGGGTCGGCAAGCGTGTCGACTTGGTTGAGCATGACGCGTGCGGTGCTGAGCTTCATCTCTTGCATCTCGGCATTGAGCACCTGGGCGACGCGCTCGGGCGTGGCGATGTCGGTGAGCTCGCAGCCGCAACGCTCGCAAAAGAGCTCGGGGCGGTGGACGGCTTCGTTGATGGGCTTGCTGAGCCCCGAGGCGCCGACGAGCCAGATGACGTTGGCCGTGCCGGCGGGAACGACCGGCTCCCACGGGGCATGCGCCTTGAGCGGGAGCCGCTTGCTGCCGTCCGCCTCGGCCAGGACGTAGTCAAAGCGCTGCGTCAGCTGGTCGAGCGGCTTGGCAGGGGAGGAGAGCTTGCCCGTCTGGGAGTCCAAGACACCTGTCTGGCAGATGCTTCCCCGCACAAGCCCCGCGCAGGCCTCGCAGGTGCAGCCTGGGGCGTGTGGGGCACCTGGCTTCCAAGGCGCGGCGTCCAGGCGACGATTCGACCCGTCCCATGGCACGCCGGCAACGGGAAGCATATGCGTGGTGGTGCAGAGGAGCACGCGGCCGCCAGCGCGCATGAGCTCAAGACCCAGCGTTTTGAGCAACGTCGACTTGCCGCCGCTGCCGATAATCGCGGTAATGCCCGGCTCGATCCTGAGCGCCGAGGCAAGATTGCCGCTAACCGTTTCCATCTGTTCACCGCCGTATAATACTGTGATAATAAATAATCATCAGAGTAGCGGTCGAACCGCTTTTGCTCTGCTCAAACCGTAGCACAGGGAGGTGCCCCGGGAATGCTCGTTTATGTTCGCGGCGCCGGCGATATCGCCACGGGTGTCGCCGCTCGCTTGGTGCGCGCCGGCGTGTCGGTCGTTATGGCCGATATCGCGGTTCCCACGTGCATCCGCCGCACAATCAGTTTTTGCGAGGCTATTCGCCTGGGCGAGGTCCAGGTCGAGGGCATTCGCGCTCGCTTGGCGCAGACGCCGGCAGAGGCGCTCGAGATTACCCAAGCGGGGGATGTTGCCGTCGTGGTGGACCCTCAGGCCAAGATGCTCGATGAGCTTAAACCCGCGGCTGTGGTCGACGCGATTCTGGCCAAGCGCAACCTGGGCACCACGCGCGACATGGCGCCTACCGTCATCGCCGTGGGGCCGGGCTTTACCGCGCCGGTCGATTGCGACGCCGTGGTCGAGACCATGCGCGGGCATTTTTTGGGCCGTGTCATTACCCAGGGCTCGCCCCAGCCCAACACGGGCGTGCCGGGCGTGATCGGCGGATACGGCAAGGAGCGTGTTATCCACAGCCCCGCCGCCGGCGTGTTTCGGTCCGACCGCGCAATCGGCGACATCGTGAGCGCCGGAGACGTGATTGGCTACGCGGACGATACGCCCATGTGCACGCAGATCGATGGCTGTCTGCGCGGGCTTTTGGCGAACGGCGTGCAGGTGACTGAGGGCTTTAAATGTGCCGATGTCGATCCGCGTGGCGATGCCAGCTATATCAACTACATTTCGGACAAGGCGACGTCGGTCGGCGGCGGTGTGCTCGAGGCACTCGCTATGCTCACCGATGTCTTTAGAGGATAGAAGGCGGCAATGGAAAAGCTCGATGTGGTGAATGCGGCGCTTGGCGCTCTGCGTGCTGGCGAGACGTGCGAGCTGGTGGTAGTGGCCGGTACGGCGGGGTCGTCACCGCGCGGTGTGGGCGCATGGATGACTGTCTTTGCCGATGACAGCCAAGCGGGTACCATCGGCGGCGGCAAGATCGAGCTCTTTGCGCTGGACGAGGCGCGCGAGCTCCTGAGCGCGGGACAGTCGCGTCTGGTCCGCTACACCATGGGCGGCGAGAACTCCGATACCGGCATGATCTGCGGCGGAGCCATCTGCCTGTGCTACCTGCATCTGGATGCGACTCAGGCATCGTTGTTCCAAGAAATTGCCGACGTCTTGGCCTATCGGCGCATCGGCGACTTCGTCATCGACTTTGAGCCGTTTATCGCGAGCGCACTCGAGGGCGATGTGGCCGAGTACCATGGCGAGGAATCGCGCCGCACCATTGCGGGCTGCCCCGGGCTTTCGCTGGTGGAGGAGGGGAGTAAGGTCACCTACACCAACGCCGCCTCCGAGATTCCCCCGGCGCACATCGAGACGCTCTGCCCCGAGGGCCTGACCTATATCTTTGGCTGCGGCCACGTGGGCGCCGCGACGGCGCGGGTGCTCACGGCGGCGGGCTTTGCCGTTGTAGCGTGCGACGATCGCCCCGGCACGTTGACACCCGAATGGGTGCCCGGTGTCTACGACCGTCGTCTGGTCGACTACAAGAAACTGAGCGAGCTGTGCCCCATCGGTCCGCGCGATCTGGTGGTGGTCGCTACAGCAGGTCACAAGTCCGATATCGACGTGGTGATTCAGGCCATGCGCGCCAAGCCTGCCTACCTGGGCTGCCTGGGCTCGCGCCGCAAGACGGCCTTTGTGCGCGCCCGCCTGGAGCAGGAGGGCTTTACACAGGACCAGATCGACGAGCTGCACCTGCCGATCGGTGTCGCCATCGAGGCCGAGGATCCCGAGGAGATCGCCATCTCCATCGCCGCCGAGATGATCCACCTGCGCCGCACCAAACTCGTCCCCCGCAAGCGCTAATCGCATCCCCA
>CAJLOU010000103.1 GCA_905208345.1 uncultured Collinsella sp.
TGGCGGCCAACGTCATCCCCGACACCTGCGTGCTCGAGGGAACGCTGCGCGGCTTTGATGTTGAGCTCATGGCGCATCTTAAGGCCCGCATCGCCGAGGTCGTCAATGGCGTAGCGGCAACGTATCGCACGCCGGCGACCATCGAGACGCTCTCGGATGTTCCGCCGCTCGTACTCGATGGCGATATGACCCAGGCATCGCTGGGCTACGTGGGTGCGACATTGCCCAAGGCGGCTTTCTTGCCGCTTTTCCATGCCATGGCGAGTGAGGACTTCGCGCTTATCTCGAGTGAGATACCGAGCGCGTACTTTACGATCGGTGCGGCTGTGGCCGATACGGACGAGCACTTTGCCCAGCACCATCCCAAGGCACGCTTTAGCGATGCCGAGCTGCCGCTCGGCGCCGCGGCTTATGCGGCGGTCGCCCTGGGCTATATCGCCGACCACAAGGAGTAATCCATGTCCCAGCAGCATAAATTCTTCCCCGGCTGGCTCGTCGTGGCCTCCGGTTTTGTCATCATGGCCACGTGTTACACGATTTTCGTTAACTGTATGAGCCTGTTTCAGCCGCTTATCGTGAGCGACTTGGGCATTTCCCTTGCGCAGTACAACATCTCCAACGCCATCTCCACCGTGGTGAGCGTTGTCGGCTCGCTTGTCATTGGCCATGTTGCCGACAAAGTGAGCGGCCGCGTTTTGGGCTCCCTCACTGTTATCGCCACCTCTGCCGTTCTTGCCGGCATGAGCTTTGTCGGTGAGCTGTGGCGGGTCTACGTGCTCTTTGCCGTCTCGGGCTGCTTCGCCGTGGCCTCGACCCGTCTGCTCATTAGCCTGGTGACCGCCAACTGGTTTACCGCCAAACGCGGCCTTGCCATCTCAATCGCACTTTCGGGCTCGGGCTTTGGCGGCGCCATTCTGTCTCCCATCGTGAGCTCGCTTATCGTGAGCGTTGGTTGGCGTTCCGCCTTCCTGGTGCTCGCGGCTATCTGCATGGTGGCGGCGCTGCCCATCACGGCATATTCCTTCCGCACCAAGCCTTCCGAGATCGGCCTTAAGCCGCTCGGCGAGAACCCGGGCGATCCGTCCGTCTCGACGGCTGGCGACAAGGACGAGCACACGGCGCCCGAGGTTAGCGTCGGCTGGTCTCGTATCAAGAAGAGCCCGGCATTTTGGCTGCTTGTCGTCGCCTTCCTCTTTATGGGCCTCGTTAACGGCGCCATCCTGCCCAACCAGGTCACTAACATGACGAGCGTTACCGTCAACGGCGCCAAGATCGTCACGGGCGGCCACGATCCCATGTGGGCAGGTACCGTGCTTTCTGCCTATATGGTTACCGTCGTTATCGCCAAAATCTCGCTCGGCGCGATCTATGACCGCTTTGGCCTGCGCTTTGGCAATATCCTTGGCTCCGTTGCGTGCATTATCGCCTGCGTGGCGTTGTGCTTCCCGACGACGGACCTCGGTCCCATCGTGGCCGCGGTGAACTTTGGTATCGGAACGTGCATGGGCACCATCACGCCTACCATCGCCGCGTCCAAACAGTTTGGCATGGCCGATCTGGGCAAGGTCACGGGCACCATTACCTCGCTCGAGATGGTCGGCGGCACCGTGGGCGCCATTGTCTCGGGCGTGCTGTTCGATGCCACGGGCTCCTTTGCGAGCACCTGGATCGTGTGCTTGGCGTGCTCCGTGGTCATGCTCGTGTTCCTGCTGGTATCCGAGCCCATCGCCGCCAAGCTGCGCGCGAGCGTGGCGGGGGAGTAGGCGTCCGTCGCTCTTTTCTGTTCGTCCCGTTCTGTCCGTGGCCGCCTTGGAAGCCGAATGGATGCTCGTACCATCATTCGGTTTCCAAGGCGGCCACGGGCCTACGAAATGATCCCTATTCCTCCGTCCCCAAGGGATCACGTGATCCGAAGGGGACGGAGGAAAAGGGATCACAAACAGCGGCGGATCTGGCCGAACGAGTCCCCATACCCTCGTTCGGTCAGACGCGCCGCCGCTGTTTGTATTTGTGCCGTATAATGACCGTTACCTATGACGCGATACAAAAGAAAGGTGTTTGCCCATGCAGGCACAGAAGGCGGAGGGAACCCGCGACCTTATCGGCGCCGAGATGCGCGCCTGGCAAAAGATGCAGCAGATTGCGGCCGGCGTGTTCGAGCCGTTTGGCTTTAAGCCTATCGAGACGCCCGCGATCGAGCAGGTGGACGTGTTTGTCCACGGTATCGGCCAGTCGACCGACGTCGTGCGCAAGGAAATGTTCCGCGTGTTCAGCGGTGCCAACCTGGAGCGCGTCTTTGCCGAGGGCACCGACACCAAACTCAAGCCCAAGCAGCGCCTGGCGCTTCGCCCCGAGGGCACGGCCGGCGTGGTGCGCGCCGTCGTCGAGAACAATCTGGTGCCCCAGGGCTCCACGCCGTTTAAGGCGTACTACGCCGAGGCCATGTTCCGCGGCGAGCGTCCCCAGAAGGGCCGCCTGCGCCAGTTCCACCAGGTGGGCATCGAGTGGCTCGGCGCTCCCGATCCGGCGGCAGACGCCGAGTGCATCATCATGCTCATGGAGTTTTACAAGCGCCTGGGCTTCGATCTTTCCAAGCTTCGTCTGCTCATTAACTCGATGGGCGACGCTCAGTGCCGTCCGGCTTACCGCGAGCAGGTCAAGCAGTTTATCCTCGATCACGCCGACGAGATGTGCGATGAGTGCCGCGAGCGCGCCGAGCTCAACCCGCTGCGCGCCTTCGACTGCAAGAACGACCATTGCCGTGAGATCATGGCCGACGCCCCGCTGATGGGCGACAACCTGTGCGACGAGTGCCGCGAGCACTACGAGCAGGTCAAGCGCTATTTGGATGCGGCGGGTATCGAGTATGTCGAGGATCCCACCTTAGTGCGCGGCCTGGACTACTACACCCGTACTGTCTTTGAGGTCGAGGCCCCTGGCGCCGGCGTCGGCTCCATCGGCGGCGGCGGCCGCTACGATGGCCTGGTCGAGCTCGAGGGTGGCAAGCCCACGGCGGGCGTCGGCTTTGCTGTCGGTTTTGAGCGCGCCCTGCTGGCCCTGCAGGCCTTTGGCAGCGACCTGGGTGCCGAGGAGGTCCCGTGCGTCTACGTCGCCAATGCCGGCAAGGAGCTGCGTCAGAACGTCTTTGCCATTACGCAGCAGCTTCGCGCCGCAGGGATTGTGACCGAGGCCGACTATCAGGGCCGTTCGCTCAAGGCCCAGTTTAAGCAGGCCGATAAGGTAGGCGCCAAGCTCATCCTGGTCCTGGGCGGCGACGAGCTTGCCGCCGGCAAGGTCAAGGTGCGCGACATGCAGAGCCATGACGAGGTTCTCGTCGATCTGGCCAACGTCGTCGAGGCGGTTCGCGAGCGTCTGTAGCGCATGATTTTTGAGCTGCGGACCCGCTAACATGTCCCGCTCGCGACGAGCTATTGTTACGGGGGTGTTTCGCATTTATGCGGAATGCCCCCGTTTGTGTATGCCGTCCACCGAGAAATACGACCATTTAGGGCAAAAACCCTTGCAATGCAGAAAATACTTTTGTGTGGTAAAGCGCAATCAGTGTCGAAAGTATTTCTCAAGCGCCTATAATGAATACCGCATGTTACGTGCATAGAAGGAGGAATGGGAGGAAACGTGGCTGAGAACCTAAGCAACCAGTCTGTACCCGAAGCCGCGGCGCGCGTCGCTGCCGTGGTCAACCGCCTCGTTAACCGAATCGGCTCGAATGCCGAGTCCAGGGAGCGTCTCGCCGAGATCGAGATCCCCGAGGAGCTGCGCGATAATCTGGCGCTGTTCCTGCGCCTGGAACGTCGTGTGCTTAGCGAGTATGATCCCGAGATCGCGGACCTGTTCGACAAGATTTTGACAGCCGAGATTGTGGCCAATGCTGGCAACCCCGGTAGCCGCGCTGCCGACGAGTCCGTTGACGAACAGGGCGTGCCCACTGCCGACGAGCCCACCGCCGTGGCGTTTCGCGAAGTCGTCGATTTGATTGACAGCCTGCCGCTTGATAAGCAGCAGGTCATCGTTCGCGCCTTTACGAGCTTTTTCCATCTGGCAAACCTGTCGGAGGAGAACTACCGTGTGGCGCAGCTGCGCGAGCGCGAGGCCGGCGCATCGACCGATACCGAGGTCGATCCCGCTAACGAGCTCACCGTCGCCTATCACCAGCTGGTGAATGAGCTGGGCGTCGAGGGCGCCAACGAGCTGCTCGGCAAGCTCGAGTTCCACCCTGTCTTTACCGCACATCCCACCGAGGCCCGTCGTAAGGCCGTCGAGGGCAAGATTCGCCGTATCTCAAACCTGCTGGAGGAGCGTCCGCGTCTGGGCGGCTCCGACCTGGTGGAGAACGAGCGCCATATGCTGCAGGAGATCGACGCCCTGGTGCGTACGAGCCCCATCGCGTTGAAGAAGCCCACGCCGGTCGAGGAAGCCGATACCATCATCGACATCTTCGATAACACGCTGTTCGACGTTATCCCCGTCATCTATCGTCGCTTTGACGACTGGGTGCTGGGTGATAAGGCCGGTACCGTGCCGCCGCTGTGCCCGGCGTTCTTCCATCCCGGCAGCTGGATCGGTTCCGACCGCGACGGTAACCCCAACGTCACCGCCAAGGTGAGCCGCGAGGTCGCTGCTAAGTACTTTACGCACATGGTGCTCAAGCTCGAGGACAAGTGCCGCCGCATCGGCCGCAACCTGACGCTCGAGGCCACCTACAGCAAGCCGTCTGCCGAGCTCATCAACCTGTGGAACCATCAGGTCGAGATGAGCACCCAGTACACCGCACGTGCCGAGCTGATCTCCGAGCACGAGCCGCATCGCGCCGTCATGCTCGTCATGGCCGACCGTCTGAACGCCACCGTGCGTCGCATCACCGACACCATGTACCACAGCGCCGATGAGTTCCTGGATGACCTGCGTGTCGTTCAGCGCTCCCTGGCCGCCTGCGGTGCCGTCCGTGCTGCCTACGGCCCGGTCCAGACCATTATCTGGCAGGTCGAGTCCTTCGGCTTCCATATGGTCGAGATGGAGTTCCGTCAGCACTCCGTGGTGCATGCCCGCGCCCTCAAGGATATCCACGAGAACGGTATCCACGGCGACCTGCAGCCCATGACGCGCGAGGTCATCGATACCTTCCGCGCTATCGGCTCCATCCAAAAGCGCTACGGCAAGAAGATGGCGCACCGCTACATCATCTCGTTCACCAAGAGCGCCCAGCATGTGGCCGACGTCTTTGAGCTTGCCCACCTGTCCTTTGCACATGAGGAGGATGTCCCCGAGCTCGACGTGATCCCGCTGTTCGAGCAGCTCGAGGACCTCGAGGGCTGCGTCGACGTGCTCGACCAGATGCTTACGCTGCCTGTGGTGCAAAAGCGCCTTGCCCAGACCAACCGCCGCATGGAGGTCATGCTGGGCTATTCCGACTCCTCCAAGGATGCCGGTCCTACCACGGCCATGCTCGCGCTGCACTCCGCGCAGGAGCGCATTGCCAAGTGGGCCGAGAAGAACGATATCGACCTGGTGCTCATGCACGGTCGCGGCGGTGCCGTGGGCCGTGGCGGCGGCCCGGCCAACAAGGCCGTGCTGGCGCAGCCCAAGGGTTCGGTCAACTGCTTCTTTAAGCTCACCGAGCAGGGCGAGGTCATCTTTGCCCGTTACGGCAACCGCACGCTGGCTCAGCGTCATGTTGAGTCCGTTGCCGCCGCAACGCTTTTGCAGTCGGCCCCGAGTGTCGAGAAGACCAACACCGAGACCACGCAGAAGTTCTGGGATATGGCCGAGAAGCTCAACACTGCAAGCCACGAACGCTATCTGGACCTGCTGAACACCGAGGACTTTACACCGTGGTTCTCGACCGTGACGCCGCTGACCGAGGTCGGTCTGCTGCCGATCGGCTCGCGTCCCGCCAAGCGCGGCTTGGGTGCCAAGTCGCTCGACGACCTGCGTACCATTCCGTGGATCTTCAGCTGGAGCCAGGCGCGCATTAACCTGGCCGCTTGGTACGGCCTGGGCACCGCCTGCGAGCAGTTGGGCGACCTTGACCAGCTTAAGGCTGCCTACCAGGAGTGGCCGTTCTTCCGCACCTTTATCGACAATATCGAGATGTCGATCGCCAAGACCGACCAGCGCATCGCCAAGATGTATCTGCACCTGGGCGATCGCCAGGATCTGTCCGAGAAGGTCTTCACCGAGATGCAGCTCACGCGTAAGTGGGTCCTTGCCATCGTCGGTGATGAATGGCCGCTGCAGCGCCGCCGCGTGCTCGGCTGCGCTGTCCGCGTGCGTAATCCCTACGTCGATGCCCTGTCCATCGCCCAGGTCCGCGCCCTTCGCGAGGTGCGTATGAACCAGGACGAGATGGCCGAGGAGAAGAAGGCCGAGTACATGAGCCTGATTCTTTCGACTGTGACCGGCGTCTCGGCAGGATTGCAGAACACGGGGTAATCGATAGCCCTGTGGCTCTCACCGGGACCCGTCGGGTTACCCTCTGAATGCGTCCTCGCACTTGAAGCCCCCTTATCCTGCTCCTTCGGAGCTGCGGATAAGGGGGCTTCGTGCTGCGGAATGCATTCAGAGGGAAACCCGTCGGGTCCCTTCGTCCTCGGTCTTCGGCGGATCAGCCGCTGGGTGAGGGTGGTGCTTGGGGCGACGTGCAAAAAACGGAGTTTTCAGCAGCCAAAGATTGGTGCATAAGGCTATGGGTGACGTTCGCGGCTCCTGTTGATGCTTTTGCATGACGATTGGGCTTTGTCGATGTTCATATATGGCTGGTTTCTCGCCGCATGCCATCCAGATGGGACGAGCCATGAGGACTATCTACCTTTTGAAATACTTTTGGCACCAAAATCTTATCCCGCGATGCTGAATACTCGCAAAAATGCACGCTCCGGAGGGCACTACCCTGTTACGGCTAGAAATCCATGCGCCATTTTATGCAATTAATTAACGCATTTATGCAAAATGGCTTACGTGCGTACGTCTCGGGCTAGATGTTTGCCTCGGCGCTGCGTAAATCATCCTGTCTATAGTGTCTTTGACAGGCGGTCGCGGTCCCGTTTGGGGTCGCGGCCGTTTTGTTGTGGGTCAAATATGAACGTTGTGTTAATGGGTCGGTGGACGGTGGTGTTTTTCGGTGAGCGGCGTATCCTTCCAACGGTTTATCTAGTGTGTCAGTTGAAA
>CAJLOU010000104.1 GCA_905208345.1 uncultured Collinsella sp.
TGTCGTCGCACTGAGCTGCGGAGAGGGCCGCACGCACTTCGTCGTCAGTGGCCGTAGGCTTGGAGGCGCGCACATTATCGGCAAGTGTTTGCCGGAACAGCTGGTTAGTCTGGAACACGAAAGCGACCTGGTCCATAAGCTCGTGCGGATCCATATCGCAAACGTCCACACCGCCTACAAGCACTCGGCCCGAAGAGACATCCCAAAAACGAGGAATCAGGCTTGCGCAGGTTGACTTGCCGCCGCCCGAAGGACCCACTAGGGCGAGGGTGCTACCAGCGGGAACGCTGAAACTTACATGGCTAACGGCAGGTGCTTCGGCACCCTCGTACGTAAAGCTTACGTCCTCAAATCGCACTTCGCCGCCGGCAGGGTGCTTGAGTTGGGCGGGCACGGAGAGCTGCTTGGAATCCATGATACTTCGAATACGAGCCAGCGAATCGGCACTCATCTGAGAGGCCTCGCCCACAAACATGAGCTTGGTCATGGCCGTCGGTACCACGGCCGAAAATATCGCGTAAAACGTGAAGTTGGCCATAAAATGTGCGAAGTCCGTCTCGCCCGGCGCCAACAGCAACGCCACGGGCAACAGGAATGCCACAAGACCATTGAGCGCGGTAAGGTTGAGTACCTGCGGACCTCGGCAGAACGTGCCCGCATAGTTTTGTGCCATGTCGGCGTATTCGGCGATCGCATCGTGGAAAGCCTTAAAGGAGTAGACCGTCTGCTGAAACACCTTGACCACGGGAATACCGCGTACGTATTCGGTGCCGGTCTTGTTCATCTTGACCAGCGCTCCCATGTAGGCCTTCATGAACTCGGCGCCTTTGCCGCTCATCATGGTGGCCATGGCGCCAAACGAAATGGCCACCGAGATGAGGCATGCCGCGCCCAAGCGCCAATCGAGGGCGAAAAGCAATACGAGCAGGCCCACGACCATGGCGGCGGCGCCTGCGATATCGGGCAGCATGTGTGCGAGCAAAGTCTCGGTGGAGGCGGCACATCCGTCTACAACACGACGCAGCTCACCGGTGGCGTGCGTGTCAAAGTAGCCAAGCGGCAGCTTAAGCAGGTGCTCGCTCGTAGTCTTGCGGATATTGGACGCACAGCGAAACGCGGACAGATGCGTGCACATGAGACCCACGAAATAAGCTACGATGCTTGCCAGGGCAAAACCCACGGCCCACCAGCCATACATCGCGATGTCGCAGGCTTCGCTCCAGTTAGGCGCCACGGCGATCAGATCGCGCGCGACAAGCCAAATGCACACGTACGGGCCAAAGCTCAGCAGCTGCGAGAGCGCCGAGAGCGCCATGCCCAAATACGTTAGGAATTTGCGGTCACCGGCATACGCGAGCAACTCGCCGATGCCTCCACCTTCCCTTTTTGATCCCTTTGCCATGAGATTCCTTTCTAACGGCTTGAGAGTTAACCGTACTCAACTTATCATTGATATGTTGGCCAAGGCACACAATCGAGCCAGGCGTGGACGTTTTCGCAAAGGAAGGGGACGCTTTTGAAAATGCATCGGGCTGCGACCGACATAACTGAGCTCTACGCACCACAGTTTGAGCAGTTTGGCCTGGAGCTTTCCGGCAAGGGCGCTGTCTTTACCGGCGAGGTGGCAAACGATCGGGCGCACGGACGCGCATGGATCATGCCTCTCTCCCCTGCCTGCATTGTCATGGAGCATTTCATCACCCCGACGCACGATATGTACCTGGCCGAATACACACCCGAGCCGTACGCCTGCGTGAGCGAAGTCAGCGCGCCCACACTTACATGCATGCCCGAGACTGGCATAACGCCCGCGAACCTCAAACCATTGCATGGACCGTGGCCAAACAATGCCGTTTGCAGCTTTATCCAAGATAACTGTGGCGAGGAATTAAGCCCGCTGTTTGCGGGGGAGCTCTATCACTCGCGCTCGGTGCTCTTTTTGCCTGAATATTTTGACGAACTGGAGCACCGCTATCCCACCGAGTTCGCGGGAATCTTTGAGGCGTTTGCCGAGCCATGGCACGAGGAAGCGACGTCTGCCATCTGCCACACGCTGCGCCGGATTAACGAGGACCGCGCTCGCACCGTAGGCGGACACGTCTATATGCAGGGCATCGTGGAGACCATGGTCGCGGAGCTCGCCTGTTCGCGCGCGGCCCACAAGCAGGCGCGGCAGGCGGCAGACACACGCGTCAGCATAACCATGGCCGAAGAAGCAACGGCAATGATTGAGCGCACGCTCGACAAAGGCAGACATGTGGGTATCAACGAGGTGGCCGAGAGGCTCTACACAAGCCGCTCCAAACTATGCGCCACCTTTAAGGCCCAAACCGGCGAGTCCCTGGGCGCCTACATTCGCAGACGCCGTATGGAGCGAGCGCAGGACCTTTTGGCAGATAGCGCGCTCACGATAGCGCAGGTGGCAGAGCGTCTAGGCTACCCTCAGCAGGCCGCCTTCGCCCAAGCCTTCAAGCAATACACCGGCATGACACCCACGGCTTGGCGAAGCAAGCATCGCTAAGGCCCAAGCTCCCTGGCCGTAACGGAGCGATTAATTAGCCGCCGCCCGTCAGCTCACCCGGGATCTAAACGTCAAGATGCGCACAATCAAGCGCCTTTTTGATAAGAGGGACAGATCGATCAGCCAAATACAACGGAATGTTGAGCACCCCGTCGTCGAGCTTTAGGTTCTTAAGTGAGTAGCGGACCCTCAATGGAGTCGTCTCCGCATGCTTGTCGGCATAGTACTTAAGGCTCTTGGAATGAACGACCTCTCCCGATTTGACCTCGACGGGAACGATTTCGTTTCCGACCTGAATCAAAAAATCGACTTCGTGCTTCGGCTTCTCGTTTGTCCAATAACGCGGAGCAGCATCTAACTGTGAAAGTAATGCCTGAAGCACATAGTTCTCGGCGAACGAACCTTTGAACTCCGAAAATAGCGCATCCGAGATGGCAAAAGCGGACGCATCCAGCCTTGCCATGCGGCGCAGCAAGCCGACATCAAGACAGTAGACTTTAAATGCCTTGAGGTCATCGTACGCAGAGAGCGGCACACCACCGGCAGCATTAAGGCGAACCGCCGTGATGAGCCCAGCATCGGCAAGCCATTCCAGAGCATCCTCGTATTCTCGAGCACGAGCCCCCTCGCGCACCGCACCCCAAACGAACTTTTTGTTCTCGCGCGCCAACTGAGCTGGAATCGAGTTCCATATTTGCGAAAGCTTGGCGAACTGCGCACGGCCACCATGCTTGGCAAAATCGCGCTCGTAGGAATCCAAGAGATCAGACAACACCTTATCGACCTGAACGATATCGCCCGTCTCCACCCACCGACCAAGAGCCTCTGGCATGCCGCCGCATGCAAAATAACGACGAAGATGCTCGACGAGACGGACATGGAAGAAATCGGGCACTGTCTCGATCTGATCCAGGCCGCCAAGGTATTCGTCGTAGTTTGCAGCGCCCTCGGCTTTCAGAAACTCGGAAAAGCTCATGGGGCGCATCTCCATGAACTCGACCTTTCCCACCGGAAAAGCGCTGGTCTCACGGGACAAGCGAACGCCCAACAAAGACCCTGCGCATGCGACGTGATACTCGGGGGCCTCGTCACAGAAGTATTTAAGGGCGCCGACTGCAGAAGGACAATCCTGGATCTCATCAATAATAAGCAGCGTTTCGCCGGGCTCGATAGGCTGTCCAAGTGCCAGGGAAAGATTTGAGATGATCCGTCGAGGATCGCGCGTACCTTCGAAAAACTGAGCGTACTCGCTCTGTACCCCAGGTGACGGCTCCTCGAGCGTCAGATACACAAAATTGAGGTACGAGGTTCGGCCGAACTCCTTAAGCGCCCACGTCTTTCCAACCTGGCGCGCCCCCTTAAGGATAAGCGGCTTACGATATTCTGACGCTTTCCAAGCGTTAAGCTTGGCAATGATATCTCGCTGCATGACCGAACCTCCCGCAAAGAAACTTCCGTAAACGTGATATTTCCCACATTTTACCCCAGGGAAAACGTGATGTTTATCACATTTACGGAAGTATTAAGCTCAGTTCGCCACACTTTCATCACATTCAAAAGACGGAGGCGCATTTTGCGCCTCCGTCACCATCTTTCCCATCAGCCCACCTGACCCGAACGGCCGAGTCGTCTGGCCGGGGAAGCCCCGAGTCGCCGGGGTGTTTGCTCCAAATGAGTTCCGCATGCAAAGAAGGCCACTAAATGTGGCCTTCGTCTTGCATAGGACTGTTTGAAATTTGGAGGAAACACCCCGGCGACTCGGGGCTTCCCCGGCCTCGCAGCTACGAGAGCGACGTTCTCAGCAACTCGTTGAAGAGCTTCGGGTTGCCCTTGCCGCGGCTCGCCTTCATGCACTGGCCCACCAAAAAGCCGATGACCTTCTGGTTGCCGTCACGATACTGCTGTGCCTGATCGGCACAGTTAGCCAGCACCTCGTCCACAATCGGCTGCAACGCGCCGGCATCGCTCACCTGACGCATGCCGCGCTCGTCGACGATCTTGTTGGGGTCGTCGCCGGTCTGGGCCATGGCCTCAAAGACCTCATGAGCCTGGTTGGAGCTGATGGCATCAGTCGCCAGCAGCTTGGCAAGGGCTGCCACCTGAGCCGGTGCAATACCGGACTCTGTCAGCGAGACACCCGCGCCCTTAAGGTGGGCGATCATCTCGTTGACCAGCAGGTTTGCGACCGTCTGGGCCTCCTTGCCGGCCATACCGGCAGCGGCAGCCTCAAAGAAGTCGGCAAACTCGGGGTCGCCGGCAATCTGCTCGGCATCGGCCGCCTTAATGCCAAAGTCGGCCTCAAAGCGGGCGCGCTTGGCATCGGGCAGCTCGGGGATCTCGCCACGGCAGCGGTCGATGAACTCGTCGTCCAGATCGAACGGAGCCAGGTCGGGGTCGGGGAACAGACGATAATCGTCGGCCGTCTCCTTCACACGCATGACCACGGTGCGCTTGCGGCTGGGCTCCCAATGGCGGGTCTCCTGATAGATGATGCCGCCCTCCTCGAGCACCTCGGCCTGGCGGCAGATCTCGTAGGCAAGGCCATCGTGCAGGCTCTTGAAGGAGTTGAGGTTCTTGAGCTCGGTCTTGGTGCCCAGCTTGGTCTTGCCGCGGCGGCGCAGCGACACATTGCCGTCGCAGCGCATGGAGCCCTTCTCCATGGAGCAGTCCGAAATGCCCAGCGTCACAAAAATGCGGCGGAGCTTCTCCATAAACAGGCGAGCCTCCTCGGGCGTACGCAAGTCGGGCTCAGTCACGAGCTCAATCAAAGGCGTGCCGCAGCGGTTGTAGTCGACGAGTGACTCTGCCGCGGCGGTAATGCGGCCCTCGGCACCGCCCACGTGCACCATCTTGGCGGCGTCCTCCTCCATGTGGATGCGCAGGATGCGGATGGGCACCGTGTAGGAACCGTCCTCGCGACGCTCGGGCATCTGCAGGTTGGACGCGTCGTAGCTGGCCAGATGGCCGGCACGCTGGTTGCCTTCGCGCATGGTCGACGTCATAGACGTGGACAGGCCCTCGGCGTTGGCCGAGGCGCTCGCCAGGCTCTGGGCCTCGTCCTCGCCAAACGCGCAGTCGGGGCGCTCGGCGGCACCGCGACCGGTCACGTCCAGATCCAGGTGACCGTACATGGCAAAGGCGACCGGACCCTGCGTGGTCTGGAAGTTCTTGGCCATATCGGGATAGAAGTAGTGCTTGCGGTAGAACATCGAGTGGCGCTGGATCTCGCAGTTGGTGGCGAGACCGGCCTTGACGATGCTCTCGATGGCGCGCTTGTTGGGCACCGGCAGGGCACCGGGCAGGCCCAGGCATACCGGGCACACGTTGGCGTTGGGCTCGTCATCGTGGCTGAGCTTGCAGTTGCAGAACATCTTGGTATCGAGTGCGGTGAGCTCGGTATGGATCTCCAGGCCGATCACGGCCTCCCAATCCTGCAGGACCTCGGAAAGCTCCTTCATTACAGCTCGCCTCCCTTCCCGGCAAAATCGGGCGCGACGGAAAGCGCGGGCGCACCCGTGGCGGTATCGGCAAAGCCGCGCTCCAGGGCGCGGGCAAACGTGAGCAGCTGACGGTCCTTAAACGCCGGACCCACCAGCTGGGCAGAAACGGGCAGCTTGCTGTCCTCGCCCAGGCCCAGCGGCACCGAGATGCCACCGTTGCCGCAAATGTTGAGCGAGATGGTGTACAGGTCGGAGAGGTACATCTGCGTGGGGTCGCTGATCTCGCCAAACTTAAAGGCCGTGCGCGGCGAGGCGGGCATGAGGATGGTGTCCACCTTGGCATACGCGGCGTCGTAGTCCTGCGTGATGAGCGTGCGGGCCTTTTGCGCAGCGTAGTAGTACTTGTCGTACACGCCCGAGCTCAGCAGGTAGGCGCCGAGCATCTGACGGCGCTTGGCCTCGGCGCCAAAGCCGTGGGCGCGTGAGAGCGAGCTCTGGTCGGACAGGTTGGCGCAGCCCTCCTCCTGATAGCCGTAGCGAATGCCGTCGAAGCGGGCCAGGTTGGAGAACGCCTCGGCCGGGCCGATGACGTAGTAGGCGGCGATGGCGGCGTCCAGGTGCGGCAGGTCTACCTCGACCAGTTCGGCGCCCTGGTTCTGCAGCTCCTGGGCGGCGCGCTGAACAGCGGCCTTGACCTCGGGCGTCAGGCCCTCGGCCTCCATAAACGCAGGGATAATGCCCACGCGCTTACCCTCGATGCTGTCGTTGAGATGCTCGGTAAAGTCGACGGCGCAATCCTGGCTGGTGCAGTCGTACGGATCGTGGCCCGCGCCGGTAAGCGCGTTCATGGCCAGCGCGACATCCTCGACCGTGCGGCCAAAGGGGCCCACCTGGTCGAGCGACGAGCCAAAGGCAACCACGCCGTAACGGCTCACGGCGCCATACGTGGGCTTAAAGCCCACCACGCCGCACAGCGACGCCGGCTGGCGAATGGAGCCGCCGGTGTCCGAACCCAGTGCAGCCGCAGCCAGAGAAGCAGATACGCTTGCTGCGGAACCGCCGGAAGAACCACCCGGCACACATTCAGTGTTAAACGGATTGCGGGTTTTTGCAAAAGCAGAAGTCTGTGTGGAACCACCCATTGCA
>CAJLOU010000105.1 GCA_905208345.1 uncultured Collinsella sp.
AATAAATTGCAACGTTTCAATAAACAGCTTTTTGTTTAACTGCAGCTAAAACTCTGTTACGATGCAGTCCAGGCGGGTGCCGGAATGGGACTTGGGCACGCGCGAACCTACTTGAAAGGCTACTTTTATGGCTATCGAGAAGACCTTCATCATGATTAAGCCCGACGCCGTGCGCGACCGCAAGATCGGCGAGATCGTTGCTCGCATTGAGCGCAGCGGCCTTGTCATCGAGCGCATGGAGATGACCACGCTCGAGCGCGCTACCGTCGAGGAGCACTACGCCCATCTGGCCGACAAGCCCTTCTTTGGCGGTCTCTGCGACTTTATGACGAGCGGTCCGGTCGTCAAGATGGTCGTTTCCGGTCTCTCCGCTGTTGCTAAGATGCGCACCCTCATGGGCGCTACCAACCCGCTTGACGCTGCTCCTGGTACCATCCGCGGCGACTTTGCCGTCGATGTCAACGCCAACGTGATCCACGGCTCCGACTGCCTGGAGAACGCCGAGATTGAGATCAAGCGCTTCTTTGGCTAAACCAGCTTTGACTCCTTAAAGCTGTTAGCGTGTGGCTTTGGCGCCGCGGAATTCCATCCGCGGCGCCCTTTTTATTCCAAAATCTATGAAGGGGCCCGCTCGGACATGTGTTCCGAGCGGGCCCCTGCTGTTAGCTTGTGGTACTGAGTAGTTTAAGCCTCGTCGACGACCTTGAGGCCGCGCGTGTGGTCGATCTCGTTGAGGAGGTTAACGCGACGCTCGTGACGACCGCCCTCAAACTCGGCGTCGAGCCACTCGTCGACGATCATCTTGGCGAGCTCGGAGCCCACGACGCGGGCGCCAAAAGCGAGCACGTTGGTATTGTTGTGCATGCGGGAGAGCTTGGCGCTGAAGGGCTCGGAGCACACGACGGCGCGTACGCCCTCGACCTTGTTGGCAGCCAGGCTGATACCGACGCCGGTGCCACAGATCAGGATGCCTAGATCGACGTCGCCGTTGGCAACGGCCTTACCCACCTTGTAGCCGGCGATGGGGTAGTCAAAGCTCTCGGAGGTGTCGGTGCCAAAGTTCACGACCTCGCAGCCGCGCTCCTTCAGGTGCTCGGAGATGATGTTCTTGAGCTCGACGGCGGCGTGGTCGTTACCGATACCGATCTTCATGGATAGTTCCTCTCTGGTCTGTGCGGCGAGATTGCTAAAGGTTTTACCGCGTTCGACTGCATGATAGCGCGACTTTTGTGTAAACGCTTGGGCGTTTTTTGGTCAAACGCTTTAGCATGCAACAAGACCGGTTTCTCATGAATGAATGCCGTCAGTTTGCGCCTGAATGCCGTCTACCGGAACCTGGGTTGCGGTTTTTGATGCATTGTTATCAAATAAAAGAGCTAATTATTATTGAGAGCCCAGCCCGTTATACAAGTAGGAGATACCTATGCCTGCCGATTCCCTTCGTGATGCCGCGTTTTGCGATGTTTTGAACCGCGAACTTGTTTGTGCACTCGGCTGCACCGAGCCCATTGCCGTTGCTTATGCAGCGGCGCTGGCGAGCCAGACGCTCGGTTGCGAACCCGATCATATGGATGTTGCCTGCTCGGGCAACATCATCAAGAACGTCAAGAGCGTGACCGTGCCCAACTCGGGCGGTATGCACGGTATTGAGGCCGCGGCCGTGCTGGGTGCCGTGGGCGGCGACGCCAAGAGCGCGCTCGAGGTGCTCGAGAGCGTCGATGACGCGGACCGCGCCCGCGTGGCCGAGCTGCTTGCCGATGCGGACTACTGCGATGTGTCGCTTGTCGAGGGTGTGCCCAACCTCTACATCAAGGTGACTGCGACGGCCGGGGGCCATACCGCGGTCGTCGAGATTACCGATCACCACACTAATGTCACGTGCCATACGCTCGACGGTATTCCGGTATGCGGTAAGTCGGCGGGGGAGTGCGCCGCCTGCGCCGAGCGCGTGGTGGCCGAGCGTGCGGCAGATAACGCCGACACGCCCATGTCGATCGAGACCATCATCGACTTTATCGAGGACGGTGACATTGAGGACGCCCGCGCTGCCGTTGAGCGTCAGATTGAGCTGAATGGCGCGATCAGTGCCGAGGGTCTCGCGCACGCTTGGGGCGCCGAGGTGGGCCGTACGCTGCTGGGTGCTCGTGCCGATGACGTCGCCTGCCGCGCCCGTGCCCGTGCGGCCGCCGGGTCCGACGCCCGCATGAACGGTTGCGCGCTGCCGGTCGCCATTGTGTGCGGCTCGGGCAATCAGGGCATTACCTGCGCATTGCCCGTCATGGAGTATGCCGAGTACCTGCGTTGCGACCACGAGCGCCTGGTGCGCGCCGTGATGCTGTCCGATCTTATCGCCGTGCATATCAAGAGCTATATTGGTGCGCTTTCGGCGTTTTGCGGTGCTATTTGCGCTGCGTGCGGCGCCGGCGCTGCGATTACCTGGCTGTGCGGTGGCACGCGCGAACAGATTGGCGCGACCGTCTCGAACACGCTCGGTAACGTGGGCGGCATCGTGTGCGACGGCGCCAAGGCGAGCTGTGCCGCCAAGATCTCGGCTGCCGTCGATGCGGCGATTCTGGGCCATGATATGGCCATGCAGGGTCGCGGCTTCCGCGCCGGCGAGGGCCTGATCCAAGATACCGTTGAGCAAACAATCGCCAGTATGGGCTACGTAGGCCGCGTGGGCATGAAGGACACCGACATCGAGATCCTCAACATCATGATCGGCAAAACCCAGGTGTGCTAGTTACGCGGTTTTACCAAACCGCGTAACCAGTCGACGCTGCAAATGCCCCTAAGCGGCAATCTGCCTTTCAATCGTCGGGCATGGCCAGAAGGCCTATGCCCTCCTCTTTCAAGGCACATTGCTCGCTTAGGGGCATTTTCGCTGACTTGTGCTCAACCTGCGGCGATATTTGGTTTGGAGCGAGGGGTCCTACGACAGTTCGTGAGCTACTTGGTGCTCGTAGAAGGCCTCGATTACGGCGTTAAAGTCGCGGGCGAAGTCTTCCATGGTTCCGCGCCAGGTGGCGCGTCCCGGTTTTCCTTGGCCCACAAAGGCGGTTTGGATGCCGCAATCGGGGGACGGGAAGTCGCGTTTGGGATCGTTGCCCACCATAAGGACCTCGTGCGGCTCGAGTCCCATCACCTGAAGCTGCTCTAGATAGTAGGTGGCATCGGGCTTGCAGCGGGTGGTGTTTCCCATGTGCGTGACGAGCTCAAAGGGAGCGTCGGCCAGGTCGCCCCAACCCATGCGGCACTCGATGGCCCCCTGGGGAAAGCTGGGGTTGGTAAAGAGCGCGCAACGCAGCCCTGCGTCCTGTACGGCCTGGAGCGCGGCGTGTGCGCCCGGCATGGCGTGGGCGTTAATGACATCGTCGTTCTTGTACGGAAGAACTTCGCGGTCATAGTAGGTAAACGCCTCGTAGATGAGGGGATCGGAGAGGCAGATCCCGCATCGGCGCTCGACCTCTTCTTGGTAAAACTCAAGATTGGTGCGGTTGTCCGTGCCGCTGCGGCGATTGGCGTTGAGGTCGACCAGGATGGTGCCGAGGCGCGCCATCGTGCCACCGCGGCTGCGGCGCCCGATATCCGCGAGCATCGAAGAGACATCCTTAAAATAGCGAAGGATGAACGCGTTGAGGTTGATGCTGAGAAGCGTCTCGTCCATATCGAAAACGACTGCTTTGAGCACGCGGGCACCTTTCTCGAAAAATCGATCTAGAATCGTTGGCTCCGGATACTTTACCCCAAAGCCGAATGCCTAGCTGGTTATCGTCAAGTTGCGGAGACGTGTGTTCATAAGATTACGAAAAAGTCTCCACACGAGTAAAAAATCGCAGTTCACGCTTGAAATCGAACTCATTTCCCCGTAACCTATACGAACGTGATTGCATAAGCGTCACATTAGTATCTGTCGGCTCCCGAGTGTTCCTAAACGTTGTGTGCTTGTCGCACCCTTCTGTAGGTCCTAGCAATCGGGGCCCCGTAGTTCGAAAGGGGTCCACCTTTGAGTGAGATTCAGAACTCGTCCATTTTCTCTCTTGACGATGTCAACGAGGAGGAGATGAACAACCTCATCGACGGTACGATTACCGACTTTGATGAGGGCGATCTCGTTAACGGCACTGTCGTTAAGATCGAGCATGACGAGGTGCTCGTTGACATCGGATTCAAGTCCGAGGGCGTTATCCCGGTCCGCGAGCTGTCCATCCGCAAGGACGCTAACCCTGCAGACATCGTTGCACTCGGTGATCCCATCGAGGCTCTGGTTCTCCAGAAGGAGGACAAGGACGGTCGTCTGGTCCTGTCCAAGAAGCGTGCCGAGTACGAGCGTGCTTGGAACCGCATCGAGGAGAAGTTCAACTCCGGCGAGAACGTCGAGGGCGAGGTTATCGAGGTTGTCAAGGGCGGCCTGATCCTCGACATCGGCCTGCGTGGCTTCCTGCCCGCTTCCCTCGTCGACCTCCGTCGCGTCAAGGACCTCACCTCCTACATGGGCACCCGCATCGAGGCCCGCGTCATCGAGATGGACCGCAACCGCAACAACGTCGTCCTCTCCCGTCGCGTCGTGCTCGAGGAGTCCCGTAAGGCCGAGCGCTCCGAGATCCTGTCCAAGCTCAAGTCTGGCATGCGTCTCCAGGGCACCGTTTCCTCCATCGTCGACTTCGGCGCCTTCGTCGACCTCGGTGGTATCGACGGCCTCATCCACATTTCCGAGCTCTCCTGGAACCACGTCAACCATCCTTCCGAGGTTGTCAAGGTCGGCCAGGAGGTCGAGGTCGAGGTTCTCGACGTCGATCTCAACCGCGAGCGCATCTCCCTGGGTCTCAAGCAGACCACCGAGGATCCGTGGCGCGCACTGGTCAAGAAGTACCCCGTCGGCGCTATCGTCGAGGGCACTGTGACCAAGCTTGTCCCGTTCGGCGCTTTCGTCGATCTGGGCGAGGGCATCGAGGGCCTGGTGCACATCTCCGAGATGGCCAACAAGCACGTCGATCAGCCTTCTCAGGTCACCCACGTGGGCGACAAGGTTCAGGTCAAGGTCATGGAGATCGACCTCGACCGTCGTCGTATCTCCCTGTCCATGAAGTCCGCTGCTGAGACTCTGGGCGTCGAGATCGAGGTTACCCCGCTTCCTTCCGAGAAGAAGGACGAGGAGACCGACGCCGAGTAAATCGGTTTGACGATTACTTGTTTTAAGGGATCCGTCCGCAATGGACGGGTCCCTTTTTTGCATTTGCTGCTGAGGTGCGCGATGCTGCCCGGGCTGTCCACAGGCTATTGGGTTGTCAGTGCATGAAAAATGCCGACATCCCGCCTCGGGGAGGAGGCGGGAACACACCGAGTAGACGGAGGGGTGTGGAGCGCGGTCGCGTCTCGACTGACGACGTTGCCCATCGACAACCCTATTGTACTGCATGGCGTGGTTCTTGGTTTATCGTGTCGAACGCTTGTGTTGTGCCATTGCCTGCGGCAACGGTGTGTTACACTCTTGCACTGCTGAGTGGGCCAGACGGTCGCGCGATGTGCTGCTTGCAGCACGCGTGAGGAAAGTCCGGGCTCCAGAGGGCGGGATGCCGGCTAACGGCCGGGCGGAGTGATCCGACGGAAAGCGCCGCAGAAAAGAAGACTCCCACCTGCGCCGCAAGGCGTAAAGGGAAAAGCTGAAACGGTGGTGTAAGAGACCACCAGCGTCGTGGTAACACGGCGGCTTGGCAAGCCCCATCCGGAGCAAGCGCGAATAGGAACGCTATGGGCCGGCCCGGTCCGCGTTCGGGTAGCGTGCGTGGAGCTGCATGGTAACGTGCAGACAAGATAAATGACCGTTCACGACAGAACCCGGCTTATAGGCCCACTCAGCACTTTGTTGACGCTGCGAACCCGTCAGCGCGGCAATCTGCCTTTCAAGCCTTCGGGCATGACCATAAGGTCAATGCCCTCGTCTTTCAAGGCACCTTGTTCGCGCTGACGGGTTCTCGCTGTCGGTGACGGTATCATTGGCGTTCCCGTTCTTGTTGGCAAGGTCAACGGTGCTGTCTTTGCCGTATTATTGAGGCTGTTTGTTGCTTTGCTTGTTGTTGAGGGGCTTTGTTGGACAGCTATTTTACTCTGCAATCGAATATTGAGGCTTCGGGCGAGTTTGTGGACCGCAAGAGCCGGTTTATTGCCCAGCTGGTCCATATTGAGTCCGAGGATGAGGCGAATGCCTTTATCGAGACCGTTCGCAAACGTCATTACGACGCTCGACACAATGTTCCCGCGTGGATTTTGGTCGATGGACGCGAGCGTCAAAGCGATGACGGTGAGCCGAGCCGCACGAGCGGTATGCCGACGCTCGAGGTGTTGCGCGGCGCGGGGCTCAAAAATGTTTGCTGCGTAGTGACGCGCTATTTTGGTGGCACGCTGTTGGGGCCTGGTGGCTTGGTACGCGCCTATACCGCGGCGACGCAGGCGGCGGTGGCCGCGGCTCAGGAGGCAGGGCAGATCGTTGAGATGACAAGCGTCGTGCCGGTTGACGTGCATGTGGCCTATCCGCAGTATGAGCAGGTGCTTCGCTTGGCGCAGGATTCGGGTGCCAAGGTTTCGGATACCGATTACGCGGATGCCGTGACACTTCACTTGGTGTTTAAGGCGGGGGAGCATGAGCCATTTTGCGCCAAGATGCGCGAGCTTATGGCGGGGCGCGAGGAGATTGAGGTCGGCGCTCCCGAATTTGCCGAGTTCTAACGGCGACGGCCGGCGTGCTTTTGGATTGATTCCAAGCGCGCCGGCCGTCGTTTTATGTTGCCGCCGTTTACTCGGCGAGCTGCTTAAGCACATCGCAGGCAATCTCGACGGCATCGTCGATGCAGCCGGGGCAGCTGCGGAGCGGACCCTTGTCCGATCCGATGCCCTTGAGCGTGCCGCAGACGGTCGTCGTGTTCTTCTCGCCAAAACGCTTGGCGATTTCGCGCGACAGCTTGTAGGTCTGGCCCTTGGTCTTGGGGTTTTCCATGCCGTCGCTCATCAC
>CAJLOU010000106.1 GCA_905208345.1 uncultured Collinsella sp.
TTGAAGTTGAGGACCAGGTCTTCGGCGTTCATGCTGCCCCCATCATCGCGGTCTACGGGGTCAAAGATATGGCACCGTGGGGACACATGTATGTCAATCCTGGTCTAACAGAGCCTAATTTTTTATTAAACGACGACGCACGACGCTGTCGTACGAATGTCAACGGTGTTCGTCTGGACGATGACCGTTGATATAGTTGACCTTAACTTGTAAAGGAGGGTGCGCACATGCCGCAGACGACATACATTCGCCGCGTTGCCGCGCGTGCCCTATATATAGCTCGGAGCCGCATATGAGCAGGTATGTTCACGGCTCCGGGAGAGACGACGCGCAACTAAATAATCGACCGCAAAGCAGGTTCCCCAAAATTCCGGGTTTGAGCACGGCCGGGCAATCGCCGTCCGTCGTGCATCGATACCGTTGTTATCCGTTTTTGGTTCGAGAGGGGAACCGTTATGGCTGAAGAATTCGATTTCCATCCGATGTGGGAGAGCCTCGGCATGAACCTTGCCGACCACGACATGCTGCTGGGCGCCGTGGGCCAGATGTACGGCGATATGTTCTTGACGCAGAACAACCGCCCCAAGTCCACGTCCTACCTGGACTTTGTGGCCACCAACATCCACAGCGGCCGTATTAAGGAGATGCTCGACAAGAAGGAGGCCGGCGAGGCCACCAAGATCGTGGGCTCGTTCTGCGTCTACGTGCCCGAGGAGATTGTGCTCGCCTGCGACGGCATTCCCGTGGGCCTGTGCTCGGGTGCCGACTGGGCGACCGACAAGGTCGAGGAGCATCTGCCGCGCAACACCTGCCCGCTCATCAAGAGCTTTGCCGGCTTTAAGCTGGGCGAGGTCTGCCCCTACATTGAGTCGAGTGACTTGGTGGTAGGCGAGAACACCTGCGATGGCAAGAAGAAAGCCTACGAGTTCTTTGCCACGCAAAAGAACATGTACGTCATGGATATTCCCAACGTACACGACGAGTCGACGCTCGTGACCTGGAAGGCCGAGGTCAAGAAGCTCGCCGCCAAGATCGAGGAAGAGTGCGGCGTCACGATTACGCCCGAGCGTCTGAAGGCCGCCATCCACGCCGTCAACGAAAAGCGCCGCGCCCTGCAGCGCCTCGCTGCCACGCGCGCTGCCGACCCTGCGCCCATCAGCGGTCTCGACAGCCTGCTGACCGTCCAGGCCGCCTTTATGGACGACACGCCGCGTCTGACCGGAGCCATTAACGATATGGCGGCTGAGTGCGAGCAGCGTGTCGAGGCCGGCGAGGGCGTGGCGCCCAAGGGGACCAAGCGCATCCTGTACACCGGTACGCCCATGGCCGTGCCCAACTGGAAGCTGTTCAACCTCATCGAGAAGGCCGGCGGCGTTGTGGTGGGCGAGGAGTCCTGCACGGGCTCGCGCTACTACAAGGACCTGGTCGACGAGTCCGGCGAGACGGTCGACGAGATGCTCGACGCCATCGCCGAGCGCTACTTTAAGATCAACTGCGCTGTCTTTACGCCCAACGACCAGCGTATGAAAGACATTGTCCAGATGGCCAAGGACCTGCATGCAGACGGTATCGTCGACGTGGCCCTGCAGTTCTGCACGCTCTACGAGATGGAGTCGTTTGCCGTGGAGAAGGCTGCCGAGGAGGCCGGCATTCCGTTTATGCACATCACGACCGACTACGCCGGCGAGGATGCAGGCCAGCTACAAACCAGGATTGAGGCTTTCTTGGAAACCATTTAGGGCTATCCGTCCCGGCGGCTTTCCCGGACACCCGATCTTGCCGTTCAAACCGTCGCTTGCGTGTCAAAGTACGCGGCGCTCCTCTTTCACGGCAACCTCGGGCACCTGGGAAAGCCGTTTCCTTGGTTGGCTAAAAGGTTTGTTAAGGAGTTATATGTCGGAAAATATTGAGCAGCCATTGCCGTCCACGTTTGAGGAGTTCAACGAGCAGCGCAAGGCGGCGTTTATTCGCGTCAAGGATTACAAACAGGCCGGCAATCGCCTGGTCGGCTTTTTGTGCAGCTATACGCCGCTCGAGATTATCGACGCCGCGGGGGCTGCGAGCGTGGCGCTGTGCGGCACGTCCGATGAGGTGATTCCCGAGGCCGAGAAGGTGCTGCCGGCAAATCTGTGTCCGCTCATCAAGTCGACGTACGGCTTTGCCTGCTCGCAAGAGTGTCCGTTTACGTACTTTAGCGACATGATCATCGGTGAGACCACCTGCGACGGCAAGAAGAAGATGTACGAGCTACTCAACGAGCTCAAGCGCACGCACATTCTGCATCTTCCGCAGGGTCGCGATCGCGCCTACGAGCGTGAAGGCTGGTACGAGGAGTGCCGCCTGCTCAAGGAGGAGCTCGAGGGCTTCTACGGCATCACGATTACCGACGATGACCTGCGTGCTGCCGTCCGTCGTCGCAACCGCTTGCGTGCGGCTCAGCTCATGATGTTTGCGCTGCAGGCCAACCAGCCGGCGGCCATGAGCGGCATCGACCTGATGAGCACTATGTTTGCCGGTACGTTCAGCTTTGATATCGAGGCCTATACGCAGCAGCTGGAGCAAAAGGTCGCCAAGCTGCGCGAGGCCTACGACGCGGGCGAGCGCCCGGTTGCGGCGGACGCCAAGCGCATTCTGATCACCGGTTGCCCGGTGGGCGGTGTGATTAACAAGATCGGCCGCACCATCGAGTCCAACGGCGGCGTGGTCGTGTGCATGGACGACTGCTCGGGTGAGCGCACGGCGGCTATGATGATCGACCCGGACGCGCCCGACATTCTGCGCGCCATCGCCGACCGCTACCTGGATATCAACTGCTCGGTCATGACGCCTAACGACGGCCGCATGGAGAACACGCTGGCCATGTGCGAGAAGTACCATGTCGATGGCGTGGTAGAGAGCGTGCTACAGGCCTGCCACACCTTCAACGTGGAGAGCGCGCGCATGCAGGAGGCCGTCGAGGGTGCGGGTATTCCGTATATGAAGATCGAGACCGACTACAGCAACGGTGACATGGGCCAGATCGAGACGCGCATCGCCGCCTTCATCGAAACCCTCTAGCTTCCTCAGGCGCCGGATCTTGCTCCTCAAACCGTCGCTTGCGTACCCAAAGTACGCTGCGCTCCTCTTTCGGGGCAATCTCCGGCACCTGAGAAACCTAGAGCTAAGGCGCCTGAACGCGCCGCTACCTTTGATGTTTAGATTGGAAGAGAGCCATGATAGGGATCGGGATCGATATCGGGTCTACGGCGGCTAAGGCTGCTGTGGTCGACGGGGAGGGTTCGGTGGCGTGGACGTGCGTGCAGCCAACCGGGTTCTCCTCGGTCGATGCTTCCGAGCGGCTGCGCGAGGCACTGGCAGCGGCCGGCTATGACGTGACGGCCGAAGATGCTCGCGTGGTCGCGACTGGCTACGGCCGCGTTGCCGTGCCCTATGCGCACAAGGTCGTGACCGAGATTACCTGCCACGGCACCGGTGCCGTGCGCCTGTTTGGCGATCACGGCACGGTGATCGACGTGGGCGGTCAGGATACCAAGGTCATCCAACTCAAGGGCGGCCGCGTGGCCAAGTTTGCCATGAACGACAAGTGCGCCGCCGGCACGGGGCGCTTTTTGGAGATCATGGCCGACCGCCTAGGCATTTCCCAACAGCAGATGGCAGACCTCGCCCGCACCGGCGAGCCTACCAAGATTTCCAGTATGTGCACGGTTTTTGCCGAAAGCGAGGTCATCAGCTTGATCGGTCGCGGTGAGCCGCGCGAGAACATTGCGCGTGGCGTGATCGACAGCGTGGTCTCGCGCGTGGCGACCATGGCCGGGCAGGCGGCGGGCGCTCCGTACTACCTGACGGGAGGCTTGTGCGAGAACGCTTACGTTGTGGAGCGGCTGGCGGCGCTGCTGGGGTCGCCGGTCACCACCTCGCCCCAGGCCCGCTTCGCCGGTGCCATCGGCGCGGCGATTCGCGCACAGGCGCTCAATTAATGCATCCGCCGCAGGCTCGCATTCATGCGTATACTGGGAGAAAATGATTGACCGATGAGAGGAGGTATCGATGGCTGACGATCAGATTAAGCTCACGTCTATGACTGCCGCGAGCGGTTGAGCCGCTAAGTTGGCTCCCGGAGCCCTCGCCCAGGTCCTGGGCGATTTACCCAATGTGCATAACGACAACCTGCTCGTAGGGTTCGATACCTCCGACGATGCGAGCGTCTTCCGCGTAGGGGAGAACCTGGGGCTCGTGCAGTCCATCGACTTCTTCCCACCGATGGTCGACGACCCGTTCCTCTTTGGCCAGATCGCCGCGGCCAACTCGCTGTCGGATATCTACGCCATGGGCGGGCGGCCGAGCCATGCCATGAACTTGCTGTGCATCCCGAGCTGCCTGGGCATCGAGGTCGCCGGCCAGATTCTGGCGGGCGGCGCCGACAAGTGCGTCGAGGCGGGTTGCTCCATCGCGGGCGGCCATACCATCAACGACGACGAGCCCAAGTACGGCCTGTCCGTGAGTGGTTTTGTCGCGCTCGACCGCATGCTCGCCAACAGCGGCGCACGCGTGGGCGATGTTCTGCTGCTGACCAAGGCGATCGGCTCGGGCATTATCACCACGGCCATTAAGGGCGAGCTCATCGAGCAGGACGAGGCCGCAGCCATGTTTGACTCGATGCGCACCCTCAACGAGGCTCCGATTCGTCTGGCCGAGGGACTTGAGCTTCACGGCTGCACCGACATTACGGGCTTTGGTCTGATCGGGCATGCGTGCGAGATGGCCGAGGGCTCGGGCGTGCAAATCGAGCTCGCGTCGGGGGCGGTGCCGCTCTTTGACCAGGTGCTCGACATGGCGCGTCTGGGCATTATCCCCGCGGGCTCCTACCGCAACCAGGACTTCTTTGGCCCGCGTGTAGCTGCCGACGATGACCTGGAGCCGGGCATGCTGGATGCGCTGTACGATCCGCAGACTTCGGGCGGTTTGCTTATTGCGGCGCCCGCGGCGGATGCGGATGAGCTTGCGCGTCGTTTACATGCCGAGGGGCGCGTTGCCGCTACGATCGGCCGCGTGTGCGAGCCGGTGCCGGGCGGTCCTGCCGTTCGCGTTGTGCATTAAGGAAAACCGTTTATGCGACCGCCTACTGTTCTGGGCGGTCCCTTTTGAAAGGAAAAACTATGTCTACCAAAATTGAAGTCAATGCCATGGGCGATGCCTGCCCGCTGCCCGTCGTCAAGACGCTCAAAGCCCTGAAGCAGCTCGATGGCGAGGGCACAGTCGTGACCTCGGTCGATAACGAGACCGCCGTCAAGAACATCTCCAAGATGGCGCAGGAGAAGGGCTGCACGGCCTTGGTCGAGAAGGTTTCTGACGCCGAGTGGCACGTGACCGTGGCGACCTCTGGCGCCGTTGCCGTGGCCGATCCCGAGCAGGATGGCGCTGCCTTCTGTGATGCCAGCGCCGGCAAGGGCAAGCTCGTCATTTCCGTCTACACCGACTGCATGGGCCGTGGCGACGACGAGCTGGGCCACAAGCTCATGAAGGCGTTTATCTTTGCCGTGACGCAGCAGGAGGAACTGCCCGCGACCATGCTGTTCTACAACGGCGGTGCCAAGCTCACCGTCGAGGGTTCGCCGGTGCTCGACGACCTGAAGGGCCTGGCGGAGCAGGGTGTCGAGATTCTCACCTGCGGCACCTGCCTGGACCACTATGGCATTAAAGACCAGCTCGCGGTGGGCGAGGTCACCAACATGTACGTGATCGTGGAGAAGATGGAGCAGGCCGTGCGCGTCGTGCGCCCGTAGCGTATTGGTTGGAGTTGCCATGAGGGAGAAGCGCCCGGCGCTTGTCATCACGTTTCCCACCACGGCGGCCGCCATGGGCTGCGAGTCCTTGTGCATCGAGCGCGGCCTTCCTGGGCGAACGATTCCCGTGCCCGGGGAGGTCGCTGCCGGTTGCGGTCTGGCGTGGAAGGCGTTGCCTGCCGATGAGGAGCTGCTGCGCGGCGAACTCGCCGCGGCGGGCGTTCCCACCGAGGGCTTTACGGTGATCGACATGTGGGAGGTCGTGCGATGATCTACCTGGATAACGCGGCGACGACCATGCACAAGCCGCAGGCGGTCATCGATGCCGTGATGCAAGCGATGTGCTCGCTCGGCAATGCCGGGCGCGGCGCCACGTCGGGTGCCCTCGACGCCGCTCGTACCATTCACGGTTGCCGTGCCAAGCTCGCGCGCTTGCTGGGCTGCCCGCGGGCCGACCATGTTTGTTTTACGCCCAACTCCACTGCGGCGCTCAACACCGTCATCAATGGCGTGGTGCGCCCCGGCGACCGTGTGGTCACAACGGTGCTCGAGCACAACTCCGCGCTACGTCCGCTCAATCGCTTGGCAACGGAGCAAGGTGTGACGGTTGAGCATGCGGGTTGCGATGCGAGCGGCGTGCTCGACTACGACGAGCTCGAGCGGTTGGTCATGCCGGGCACGCGTGCTGTGGTGGTGACGCACGCCTCCAATGTGACCGGCAACGCGGTCGACGTTTCGCGTGTGGCTGCCATCGCGCACGCGGCCGGCGCGCTGGCGATCGTCGACGCCTCGCAGTCTGCCGGTACGGCGAAGATTGACATGGATGCCATGGGGCTCGATGTTGTGTGCTTTACCGGCCACAAGGGGCTCATGGGACCTCAAGGCACCGGCGGCCTGGCCGTGGCGGAGGGCATCGACCCGCAATACGGCCTGACGGTGCGGTATGACGACGGCACCGTGGAGACGCTGTACAGCGGCGAGGTGTCCGTCCGGGGTCTCTATGGATATTCTGAATGAGGTGATCTTGTGAAATTACTGTGGGAGCTGTTCCTCACCTTTGCCAAGGTGGGGGTCATGACCTTCGGCGGCGGCATGGCCATGCTGCCCATCCTCCAGCGGGAGGT
>CAJLOU010000107.1 GCA_905208345.1 uncultured Collinsella sp.
ATTTTCATCTCTCCATGGAGTGCTACTACTGCTCGCTCGCCGATGAATCCGATGAGCCTCAGAAGCACGACCGCCAGCTCGATATCCGCTGGATTCCACGCACCTCGCTTGCCACGGTGGAATGGATGCCCGCCGACAAGGGGCTCATTGATGCCCTGATTGAGCTGAAGGAAGACCGGCTTGAGGCCAACAGCACTGCCAACGACGCCGAGGCCACCGCGACCGACAAGCCCGCCACCAAGCCCAAGCGCGCACCTAAGCGCCGCAGCAAAAAGCGTCCCAAGCCCGGTCTGCTCGACGGCATCGACACCTCGGACCTCTCCGCTGACGAGCGCGAACTGGTCCGCCGTCGCGCCGCCATCAAAAAGTCCATGAAAGGCAACAAACGCGCCAACACCAAGCCCGAGCTGCTCGTACGACAGCGCCTGCGCGAAGCGGGCCTTACGGGTTATCGCTTGGAATGGAAGGTTCCCGGCAAGCCCGACATCGCCTTCCCCGGCCGCAAGATCGCCATCTTCGTCAACGGCTGCTTTTGGCACCGCTGCCCCAAGTGCAACCCTAGCCAGCCCAAGCGCAACGTTGAGTTTTGGGAGGCAAAGTTCCGTCGCAACGTCGAGCGCGACCGCGCTGCCGTGGCAGCACTCACTCAAATGGGCTGGACGCCTATAACCATCTGGGAATGCGAGCTCAAAAAAGACCACATCGACGCCACGATGGAAAAGGTCATCGAACAAGTACGCGCCGCAAAACCGCAGTGCTAATCCGCCCGCTCTCGCCGTGATTTCCCTAGGGAAATCACGGTTGCACGCCTCTAAGCGTGTTTTCCCTAAGGGAATCATAGTTGGGCCCATCCAGATGCCTCACATACGCAACAATTACGCCACAAACCTTAGAGAACCCTTAAGACCCCAGCCTTTTAAAAGTGTTATTCGATAGCTTTGACCTGCAGTTTCATTGTTACATCAAACCTGGTTAAGCCTTTCTTTAGCGCTTCCTCATCTGCGCTCGCGGCATAATGTAGCCAGCGCACGGGACCTAGCAGCAACCCCGAGCGCATCCTTTTGGTGGACATCGAGGAGGCCGCATAAGCATGCATTCTTCCAATGACGCAGCACAGCAGCCATCCCTAAAACATGCAAACCTTTTCTCCTTCCCCCCGACACAGAGAAACGGCCTCCTCGACTCCCCAACCTCGCAGCACATGCGCTCAACCGATCAGAGCCTCAACCTAAGAGCATCTTTCAAAAAGCTCCAAGCATCGCTAGACAAGGCATTCCCCAACCAGGCCCGGGCATTCTAACCCCCATCAGCAAAGAGACGCTCCCGTCAAAAAAGCGCTCCAAATCGCTGATTTTCGACGGAAACAGCATGGGGAAGCGATGACACTGAAGCAGAAATGGGGTGAGGGGGGGGATTGTTGAAGGAGAAGCGGAGAATACGAGCAACTGGGAAGCGGTTATTGAGGGGGCCACTAGCCCAGGGCGACATCCAGGACCATCATGATCACGAAGCCCGCGATGACACCGAGGGTACCGATGTTGGAATGCGTCCCCAGGTGCGCCTCGGGAATCAGTTCCTCGACCACCACGTACACCATGGCACCCGCCGCGAACGCCAGCATCCACGGCATGAACGGGGTGATCTGCGCGCTCACAAGCACCACCGCAATGCCGAAAATCGGCTCGACGATGCCCGACAGGCTGCCCAGCACAAACGCCTTCGTGCGACTCAGCCCCTCACGCATGAGCGGCAGCGAGATCGCCGCGCCCTCGGGGAAGTTCTGCAGCCCCATGCCGATGGCTAGCGCAAATGCCATGCCAAGGTACGCCGTCGCATCCGCACCAGTTGCCTGGGCTGCCATCGCGAACACCAGGCCCACGCTCATACCCTCGGGGATGTTGTGCAGCGTCACCGCCGACACCAGCAACGTCGTGCGCTTCCAGCTCGACCTGGCGCCCTCGGGCTCCGCCTCTTCGGCATGCAGGTGAGGCAGGAACGTATCGAGCAGCATGAGGAACGCCACGCCCAACAGGAAACCGCCAGCCGCGGGAATCCAGCCAATCTGGCCTGCCTCCTCAGCCTGCTCGATTGCAGGAATCAACAGCGACCACACACTCGCTGCGATCATGACGCCGGCGGCGAACCCCAGGAAAATCCGGTGCGTCGTCTCGCTGTCCTTGCGAAAGAAAAACACCATCGCCGAGCCCGCCGTGGTCATGAGCCAGGTAAATCCGCAGCCCAGCGCCACCCATCCAAACGCACGAAGAATCGTCTCGTCCATCCAGCTTCCTTCCTTCTGCTACTTGCTGGCCATCATACCCAGAGTGCTTAGCACAAAGTCCGGAAAAACGCCCGTAGACCCTCTCCCGATTTTTGTGTTTCCTCAGCTCTCCGTGTATGTTCCCTCTGTTAGGCTGGAGTCCTCGAGCACAATCAACCTCCTCATCCATCCTACCGGCTGCGCGTTGGTGCCGCTGTGCCTCGTGTCGCTGAAGTCGTATAAGACGCACGCCTTCCCCGCTGACAAAGGCAAAACTCCCCCTCGATGGTCATGCCGTATCGACGCGCCGTCTCCTTTCTTGAGATTCTCTTGAGAATTGCCACCCACACACGGTGCTACCATGGGCAAAGCGCCCGCAGCTGCGCGCCGCAAGCTAAACATCACGCCATATACCCACGCCGAAAGGGAAGCCATGGCAGATATCCGCGTGCTCATCGTCGAGGACGACGCCGACATCAACCACATCGTTGCCACGCACCTTTCCCGATGCGGCTATGCCTGTACCCAGGCGTTTTCGGGCACGGAGGCGCGCCTGCTCCTCGAAGCCGCGCTCACGAAGGCGAGCGTCGACCACAGCGCCAGCTTTAACGTGGTGATCTGCGACCTTATGCTCCCCGGCATGACCGGCGAGGAGCTCGTCGCGCTCATCCGCCAGCGCGACGCGTCCGTTCCCATCGTCGTGACCTCGGCCCGCACGGCCGCCTCCGACAAGATCGACCTGCTCAAGCTCGGCGCCGATGACTACCTTGCCAAGCCCTTCGACCTCGATGAGCTTGTCGCGCGTATCGAAGTGCAGCTCAGACACCGCAAACAAACCGTCGTACGCGACAGCGACGCTGCAAGTGCGCCACATCGAACCCTCGTGTTCCGCTCATGGGAGCTCGACCCCGAGGCCCGCACCTTCACGGCACACGGCGCGGAGATCGAGCTCAGCCGCATCGACTTCAACATCATGGAGCTGCTCATGCGCCGCCCCCGGCGCGTGTTTTCCAAGCAGGAGCTGTTCGAGCAGGCGTGGGGCGAGCCGTACGCCGCCGACGACAACACCGTCAACGTGCATGTTTCGAATATCCGCGGCAAGCTCAAGGGGAGTGGGACGGAAGGCTACATCAAGACGGTCTGGGGTATGGGCTTTAAACTGGTTGAGGAATAGGCGCAGATTGCCCATGCCGTGCGTTTGTCCACTGACAAACGTCACGCTTTGGAACGAGCACCTTCGCCCACCTTTACCCTTTCTTTATTTCCGCTTACGTCTTCCCCAAGACATACGGCCCATGATGAAGATGTAGACCAACCACCATACGGAAGGAGCGGCTGTGAACGTTCTTCAAACATGCGCGCTGACCAAACGGTACGGAAACACCTGCGCCGTCGACGCCCTCGATCTTCATGTTGCCGAGGGAGACATCTACGGCTTTGTAGGGAAAAACGGTGCAGGCAAGTCGACTGTCATGAAGATGGTAACCGGGCTTGCGACGCCAACCTCGGGCGATATCGAGCTGTTCGGGGAGTCGCTGCGTGGACGCAAGGCCTTCGACGCCAGTTTCTCGCGTGTGGGTGCCCTCATCGAGGACCCCGGCATCCTGCCAAATTACTCCGCGTTCGAAAACCTCATGTGCAAGGCGCTCGCCATCGGCGTGGCCCACGCCAAAGAGCAGTGCCACGACCTGCTTGCCCTCGTGGGGCTTCAAGACACCGGCAACCGTTCGGTCAAGAAGTTCTCCCTCGGCATGAAGCAACGCTTGGGTCTGGCGCTCGCCCTTGTGGGAGGCCCCGACCTCCTGCTGCTCGATGAGCCGTTCAACGGCATGGACCCCGAGGTCACGCGCAGCATGCGCAACACGCTCACCCGCCTCAACCAGGAGCGCGGCGTTTCCATAATGATCTCGAGCCACGTGCTCGACCAGCTCGACCGCATGGCAACGCGCTTTGGCGTAATCCGTGACGGCAGCATGGTGCGCGAGTTCACGACCGAGGAACTGCATGCCAGCTGTGGCAGCTCCGTCCGCGTCAAGACCGTCGATGCCGCCCGCACGCTAGCGATTCTCGAAGAGCGGTTGACGGGCGCATCCTTGCGCATGGAGCCGGACGGATCCGTGCTGGTGTCCGCCGGCATCGCATGGGCGGATGGGTCGAAGCGTGGCGGTGCGGCGGCAGACGCGGCAAACGCCGTGGGTGCCATTCCCACCATCGAGGAGATTTCTCGCGTCCTGCACGACTCCGACCAGCGGGTTCTTGAGCTCACCAAGCTCGAGCGCGATATCGAGGATTACTTCGTCGAGCTTATGGGCGCCGAGCTCACCGACGCGAACGACGCAGCGCGCGCCGGCAATACCGTGCGCGCCACTGCCTCGCAGCGCAACACGAAGGAGGCCTAGCATGCTGAACCTTCTTCGCGCCGACCTCTACCGCATCACCCGCATCAGCCGCCTGCGCGGAGCCTTCTGGCAATACGCGCTCGTGCTTACCGCCTGCACCGCACTGTTCGCATTCACAACGAGCATGTCTCTCCAGGAGGGGTTTTTGAGCGTCGAACGGGCGCGCATGGGTTCGACACCGTCTGCCTTTGCCGGCGGCTGGTGGCTCAGCAGCCCTTCGATTTTGACGATGTCATGTCTCTTTGGCACTCTCGAGCTGCTCTTTTTCGACCTTTCAGACGGCTATATCAAGAACCTCATATCGTCGACGCGAGGCCGCCTCGCGCTCTTTGTAGAGAAGCTCGTCCTTGCAGGCATATGGTCCTTCCTGCTCATGGCGGTGAGCTTTGCGCTCATCGCGCTTCTTGCCCTGTTTTTTATGAGCCGAGCGGGTCTTTCGTTCACGGCACTCGACACGGTCGGCACGGGCTTCTTGTGGGTTCTGGGCGTATGGTTCACCAACTGGGCAATTTCCGCCATCCCGCTCTTTTTCGCCTTCGCCTCGCGTGCCAAGGTCCCGAGCTATATCTTCGCCTTCCTGATCGCCACGTCCTCCATTCCCCTCTTCTTGATGAACCTCGCGGAGTCCGGCTCTCTTGGGCTCCCCGATCCGGTCCAATCCCTCCTGTCCAATGTCGCCAGCTGGATGCCGAGCATTGCCATGCAAAACCTTGAAACCGGGGCGAGCCACATCTTGAACCCCATGACGGGCAGTGCCGGACTTCCGCTCAACTATGCCACCTGGATCCTGCTCGTGAGCATTATCTGGCTCACCATCTCGAGCACTCTGTTCCTGCTCGTTGCCAAGAAAAAGGACCTGTGAGCTAGGCGTACGAACATCGTCCCGCTCGACCTCGCATCCTCGAAAGGAGAGATCATGCTCGTTGCCGTCGCGCTCATCTTGGGCATTATCGCGGGCGCACTCATCGCCGTCGCTGTCTTTGCCAGCGACATAAACCGCATGACGCGCTTTTTGCAGCAGCGCCCAGCGGGCAGCAACGCCCGCCTCAATCGCGGCTCCTCCGCCCCTGGCCTTGCCGACCTCGTAGACGCCATCAACGCCGAGCTCGACCGCAGCGACGAGGCACGCATCGCGGTCCAGCGCAGTCAGCAGGAGTTCCAGCGCGACCTCTCCTCGCTGTCGCACGACATCCGCACGCCGCTCATGGGCGCCAAGGGTTACCTGCAGCTCGCTTGTGACGAAGTCGAGCCCGATGAGCGTGCCGCGCGCCTTGGCGCCGCCACCGACCGCATCGACGCCACAGCCGCCCTCCTCGACCAGCTCTTCTCCTACACAAAGGCGAGCGACCCTGACCTCGAGCTCGTCTGCGAGCCCCTCGAACTCAGGCCAATCGTCGAGCGCGTGCTGCTCGGCCATTTCCCCGAGTTCGAGGAACGCGGCTGGGAGCCGAAACTCGTTGCCCAGCCTCAGGACGTCACCATAAGCGCTAACAGCGATGCCCTTGAGCGCATTCTGGAGAACCTCGTGGTCAACGCCCTGCGCCACGGTATCGACGCTCCCCGCATCGCGCTCGCGCGCGGGCGTATCCGCATCGCCAACCGCGTGGCAGACCCCACCGAACTCGATGTCACGCGTCTCTTCGACCGCTTTTACCAGGCCGACACCGCGCGGGGCAAGAGCGGAGCGGGCCTCGGGCTCGCCACAGCCGCCAAGCTCGCCCACGCCATGGGGCTCGAGCTTTCTGCCTCGTTCGAGAGAGACATGCTCGTCTTCGAGCTTTCGCAGCCCTCCCGTCCCTCTCTTTCAGCCCTAACGCCACAAGGACGATTGAGCAGGACGGCTTGGGCGGGCCCCCGTACTTAGTTTCCAAAATCATTCCGCAGCGCGAAGGCTTCTTATTATTTTTCCGCCCTAACGCCACAAGGGCGACGACCTCGAGTAGGTCAACCTGGGAGGGACGAGGGCTTAGTTCCCCAATCTTTCCGCAGGGGGCAAAAAGCCTCGCCGCA
>CAJLOU010000108.1 GCA_905208345.1 uncultured Collinsella sp.
GCCTGCTGAATACTCCGTTTTTTGCACATCGGACGGCACCCCACCCCAACATGTCGTCGGAAAACAACGATTCTCGGCGTCCCAAAGAAGCCATATCCGCCGCCTCGCGCACGCGACCGTCCTCAATCCGGTACGCACACGTCGCATACTCGAGCATTGGGCGCGGTTGATGCGTAGCCACAACAACCGTGCAGCCCAACTCACGGTTCACGCGAAACAGCGCGTGCAGAAAATTCTTCTCGGCAACGGGATCGAGCTGAGACGTGGGCTCGTCGAGTAGCAGCACACGCGGACGCAGCGCCAGGACGGCGGCAAGCGACAGCAGCTGCTTGCGGCCGCCCGAAAGCGTATCGGTATCGCGATGAAGCCAGTCCTCCAGACCAAAGAAATAGCTGGTCTCAGCTACGCGACGGCGCATCTCATCACGTGCTAGCCCCAAGTTTTCCAGGCCAAACGCCATCTCGTGCCACACGGTTTCGCACACGATCTGGTTCTCGGGATCCTGGAACACATAGCCCACGCGCTCCGCCGATGCCCGCACGTCCATGTCGGCAACGTTCTCGCCCAGCACGCGCGCATCACCAGTGCGCTCGCCCGCCGGCGCGATCTCGGGCTTGAGCAGCGACAGTAGCGTCGACTTGCCCGAACCGGTACCGCCAACAAGCAGCGCAAATGCACCTTGGGGAACACGCCAATCAAGCCCCTCGAGCACCGGTGCCCCGGCCCCGGGATAGGCAAAACTAAGGCCCTGCACCTCAATCGCCGGAATATCCGGGCCGCACGCCGCGCCCGACACCGGGCCCCTATCCAACCGAGACATCAGCCAAACCTCTTCTCATCAATCGCGTGCGACGCGCAAGGCAGCATCATCCAGACAGCGTACACAACATAGCCCAGCCACGGCGCCGGCACCGAGAGCTGCGGATAAAACGAATACTGCGTTGTCGCGGTCCATGCCACCGCCACCGCGGCGGCACCAAACAGCGCAAGCCCAACCAGCGCGGCAACATCGCCGCGCCCCAGCCGATACCGCGCATACGTCGTGCGGCGCGTCGCGGCGCCCCATCCGCGCGAGCGCATGGCGTCGGCGCGCTCCAGCGAATCCTCCATGCCCCAGCCCATCAGCACGCTCGACGCCCGCAGGCGCGATCGCACGGGATTGGTGGGCGCACGCCCCGGTACATCAATCGCATCCTGCACCGCCAGTACCGTACGGCCGCGGCGCAAAAACTGCGGGATAAGCCGCATGCACATCGAGATCATGAGCGCGATCACCGGCGCGGCATTACCCAGCAGCGCGAGCACCTTGTCGTATTCGAGCATCGACGCCGCGGCCTCAAACCACAGCACGCTCGCCACAAACAGCCCGCCCATGCACAGGCCGTATACCATGCTCTCCAGATACACCGCGCGCATACCAATACGGAACAGCTCCGTCGAGCCCGAGGCGCTAAACAGCGGATTGAGCACCGCGACGATCAAAATCACCGGCAGCTGCCAGCGGAGCGCGCCCAGCGTGCGGGCAGCCCCACGCGTCGCAAATCCATACGCCAGCCCGCCCGCAAGTGACAGCGCAATCAGTACCGGCTGCATCGAGAACATAGTGAGCCCCAGCGTCAGCACTATATAGAGTGCCGGCACAGCCGGATGCGACATCGAGAATGCCGCGACGGGCTCGCCGCCAAACTCCTCTCGTATGTTGTCCACGGGCACCCCGTCCCCTCGCTCAAACGACAGCTCCGCAGCACCGCCAACGCCGCACGCAAGCAGTGCAAACGCCACGCCGGCGGCGCAAGCCTCAACCGCCGCAAACCAATCGTTACGCGCTCGTCATATGCCTGCGGTATCATATTGCGCCGTGTATCGTTTCCAAACACACGTCTCTATAACGTAACAGGAGATCACATGGACGCAACCGCAATTATCCTCGCTGCCGGCGAGGGCACCCGCATGAAGTCGAACCACTGCAAGGTTTCGCACAAGATCCTGGGTAAGCCCATGGTCCAGTGGATCGTCGACGCTACCATCAAGGCCGGCTGCAGCCGCGTCGTGGTTGTCATCGGCAGCCACGCCGACGAGATGCGCGCCCTCATCGACGGCGCCTACGCCAACAGCGCCACCAAGGTCGAGTGCGTCGAGCAGACCGAGCGTCTGGGCACCGGCCACGCCGTGAAGGTCGCGCTCGAGGCCTGCGGCATCACGCAAGGCCCTGTCGTCGTGCTCAACGGCGACCTGCCGCTCATCACTGCCGACACCGTCGCCAAGTTCGCGCAGACCGTCGCCACCGGCGAGCTCGCCTGCACCGTCATGACCATGACCCCGCCTGATCCCTTCGGCTACGGCCGCATCAAGCTGGGCGCCGATGGTCAGATCGAGCGCATCATCGAGCAGAAGGACTGCACGCCCGAGCAGGCCGCCACGCTGCTGGAGTGCAACGCCGGCTGCTACGCCTTTGACGGCGCGCAGCTCGCCGCCCACATTAACGAGGTCGGCAACGACAACGCGCAGTCCGAGTACTACCTGCCCGACATGCTCGAGATCCTCAAAGGCCACGGCCAGGCTGTCTCCATCTTCCACTGCGACGACTACCGCGACGGCCTGGGCGTCAACAGCCGCATCCAGCTCGCGCAGCTCACCGCCATCGCGCGCGACCGCATCAACGAGCACTGGATGGCCGAGGGCGTTACCTTCATCGACCCCACGCAGGCCTGGATCGGCCCCGACGCCACCATCGGCCGCGACACCGTCGTGTGGCCGCAGACGCACCTGATCGGCCACGTCACCGTGGGCGAGGAGTGCCAGCTCGGCCCCAACAGCCGTCTCACCGACACCACCGTCGGCAGCGGCTGCACCATCGATGAGACTATCGCCATCGAGGCCGTCATCGAGAACGGCGTCGACTGCGGCCCGCGCGCCTACCTGCGCCCGGGTACCCACATGCTCGACGGTTCCAAGGCCGGCACGCACGTGGAGATCAAGAAGTCCACGATCGGCGAGGGCTCCAAGGTGCCGCACCTGTCCTACATCGGCGACACCACCATGGGCTCCGGCGTCAACGTGGGCGCGGGCTCCATCACCTGCAACTACGATGGCGTGCACAAGCACAAGACTGTCATCGGCAAGGATGCCTTCATTGGCTCCGACACCATGATGGTCGCGCCCGCCCAGATCGGCGACGGCGCGCTCGTGGCCGCTGGCTCCGTCATCACCGAGCCGGTCCCGGCCGACGCACTTGGTCTGGGCCGCGCCCGTCAGGTAAATATTGAGGGCTGGGCCGCCGATTACCGCCGCCGTCTGCACGAGGACGACGAGGTATAACGTTTTACCAAGCATCTAAGGAGCTGTTCCCATGGGGGCGGCTCCTTTTTCTATCGTGACCTGCGCAACCGGATGAGTGGTCGGTTCGTGTCCGTTGGCGGTAAAGACGTTATCAGGACCCGATAAACCCCGCCGCGCGGTTACAATGCAACAAGGCATCTATATGGCATTCGATGTATAAAGGAGAAGGGTAATGCCGATTAATGATCCCGAGAAGTCGGAGAATATGCGCAAGTCCATCCGCGTGTATTCCGGTTCCTCCAACCGTCCCCTCGCTCAGAAGATTGCTGAGTACCTTGGGGTCGAGCTTTCGGGCCTTACGCTAAAGCAGTTCGCCAATGGTGAGATTTACGCCCGCTACGACGAGACCGTCCGCGGCGCCGACGTCTTCCTGATTCAGTCCGTGGCCGGCGGCAACGTCAACGACATGCTCATGGAGCTGCTCATCGCCACCGACGCTGCCAAGCGCGCATCCGCCCGCTCCATCACCGCCGTTATCACCCACTACGGCTATGCCCGCCAGGACCGCAAGGCCGGCCCGCGCGAGCCCATCACCGCCCGCCTCGTCGCCAACCTGCTCGAGCGTGCCGGCGTCAACCGCATCATCACCCTCGACCTGCACCAGGGCCAGATCCAGGGCTTCTTCGATATCCCGGTTAACCACCTGTCCGCACTGCCGCTGTTTGGCCAGTACTACAACGACATGCACTTCGACACCGACAACCTGGTTGTCGTCTCCCCCGACGTGGGTCGCGCCAAGGCCGCCAAGAAGCTGTCCGACATGCTCGGCTGCGACCTAGCCATCGCCCACAAGGGCCGTCCGCGCCACAACGCCGCCGAGGTCATGGGCATCATCGGTGACATCAAGGGCAAGACCTGCATCATCAACGACGACATGATCGACACCGCTGGCACCCTGTGCGCCAACGTCAAGGAGCTCAAGGCTATGGGCGCCGGCGACATCTACGTCTGCGCCACCCACGGCATCTTCTCCGGTCCGGCCATCGAGCGCCTGAACGATGCCCCCATCGTCGAGTGCGTCGTCACCGACGCCATCCCCGTCGAGGTTGGCGGCAAGATCAAGACCATCTCGGTCGCCGAGGAGTTCGCTCAGGCCATCTCCGCCGTTTACCACGAGGAGCCCGTCTCCACGCTCGTCGGCGGCGACTTCGCGCTGTAGTCGCTCGACCCTCGCATCCCTCCGGAAGCCCCGGACACGCCTGCGGGGTTATCACGCGAACGTCCTCGCCGCTTTGCGGCTGCGGGATGTTCGCTTTGATAACCCCTCCCGGCGTGTCCGGGGCTTCCTGCTGTCTCGGGGCAGCTGTTTTCCGAAATGACTTTGCTGCAACCTTTCCTCGCCTTCGGCGGGCGTGGTAGCCTTTGTCGTTGATTGAACTATTTACGTAACGGAGGACAAACATGGCAGCTGTACAGCCGCTTAAGATTCGCATGGTTGCCGGACTTGGCAACCCCGGCGAGGAATATGCCGAGACCCGCCACAACGCAGGTTTCAAAGCAATCGACGAGCTGGCCCGTCAGGCCGGCGTCACGTACTGGAAAAACCAGGCAGGCGCCGAGGTCGCACTCATCAATATCAACGATCCCGAGGAAGAGGGTGGCAAGCGCCAGATCGTGCTGGTCAAGCCGCAGTCGTATATGAATACCTCGGGTGGCCCCATCTCCAAGCTCTGCCGCGAGTACAAAATCAAGGCCGAGGAGCTGCTTGTAATCCACGACGAGCTCGACATTCCCGCCGGCGACGTACGCGTCAAGGTGGGCGGCGGCCACGCCGGCCACAACGGCCTGCGCTCCATCATCGACAAGATGGGCAGCCGCGACTTTAGTCGCATCCGCACCGGCATCGGCAACCCTCCCGGCAAGATGGCCGTCGCCGACTACATGCTCAAGCAGCTGCGCGCCCGCGAGGCCGAGGACTTCCAGGACACCTGCGCCCGCGCCGCAGATGCCGCCGGTTTGGCCATCGTCCACGGCGTGATCTATGCCCGCGACCATGTCAACGGCTCCGCCTCTGCCAACGGCAAGCACTAAAACCTACCAAAAAGGGACAGGTTTATTTTGGCAGGTTTTATCTGCGGAAACGCCCCAGCGGCCGCGGCGCAATAAACCCTGTGCCGCCATACATATGCAACGCTCCGAAGGAGGTCGGCCTCACCTATGCGCAAGGCCGACCTCCTTCGCTGTTTTGCCTGATAAAACCGACCATGAGAAACCCGTCCCTTTTGGTAGGCCGGAGCGGATAAACCCGGTTGATTTCCGATCTCAGCCGAACACATTGAGCAAATAGGCCGTTCCCGCACCTAGCCGAACGCCCCCGCGGCCCCTCCCGGGGCCCGGGGGCGCCGTTTTCCCAGTTGAAGGAACGGTGGAGATGTGTTTCGATGGGTCCGGTGGCCATGCTCCGCCCGCCGCCCGGCACCTTTTCCCAGACTCAGCCGAACGGTCGGTTCCGTCTATTCCGTTTTCCCTTAGGCTAGGACAGCGGGGCATCGCCCCTTTCCTCGCGCGGCCGCGCGATGAGCCCCGGCGTCAGGTCGAGCTCGTCGATGGGCACGTCCTCGATGCCGTACGCCTCCAGCAGCGCCGCCGCGTCGTCGCCGAGCATCGCCCGGAAGGCGCGGGCGGGCGTCGCGAAGCCGAGCGCGCCGCGCGGCTCGGAGTTCACGTGCGACATCGCCAGCGACAGGTCCGCCGGGGCCAGCCGGTCGAACCTGAGGCCGCGGCCCTTGGGGAGCAGCTTCCTGATCTCGACGTGGTTGCGCTCGCAGGCGCCCTTCTGGTCGCTGCGCCTAGGGTCGCAGTAGAACAGCCTCGTCTCGCCGGGCCCCTCGCCGATGAGCGCGGCGATCGCGCCCTCGTCGGAGAACTCGGCGCCGTTGTCGGTGAGCACGGCGCGGAAGACCCTCCCCGTGCCGTCTGCGCCCAGCACCGAGCGCACGCCCGCGAGCGCCGCCGCCACGCTCGCGGCGTCCTTCGCCGCGAGCGGCAGCGCGAGCTGCAGCCTGCTGGGGCGGTGCAGCAGCGTGAGCAGGCAGGCGCCGTCCTCCCGCGCGCCCTCGACGGTGTCCATCTCCCAGGCGGCGGCGCACGCGTCCTCGCCCAGGCCGAGGAACGCGGCGTACGACCTGCGGGGCGAGTGCCGCGTGGCCGAGGCCGTCGGTGCGCGCCTCCTCGGCCTGTAGCCGACCTTCCTCCTGAGCTCCATGTTGGTCATGCCGTCGTAGCCCGCCGCGACCCAGCGGTAGATC
>CAJLOU010000109.1 GCA_905208345.1 uncultured Collinsella sp.
CCGGGCAGCGATGAGTACGGTGTGTACAAGTATCCGCACGATTATCCCGAAGGCTGGGTCGATCAGCGCTATTTGCCCGAAGGCCTGGAGCGCGGTGCGTTTTGGCAGCCTGCCGGTCGCGGTTGGGAAGAGTGGCGTGTGGAGCAAAGCGAACGCGACCGTAGCGGCAACGCTCCCAAGTAGGTCATTGGCGCCTCGCGCATTCCCTTTGGGTAACTTTCCCCTTCTTTGGGGTACCATGAACAACGTCTGTATTTCGATTCCTTTGGAGGCTTGTATGAGTCCCATTCAAATCGCTCTGCTGCTGCTCGCCGTTGCCGGCGTGTGGGCCGTCGTTGAGCTTGCACTCACCCTGCGCAAGACCCGCACCGTCGTCGATTCGCTCGACAAGACGGTGAGCGACCTTAACAACACGCTCGCCGAGGCACAACCCGTGGTGGCAAAGCTCGATGGCGCTGTCGATGAGCTCACCCCCGCGCTGGCACAGGTTGAGCCCCTACTCAAGTCGAGCAAGACCGCCGTCGACGCCCTGACGTCCAACCTCGTTGAGGTTGAGGCGGTCGTTCGCGACATCTCTGAGGTCACGGGCGCCATGGCCGAGGCCAGCAATGCCGTATCGAACGTGACCGACTCTGCCGCCGGCGCCGTGCAGAAGCTCTTCAATAAGGTGAAGGCTCCTGCAGCCGACGCCGATCGAAAGCTCGCCGCTGCCGCCGCCGAGGCCGAGCAGCCTACCGAGCGCGTTCTGATTGGTGAGGCTGAGGACGAGGCCGCCGATGGTGCGGATGTGGCTCAGAAGCCCGCTACCAAGCCCGCTCAGTATTACACCTATACGCCCACCGAGACCTCCGAGGAGTCCTGCGATGAGTAGCGAAGCAACCTGCCCCATCACGCTGACTGTTGCCGGAGACCCGCGTCTGGCGCGCCTTGTGCGCATGACGGCCGCTAACGTCGGCGCCTTGTGCTCTATGTCCGTCGATCGCATCGAGGATATCCGTATGGCTGCCGAGGAAGCCTTCATCTTTGGCTGCACGGCCATTGATTCCGACGATATCTCGATCAAATTCGATGTCGACGAATCGCATGTGGGCATGACCTTTACCTTTGGCGACCAGGCGACTGTCGATGAGGATGACCAGGCTGCCGTGTATGCCGAGCTCATTCTTGCAAGCGTGTGCGATTCCTACGAAAAGACTACGGCGCCCCTAACGCTTTCCCTCGACCTCAAGGCGGATATCTAATATGACCGAACGTTCCCGGAGCGGCAAGACCGCTTGGGACAAGGAGAAAACCCGCGAGTTGTTTCGTCGTTATAAAGAGACCGGTGATCCGGATGCACGCGAGCAGCTCGTCATGTCCCACATGAACCTGGTAAGGTTTCTTGCCAACAAATTTAAGAACCGCGGCGAGCCGCTCGATGACCTTTTGCAGGTCGGCTATCTGGGCCTGCTCAAGGCTATCGACCGCTTTGACCCTGAGCGCGGGCTCGAGTTCACGACGTTTGCCACGCCCACCATTCTGGGCGAGATTAAGCGCCACTTCCGCGACAAGGGCTGGAGCGTGCGCGTGCCTCGTCGCTTGCAGGAGCTCTCTGCCAAGGTCAACCAGGCTACCGACAAGCTCACCAACGAGCTTCAGCGTTCGCCCAAGGTTGAGGAAATCGCCGATTACCTGGGCGTGACCGTCGACGAGGTGCTCGAAGCCATGGAATCGTCCTCGGCCTACACCTCGGTGCCCATCGAAGCCCCCGGTGCGTCCGATTCCGACGATGCGCCTTCGATTCTCGATCGCTACGCCGACGACGACAACGAGCTTGACTTTACCGACGATCGCCTGGTAATCGAGGAAGCCATCCGCGATTTCTCGCCTCGCGAGCGCGAGGTTATCGAGCTGCGCTTCGTAAAGGGCATGACCCAGATCGAGATTGCCAAGAAGCTGGGCATCTCGCAGGTGCAGGTCTCGCGCCTGCTGCGCCGTACCCTTAAGAAGATTCAAGACAAGATTGACCCCGACGGAGTGATGGTTCGTTCATGAGTGAGCACCCCCAACAAACCGACCGCACGCTGCGCGATACCCGCATTCTGACGTTGCGCATTTGGGGCGTCGTCGGCTGCATTGTCATCGCCGCCGTCATCTTTAACCTTATGGGCATCCTGGCGCCGGTTATCGAGTTTTTGGCAGTCGGATCCATCATCGCCTTTGTGATGTCGCCGATAACCAACTGGCTCGAGCACCATGGCGTGAATCGCGGCATAGGTTCGCTTGTCGCGCTTATTGTGGTCGTTGCTGTGCTCGTCGGTGTCGTTTGCATCTTGTCGCCGATTCTCTTTGGTCAGATCATGGAAGTCCTGAGCCGCCTGCCCGAGCAGCTTCGTGTTGCTGGTGGCGACCTCAACGAGATGATCTCGCATTCCAAGACGCTCAATAACACGCCGCTCAAGGAGTATCTGGACGATAACCTTTCTTCGCTCGTTACGGTGGCGTCCAAGTATGTCTCACAGATTGCCGCCGAGCTCGGTCGCGGTGTATTCCCGCTCATTACCAACACGGCCTCGCAGCTGTTCGTGATCTTCCTTGGTCTGGTGCTTGCCTACTGGCTTGCCTGCGACTATCCCCGTATGCATCACGAGGTCTGCACCATCATCGGTCAGGAAAAGGAGACCTCGTACCGCTTTATGGTCGCGATTCTTTCGCGCTCGGTCGGCGGCTATATGCGCGGTATGGTCGTAACGTCGATCTGCGGTGGCATCCTTGCCTTTATCGGCTTTACGCTCATTGGCCATCCATACGCAGCACTCATGGCTATCTTCACCGGCATCATGCATTTGGTCCCGGTTGTCGGTCCCTGGGTGAGCGCGGCGATCGCCACGGTGCTCGGCTTTATGTTCAGCCCCATGTTGGCGTTGTGGACGCTTGTCGTGACCATGGTGGCGCAAAATGTCACCGACAACGTCATTTCGCCTAAGGTTATGCAGAGTTCGGTGCAGGTACATCCCGTTATGAGCCTGACGGCCCTCGTTATCGGTTCGGCGCTTATGGGTCCCATCGGCATGGTCATCGCCATTCCGCTGTGCGCGGCCCTTAAGGGCATTTTCGTCTACTACTTTGAGAATGAGACCGGTCGCCAGCTCGTGGCATATGATGGCGCTGTGTTTAAAGGCACGCCGTATCGTGATGCCGAGGGCAACCCGGTCGCTGCCTACGACGCGCTTGGAGACGATACGTTCATCTATGAGTCCGAGCTCATCGGTAACGAGACTGCGCCCGAGGCCCAGGCGATGCCTAAGCCCGAGTTCGATAATCCCTGGATCAAGCTCTCGGGTTTGCAACCCGATTCCACGGGCTTCTTCAAGAACCCCTTCGCCAAGGACGATGACTCCAACTCGGACGACGACACCAAAACCGGCATCGACGGCTCCATGGACGATGATGACAACTAGCGGGGTAATTCGGATTAATATTCATACGCGCTAACATGCAATTTCGCTGAAGGGCCGGCATTGTGCCGGCCCTCTTTTTTGCACAGGCGCGGCGGGATGGTAATATCGTTACGTTTGAACTGTTTCGATGTGAAACCGAGGAGATTCCCTCTATGAGTGCTGACTACCCGTCAATGACTACGGCCGAGATTCGCTCCAAGTTCTTCAACTTCTTTGAGGAGCGCGGTCTTAAGCTCTATCCTTCTTCGTCCCTCGTCCCCGACGACCCTTCGCTGCTGCTTGCCAACGCCGGCATGAACCAGTTTAAGGAGTACTACCAGGGCAAGAAGACCATGAAGGAGATCGGCGCGATCTCCTGCCAGAAGTGCGTCCGCACCAACGACATCGACTGCATCGGCGAGGACGGCCGTCACCTGTCCTTCTTTGAGATGCTCGGCGACTTCTCCTTTGGCGGCGTCTCCAAGCAGCAGGCCTGCGCTTGGGCCTTTGAGCTCATCACCAAGGAGTTCAAGCTGCCGCTCGACCGCCTGTACTTCACTGTCTTTACCGAGGACGACGAGACCCATGACGTGTGGCGCTCCCTGGGCGTTGCCGAGGACCACATCTCGCGTCTGGGCGAGGACGACAACTTCTGGGCCGCTGGCCCCACCGGCCCCTGCGGTCCGTGCTCCGAGATATACTTTGACATGGGCGAGGAGGTCGGTTGCGGCAGCCCCGACTGCAAGCCCGGCTGCGACTGCGACCGCTTCCTTGAGTTCTGGAACCTCGTGTTTACCCAGTACGACCGCCAGGAGGACGGCTCCATGCCGGAGCTGCCGCACCGCAACCTCGATACGGGCATGGGTCTGGAGCGCATGGCCGCTATCATGCAGCACAAGACCGCTAACTACGACGGCGATCTGATGCAGCATCTCATCAAGCTCGGTGAGGAGATCAGCGGCAAGACCTATGACGCCGATGACTACTCCGGTGCCAGCCGCTCGCTGCGCATTATCGCCGATCACTCCCGTGCCGTCGACTTTATGATCTCGGACGGCATCCTGCCCGGCAACGAGGGCCGCGAGTACGTCCTTCGCCGTCTGCTCCGCCGTGCCGTGTTCCACGGTCGCCTGCTGGGCATCGAGGGTGCCTTCCTGACCAAGTTCATCGACGAGGTCAATGCTCAGATGGGAGAGGCTTATCCCGAGCTGCTCAAGAACGTCGCCCTCGTCAAGGGTATCGTCGCCTCCGAGGAGGAGCGCTTCTCCACGACGCTCGACAACGGCCGCGTCTATCTGGACGAGGCTCTGGCAGCGCTTTCCGAGGGCGCCGTGCTTCCGGGCGATGTCGCCTTTAAGCTGCACGACACCTTTGGTTTCCCCATCGATCTGACCGTCGAGATCGCCGGCACCGCTGGTCACGACGTCGATATGGACGGCTTCACTGCCTGCATGGAGGACCAGAAGGCCCGCGCCCGCGCCAATGCCAAGGGCGACGCCTGGGGCAGCTTCAACGACGTGTGGGTCGAGCTTTCCGACAAGGTCGCAGCGACCGAGTTCGACGGCTATGACAACGATGTGATCGAGGGCGCCAAGGTTGTCGCCATCGTGCGCAACGGCGAGTCCGTCGAGTCCGCTGCCGCCGGCGAGGACGTCGAGGTCGTGCTCGACCGCACCCCGTTCTACGCCGAGATGGGTGGCCAGCAGGGCGATGCCGGAAAGCTTTCCGCCGAGGGCGTTGTTCTTACCGTTTCCGATACCAAGAACCACAACGGCCTGTATGCCCACGTCGCGCACGTTGCCGAGGGCACGCTGACCGTCGGTGCCGCTGTGACCGCCGCGCTCGACGCCGAGCGCCGTGGCTTCCTGCGCCGCAACCACACCGCCACGCACCTGCTCGACGCTGCCCTTAAGCAGGTCCTGGGCGAGCACGTCTCCCAGGCCGGCTCGCTGGTGACGCCCGAGCACCTTCGCTTTGACTTTACGCACTTCGAGGCCCTGTCCTCCGAGCAGCTCAAGGCTGTCGAGGACCTGGTCAACCAGCAGATCTTCGCTTCCAAGCCGGTCGTGACCCGCGTCATGGGCATCGACGAGGCCAAGGCCGCCGGTGCTGTCGCCCTCTTTGGCGAGAAGTACGGCGACGTCGTCCGCGTCGTCTCCGTAGGCGCCGAGGACCAGCCGTTCTCCCGCGAGCTCTGCGGTGGCACGCATGCCGCCAACACCGCCGAGATCGGTCTGTTCAAGATCATCTCCGAGTCCTCCACGGGCTCGAATGTCCGCCGTATCGAGGCCGTGACCTCCAAGGGCGCTCTCGACTACATGGCCGACCGTCTGGCGCTCGTCGACGCCGCCGCCGCTGCGCTCAAGTGCCGTGTCGACGAGGTTCCCGCCCGCGTGGAGAACCTGCAGGCCGAGCTGCGCGAGACTTCCGGCAAGCTCAAGAAGGCGCTCACCGGTGGCTCCTCCGATGCGATCTCCAGCGCCATCGACGGCGCTGTCGAGCTGAACGGCTACAAGCTCGTCGTCGCTGAGCTCCAGGGCCTTGAGGCTGCCGACCTGCGCAACGTTTGGGATACCGTGCACCAGAAGGTCGCCGGCCCCGTCGCCTGCGTCGTTGCCAGCGTGACCGAGAAGGGCACCCCGGCTCTGCTCGCTGCCGGCTCCGATGACGCCGTGAAGGCCGGTTTCCACGCCGGTAACGTGATCAAGCAGATTGCGGGCCTGGTCGACGGTCGCGGTGGCGGTCGTCCCAACATGGCCCAGGCCGGTGGCAAGAACGCCGCCGGTATCGCCGATGCCCTCGCGGCCGCCAAGACCGCGCTCGGCGCCTAAGAACCCAAGTAGTCGCTGTGGTCGCGCTCGCACTGGACATAGGGGAGACCAGGATTGGCATTGCCGTCTCGAGTCGTGATGGCAAGATGGCAATGCCTGTCAAGGTGCTTCCGGCTGCCGAGGTCACCGGTATGGCAAAGACGTTTCGCTACCTGGTCGAGGACTATGAGCCCGATATCCTGGTAAGCGGACGTCCTTTGACCATGGCCGGTGAACCCGGCCCCCAGGCCGAGCGCGT
>CAJLOU010000110.1 GCA_905208345.1 uncultured Collinsella sp.
GCGGGTGGTTTCTGATGCGGCGCGCTGCGCGCCCCGCACAGGCTAAAGCCTCTAACAAAAAAGGCGACCGCCCGCGAGGACGATCGCCTTTGTAAATTCTTGTATTGTTTGTGCTAGGCGCGAGTCTTGATCTCCTCGAGCACCTTGGCCACAAACTCGTCAACGCTCATCTGAACGGTCTCGTTGGAGCGATCGCGGACGGAGATGTTGCCGGCCTCGACCTCCTTCTCGCCCAGAATGAGCATATAGGGCACGCGGTCGATGCTGCGGGCCTCGCGGATCTTGTAGCCGATCTTCTCGTCGCGGTCGTCGCAGACCACGCGGATGCCGGCCTCCTCCAGCTTGGCGCACACCTCGTGGGCGTAGTCACGGCTCTTCTCAGAGACGGGAAGCGCCTTGACCTGCACGGGAGCCAACCAAGTGGGGAACTTGCCCGCAAAGTGCTCAATCAGAATGCCGATGAAGCGCTCGATGGAGCCAAAGCACACGCGGTGCAGCATGATGGGGCGCTTCTTGGTGCCGTCGGCATCCACGTACTCCAGGTCAAAGTTGAGCGGCATCTGGAAGTCGAGCTGGACGGTACCGCACTGCCAGGTACGACCGAGCGAGTCCTCCAGGTGGAAGTCGATCTTGGGGCCATAGAAGGCGCCGTCACCCTCGTTGACCTCATAGTCCATGCCCAGCTGCTCCAGAGCGGTGCGCAGGCCCTCCTCGGCGCGAGCCCAATCCTCGTCAGAACCCATGGAGTCCTCGGGGCGGGTGGAAAGCTCTACGTGGTACTTAAAGCCAAACTTCTGGTACACGGAATCGATGAGGTTGACCACGCCCACGATCTCGTCGGTCAGCTGGTCGGGGCGCACAAACAAGTGGGCATCGTCCTGGTTAAAGCAGCGCACGCGGAACAGGCCGTGCAGGGCACCGCGCAGCTCGTGGCGGTGCACCAGGCCAATCTCGCCGGCGCGGATGGGCAGCTCGCGGTAGGAGTGCGGCTTGGAGGCGTACACCAGCACGCCGCCCGGGCAGTTCATGGGCTTAATGCAGTACTCTTCGTCGTCAATGACGGTGGAGTACATGTTGTCCTTGTAGTGGTCCCAGTGGCCCGAGGTCTTCCACAGCTGCTTGTTCATGATGAGCGGCGTGGAGATCTCCACGTAGCCGGCCTTGTGGTGAATCTCGCGCCAGTAGTCCAGCAGCGTGTTCTTAAGGATCATGCCGTTGGGCAGGAAGAACGGGAAGCCGGGGGCCTCGTCGCGCATCATAAAGAGGTCCATCTCGCGGCCGATCTTGCGGTGGTCGCGCTTCTTGGCCTCCTCCAGCATGTGCATGTGCTCGTCGAGCTCTTCCTTGGTGGCAAAGGCGACGCCGTTGATGCGGGTGAGCATCTTGTTGTCCTTGTCGCCCTTCCAGTAGGCGCCCGAGACGCCGGTGAGCTTAAAGGCCTTGAGGGCCTTGGTGTAGCAGATGTGGGGGCCGACGCACATGTCGATGTAGTCGCCCTGCTGGTAGAAGGTGATGCGGGCGTCGTCGTCCAGGTCGCCGATGTGCTCGACCTTGTACTTCTCGCCGCGCTCCTCCATAAGGGCGATGGCCTCGGCGCGGGGCTTCTCGTACACGGAGAACTTGAGGTTCTCCTTGACGATCTTCTTCATCTCGGCCTCGATCGCGGGGAAGTCATCCTCGCTGATCTTGACGCCCTCGGGCAGGTCGACGTCGTAGTAGAAGCCGTTGTCGGTCGCGGGGCCGTAGGCAAAGTCGGCCTCGGGGTACAGGCGCTTGATGGCCTGCGCCATGATGTGCGCGGCGGAGTGGCGGATGACGTGCGTGACCTCGTCCTGCGGGAGCTCGGCCACCGAACCGTCATTGTAGAGTGCCTTCATGGGTATGTTTTCTCCTCTCGGATGTCTGATGCAAGTGCGTGCGATGCGCTCGGCGTTTTTGACTTGCATCATTATAGGCAGGTTGCCTTGGTATACAAGCGCCCGCCGCACCTTAATGGCACGGCGGGCGATTTTCTACGCATGCTTCATCGTGTGGGCGGGACGCGCGGTGCCCGTGACATGCGGCGTGCTCGTGGCTTGCGGCCGGCCCGGCGATGGATGCGTTACTGGATGCGAGTTCGGCAGTAGGGGCAGACCTTCCAGTGCGCATCGAGCGGGCGATGGCAGCTGGGGCAGACGTTGCGAACCTGGGTATCGCACACCGGGCAAACGACGAAGTCCTTCTCGATGGGCGCGCCGCACTGCGGGCAGGTGCCGTACTGGGCAAGCTGGCGCTCGCGCAGGGCCATGTCCAGCTCCTGCTCCTCGCGGTCGGACGCGTAGGAGTGCGGGCGCAGGACCAGGTAGGCGATGAGGCCCACGAACGGGATGAGGGCGATGATGCCCCATGCCACGTAGGCGCTGGCGCCGCGGCGGCGAGCGTCGATGAACACATAGACGACCGACAGCACGTACAGGGCGATGATAAAGCCGATGAAGGCATAGATGACGCCCATAAGCTGCGGCGACATGAGCTCGGAGATGTACTTGGACATTACGGGTACCTTTCGGAATATTAACAGTCCGGTCAAGTTTACCACGGGGTTTGTTTATATGGGACCACGGCTAGGGGCGGGGCTGGCGCGGACACAAACATCTCAATCTGTAACAACTGGGACCAAATTTCCCCTCTTACTGTTACAGATCGAGACAGAAGAATCTCTCCCCGACTTCAATCTCAATCTGTAACAACTGGAAGCCAAATCCTCAGCTTACTGTTACAGATCGAGACAAAACTTCAACGTGGTAGCCGGCAGACGAGGTTGTCGACATTGCTGGGTCTCCCCTCGCCTGCCGTTGGCGGGTGTTGCGAGGCTGTTCGCCGCATTGCCGCCGCACTGGGGGTGTGCGGACCGTAGGATAGTCGTATTGACGGCCTGTCAACTCGTCTGGGAGGCACTGTGACAGAAACGTTTGATATCGCAATTGTGGGCGCGGGCATCACCGGATGCGCCATCGCGCGGCAGCTCGCGCGATTTGACCTTTCCATTTGCGTGGTCGAGGCGGCTAACGATATTGCGCTGGGCGCGTCGAAGGCCAACGGCGGCCTGGTGCACGCCGGCTACGATCCGGCGCCGGGCACGGTAAAGTCGCAGGTCAACGCCCGTGGCTGCGAGCTGTACGGTACGTGGGCGCAGGAGCTGGGCTTTCTGTTCTGCCGCACCGGGTCGATGGTGTTGGGCTTTAACGATGAGGACCGTGCACAACTGGAGCAGTTGCGCAGCAATGGCCTTGCCAACGGCGTGCCCGAGTTGTCGATTATCGACCCCGACAGCATCCACGAGCTGGAACCGCGTGCGAGTGCCCAGGCCACGTGCGCGCTGTGGTGCCCTTCGACCGGTTACGTTGACCCGTTTGAAGTAGCCATTGCTGCGCTGGAGAACGCGGTTGCCAACGGCGTGACGTTTATGCGATCCGCGGCGGTGGAAGCGATTGAAGTCGCGGGCTCGGGCGACGACGCGCGCTTTACGCTGGCGACCCCCGCTGGCAATGTGCGCTGCCGCTACCTGATCAACGCCGCGGGCAACGGCGCCGCCGACATCTCGCATATGGCGGGCGCCGAGGAGTTCCAGATGATCTGGCGCCAGGGCAACATCGTGGTGCTGGACAAGGAGCCACGCACGCTCATGCCGCTCTACCCCGTGCCGACGCCGGTGTCGAAGGGCGTTATCGTGACGGGCACCGTGCACGGCAACACCGTGATTACCGCCACGGCCGCCGTGCGCGAGCCGGGCGACACGCAGACCTATGCGAGCGATGTGAATGCGCTGCTGACCGGCGCGCGCAAGCTGGTGCCCGATCTGGATACGCGCCGCGTGGTGCGCGCATTTGCCGGCGGGCGTCCGGTCATTCAGGGAACGAACGACTTCTTTATTGGACAGTCGGCCGTGGTGCCGGGGCTTTTCCAGGCGGCGGGCATTCAGTCGCCGGGTGTGGCGAGCGCGCCGGCCATTGCCGAACGCATGGAGCTTGTGATGCGCGAGGCGAGCGTGGAGCTGCACGAGCGCGCCGATTGGGATCCCGTCCGCCGTGCGCCGGACGACTTTGACCGCGCACCGCTTGCGCGCAAGGAGGAGCTGATCGAGTCCGATCCCGCGTGGGGGCAGATCGTATGCCGCTGCGAGACAGTGCCCGAGGCCGAGATCGTGGCCGCGATCCGACGCCGCCCAGGCGCGGTTTCGGTCGAGGGCGTCAAGCGCCGCTGCCGTGCCGGCATGGGTCGGTGCCAAAGCGGCTTTTGCCAGAGCCGTGTGGTGGCGATTCTTGCCCGCGAGTTGGGCTGCGACCCTAGCGAGGTATTACTGGAGGACGCCGGCTCCTGGCTGGTCGAAGGACCTTTGAAGGGGGTGCGCTAGGATGGCGGAATTCACATCGAGCGCTAATGATTGCAGCGTCGTCGAAGCCGTACAAACGCAAGCCTTCGACGTGGTCGTTATCGGCGGCGGACCTGCCGGCATGGCGGCCGCGCTGGCCGCGCATAAGACAGGCGCACGCGTGGCCATCGTGGAGCGCGAGCAGCACCTGGGCGGCATCCTCCGCCAGTGTATCCACCCCGGCTTTGGCCTGTCGCACTTTAAACAGGAGCTCACCGGTCCCGAGTACGCGCAGCGCTTTATCGACCAGGTGCACGCAACCGACATTGCGCTGTTCCTGGACAGCATGGTGATTGGGATTGATTCAGGCGAGCCTACGGAAGACACCGCGGTCCATACCGTCACGCTCATGAGCCCTGCCGGCATGTTGCAACTCACCGGACGCGCAGTCGTCCTTGCCATGGGTTGCCGCGAGCGCACGCGCAGCGAGATCAAAATCCCCGGCAGCCGACCCGCCGGCGTGTTTACGGCGGGTCTGGCGCAGCGATACATCAATATCGAGAACCTCAAACCCGGCTCGCGCGCCGTCATTTTGGGTTCGGGCGATATCGGGCTGATCATGGCACGTCGCTGCACGCTCGAGGGGATTTCGGTCGAGGGCGTGTACGAGCTCATGCCGTACGCCAACGGCCTACGCCGCAACGTCAAGAACTGCCTAGACGACTTTGGAATTCCGCTGCACCTGTCCACCACCGTCACGCGTGCAATCGGGCACGATCGCGTGGAGGCCGTCGAGGTGAGTCAGGTCGACGAGCATCTGGCGCCCATTGCCGGGACGGAGCGCATCGTTCCGTGCGACACGCTGCTGCTTTCGGTTGGTCTGATTCCCGAGAACGAACTTTCGGTTGCCGCGGGCGTAGAGCTTGACCCGCGCACGCGCGGGGCCGTAGTGGACCAGAGTCTGCAGACGGGCGTGCCGGGCATCTTTGCCTGTGGCAACGTGCTGCACGTGCACGACCTGGCCGACAACGTGACGACCGAGTCCGAGCGCGCCGGCGCGGCCGCGGCGGCGTGGGCGTTGAGCGGCGACGCCGGGGCGAGCGCTGCGAGAACGGGCTGCGAGCTCACGGTCTCCCCTGCCGGCAACGCGAGCTACGCGCTGCCGGGACGCATTACGGCAGTGGCACTCACCAAACTCAACTTCCGCGTGCGCCGACCGGTCGATACCGCTCGAGTACGCATCTTGGCCAACGGCGAAGAACTTTTTGCGGGCAAGGTCCGCGCGTTTAAGCCGAGCGTTATGGAAAGCTTCCCACTGCCGTCAAAGGTCATCAAACAAGCGCTCGACCTGGGTGCCAGTGAGATTGTCCTATCCGTCGATCCCGTTGAGGAGGCATAAACCATGAGCAAGAATGCGACCGAAACGCTGCAGTTCAACTGCACGACCTGCCCATCCGAATGCCTCCTGACCGTAGAGGTAGAGCGTGACGCAGACGGCGCCGTGGTAGAAGTGCGCTCCGTAACCGGCAACAGTTGCCCGCGCGGTGATAAGTTCGCACATCAGGAACTCATCTGCCCCATGCGCGTGCTCACGACGACCATAGCGGTCTCCGGCGGCGACGAGGCCTTGCTCCCCGTGCGCACCGCCGAGGCCATCCCGCTGGCACTCCACGCCCAAGCCATGAACCTCATCCGAGGCCTAGTCGTCAACGCCCCCATCCGCATTGGCGACGTCGTGCTGGAAGACCTTCTCGGCACCAGCATCGACCTCGTCGCCAGCATGGATATCGACCGAGTCTAAGTAACTAATTAGGGACGGGCTCTTTAAGCTACCCTGCCATCCACCCTGCCCTCCTCAGTTGCGGTGGAATAGTTCCTGATTTCCGCCAAAACCCCGGCATCCAGGAACTATTCCACCGCAACTATCCTTGGAATTGGTATTTAGCTTGTGCCTACTTTAGTGCCATTTCAAAACTATGCCGGATTACGGGGCTGATTCGGAGACCCCCATCCATACCGGCAATTTTCGATTTTTGATAAGCCGTCTACCTGCACTGATAATTGTCCTTGGGGGAAGCGGGCACTGCGGGGCG
>CAJLOU010000111.1 GCA_905208345.1 uncultured Collinsella sp.
GCTCGTTTGACGGTGATTTTGGAAACGCTATAGAGCTCACAGAACTCAACGACGGTGGGAAGCTTGTCGCCCGGTTTAAGAGCGCCATCCTCGATACTTCGACGAATATCTGCAGCTATCGCCTCGTATTTGGGAATCATGGAACCTCCTTTCCGACATATATGAATACAAAAAGTAAGTATAACCCTCAACAGGGCATCCATATTACTTTTATCTAAGAAGTTCGAGAAAGAAAAAAGAAAAAGACGCCTTACTTTTAAAATTAGAGCGCTATAGTTTAAGCAACGAACGGAATCCTTCCGCACAACAGGATCGACCGTTTGGGGACGGTTTTGTTTTGGCGGGTTGGATATCGGTATGGCCGGTGCGCGCCCGCGCCGGATAACCTGCCAAAGCAAACCCGTCTCCAACCGGAAGCTCTAGAACACGAAAGCGAGGACTTTGATGGCACAGTATCAGCTGCCCAACGACTTCTTCTTTGGCGCTGCTATGTCCGGCCCGCAGACTGAGGGTCAGTGGAACCAGGGCGGCAAGCTCGAGAACCTGTGGGACACCTGGTCCATCCAGGATCTGGGTTCGTTCTACAACCGCGTTGGCTCTTACGCCGGCAATGACTTTATGGCCAAGTACCAGGAAGACCTTCGCATTTTGAAGGACTTGGGTCTGGATACCTATCGCACTTCCATCCAGTGGAGCCGTCTGCTCGATGCCGACGGCAACCTCAACGAGGAAGGTGCCGCGTGGTATCACGAGTTGTTCCGCGCCTCTCGCGAAGCCGGCTTGGAGCCGTTTGTCAACTTGTACCACTTTGACATGCCCACCTACCTCTTTAACCGTGGCGGCTGGGAGAGCCGTGAGGTTGTCGAGGCTTACGCACATTACGCCGACGTCGCCTTCCACGAGTTTGGCCAGGAGATTAAGTACTGGTTCACCTTTAACGAGCCCATCGTCGAGCCCGAGCAGCGCTATCAGGAGGGCGTGTGGTTCCCGCAGCTCCACGACTTCAACCGCGCCCGCACCGTGCAGTATCACATCTCGCTGGCGCACGCGCTGGCCGTGGCCAACTATCGTCGCGCCTATGACGAGGGCGCTATTCGCGCCGATGCCAAGATCGGCATGATCAACTGCTTTACCCCGGTCTACACCAAGGAGAACCCCAGCGAGGCGGACCTCGAGGCCGTGCGCATGACCAGCGGCATCAACAACCGCTGGTGGCTCGACCTCATCACCAAGGGCGAGCTTCCTGCCGACGTGCTCGACAGCCTGGCCGAGGGCGGCGTTAAGCTCCCGTTCCGCGCCGGCGACCAAGAGATCCTCAAGCAGGGTGTTGTCGACTGGCTAGGCTGCAACTACTACCACCCCACGCGTGTTCAGGCGCCGGCGAGCAAGGTCGACCAGTACGGCCTGCCGCACTTTGCCGACGAGTACGTATGGCCCGACGCCGTTATGAACGAGAGCCGCGGCTGGGAGATCTACCCGCAGGGCCTCTACGACTTTGGCATGGACTGCGCTAAGAACTACCCCGATCTTGAGTGGTTCGTTTCCGAGAACGGCATCGGCATCATGGACGAATACAAGAACCGTGACGCCGAAGGAACCATCCAGGATGACTACCGCGTCGACTTTGTACGTCAGCACCTGGAGTGGGTGGCCAAGGCCATCGACGAGGGCGCCAAGTGCCGCGGATACCATTATTGGGCCGTCATCGATAACTGGTCTTGGGCCAATGCCTTTAAGAATCGCTATGGCTTTGTCGAGGTCGATCTGATGGATGGCTATAAGCGCCGTCTTAAGAAGTCGGCGGCCTGGCTCAAACAGGTCGCCACGACCCACGTGGTTGATTAGCGACCGGACGAACGTCCAGACCGCGCGCCGCCGCGCGCAACACATGGCACATCGGGTGGCAGAGGGCGACAGACCACCGTGCGCATAGGAAAGGCCGGATTTGAAAGTTAGGAGCAATCATGGCCAGTGACAACGGAAAGAGCTTCCTCGACAAGTTTGCCGAGGTCTCTGCGAAGGTGGGAAACCAGGTTCACCTGCGTTCCCTGCGTGACGCCTTCGCGACCATCACGCCGCTCTATATCCTTGCGGGTATCGCGGTTCTTATTAACAACGTCGTGTTCCCTCTGTTCCCGCTCGATGCGGCGGGCCTTGCCAACCTTCAGACGTGGGGTTCGGCGATTACGCTGGGCACCCTCAACGTCTCTGCCATTATCTTGGCCGGATTGATTGGCTACAGCCTCGCTAAGAACAAGCGCTTCGATAATCCGCTTGCTTGCATGGTCGTCGCTATCTCTGCCTTCGTCATCATGATGCCGCAGCAGATCACCGCCACGCTTGCCGCCACGAGCCCACTGCTCACCGACAAGATCACCTCCGCCGAGGTCACGGGCGCCCTTTCGACTGCCAACACCGGCACCAACGGTCTGTTCTCGGCTATTATCATCGCCCTGCTTTCCGTCTCGCTCTTCATCAAGATTTCTGGCGTCGAGAAGCTCAAGGTTAAGCTGGGCGAGGGCGTGCCTCCCGCGGTCTCCAACTCCTTCAACGTCATGATTCCGATGCTGCTTAACCTCGCGGTCTTCGCTCTTGCCGCAGCCCTGCTCGCCGTGTGCGCCGGCACCGATCTGTGCACCATCATCTCCACGTGCATCTCCAACCCGCTCAAGAGCATCATGAATGCCGGTCCGTGGGCTGTTATCCTCATCTACACCCTCGCTAACCTGCTGTTCTGCGTCGGTATTCACCAGTCCACCATCTCTGGCGCCACCGTCGAGCCGATCCTGACCATGCTCATCGTCGACAACATGGCAACCTATGCCGCCGGCGGTGTCATCCAGCCCGACCACTACATGAACATGCAGATCGTCAACAGCTTCGCCCTCATCGGCGGCTCGGGCTGCACCCTCATGCTCCTGCTCGACACCTTCCTGTTCTCCAAGAACAAGGCTTCCAAGACCGTTGCCTCTATGGCTATCCTGCCTGGTCTGTTCAACATCAACGAGCCGGTCATCTACGGTTACCCCATCGTGTACAATCTGCCGCTCATGATCCCGTTCGTTCTTCTTCCCGATCTGTTCATCGGCGTCACCTATGGCCTGACCTGTGCTGGCATCATCAGCCCCTGCATCGCTCAGGTGCCTTGGACCATGCCTCCCGTCATCAACGCCCTGCTCGCTACGGGCTTTGACTGGCGCGCCGGCGTGTGGCAGGCTCTCGAGCTCGTGATCGGCATGGCCGTCTACCTGCCCTTCATGAAGATCTCCGAGAAGGCTCTTGCCAAGCAGGAGGCTCTCGCCGAGCAGAACGCCTAAGTTCGTTCTCCCTTTCACCTTTGCGGGCGCCGGTGCGCGGCGCTGGCGCCCGCAGCTCTCTCCTTGCGTATTGATGCAAGGGGCGGGCACAATAGCCGCAAGGAATAAAACCAGTCGTCGTCTGCGCGCCGCGCAGTTATAAGGAGGAAACCATGAAGAAGATCATGCTCTGCTGCAATGCCGGCATGTCCACGAGCCTGCTGGTCCAGAAGATGCAGTCCGAGGTCGCGAGCCGCGGTCTGGACATCGAGGTCGAGGCCCGCCCTATGAACGAGGCTCACGATCACCTGGACGATTGCGATATCCTGCTGCTCGGCCCGCAGATCGGCTACACCAAGGGCGACTTTGAGAAGGAGGCCGCCGGCCGTTTCCCGGTCGAGGTCATCAACATGGTCGACTATGGGCGCATGAACGCCGCTGGCATTATCGACCACTGCGTCAGCGTGATGGGCTAGGTGCGGCGCATGGAGGACATGAACGAACTGCAGATGACCTGCTTCGAGATCATCAGCTATGTCGGCACCGCCAAGAGTATGTACATCAATGCCGTGCAGAAGGCCAAGGAGGGCGAGTTCGACGCAGCCGAGGAGCTCATCAAGCAGGGCGACGAGGCCTATAACGGTGGCCACGATGTTCACATGGGGCTCCTTAAGAAGGAGGCAAACGGCGAGCGTAACGGCGAGGCACCGCTGATTCTGCTGCATGCCGAGGACCAGATGGCCGGCACCGAGACCATGCGCGTCATGGCCACGGAGCTCATCGAGGTCCACAAGCAGCTGCAGGCACTCAGGGCCTAGTTGGCGTTATCGCCGCGACGGACCGTGCGGTCCAACAGACAATACAGTCCCTTTCATGGGCGCCGGGAGCCTTCTGCCTCCCGGCGCTTTTATATTTGGCTCGGGCCCTGCGCGACCTGTTGGCAGGCTTCGCGTTTGCCCAGTTAAAACCTGCCAAAACAAACCTGTCCCTTTTTGGCAGGTTTTGGGCTGGGGAGCGGTACCATACTCATAATGTTTAAACGAGAAAGGTGGGCCCCTATGGAACCCAAGCAGTACTACATCGGCATCGACGTTGGCGGCACTTCGGTGAAGGAGGGCCTGTTCGATGAGGACGGTAACCTGCTTGCCAAGGCCAGTGTGCCCACGCCTCCCATCGTCGACGCTGCGGGCTTTGCCGCGGTGACCGAGGCCATCGACCAGGTGGTTGCCAAGGCTCAGATTCCGCGCGCCTTTGTGGCAGGCATCGGCCTGGCCGTTCCGTGCCCCATTCCTGCTGCGGGCGATGCCAAGGTCAAGGCCAACATTGCCATCAACCTGCCCGAGCTCAGGATTGCCATCCAGGAGCACTGCCCCGATGCGGTCGTTAAGTACGAGAACGATGCCAACGCCGCAGCTATGGGCGAGGCCTGGCTCGGCTCTGCCAAGGGCGTGCAGAACGTCGTGATGGTCACCATCGGTACCGGCGTGGGCGGTGGCGTCATCATTAACGGCGACGTGGTGTCGGGCGTTGTGGGTGCCGGCGGCGAGATTGGCCACATGTGCCTGAATCCCGACGAGGAGCGCACCTGCGGCTGCGGTGGCCATGGCCACCTGGAGCAGTATTCCAGCGCCACCGGCGTGGTGAGCAATTACCTGGCCGAGTGCAAAGCCGCGGGCGTCGAGCCCATCGAGCTGACCGGCCCTTCCGATTCCAAGGACGTGTTCCAGGCCTGCCGCGAGGGCGACAAGCTCGCGTTGGCAGCTGCCGATACCATGGCCGACTACCTCGGCCGCGCACTGGCGCTTATTGCCAACGTGGTTGATCCCGAGATGTTCCTCATCGGCGGCGGCGCCTCCGCCTCGGCCGATGTCTACCTCGACAAGGCTCGCGAGTACTTTAAGCAGTACGCGCTTTCCGCCTCGCGCGAGACGCCCATTAAGGTCGCTTCGCTCGGAAACGACGCCGGCATCATCGGTGCCGCCTACGTAGCCCTGCGCGCCGCCGGTAAATAGCTGGTGCAAGGGGGACAGGTTACTTTGCACCAATATGGTGCAAAAGGGACAACCTTGGCCCCGTGCCTGCCCCAAAATATGCCGTAGCCCTTCCGTCTGCGAAGGCTCGGCATCGGCGTGCTACCATAGCTACGTCCAAGTACACATATCAAGTGGAGGATATCCATGGCAAACGTTCTTGTCTTTGGTCACCAGAACCCCGATAACGACGCCATCATGAGCGCCGTCGTCCTGTCCCAGTTGCTCAACCAGGTTGAGTATGCCGGCAACACCTACGAGGCCTGCGCCCTTGGTCAGCTTCCGGCCGAGTCCGCCAAGCTGCTCGCCGACGCCGGCATCGCCGAGCCTCGCGTGATCGAGTCCGTCGAGGCCGGTCAGCTCGTCGTCCTCACCGACCACAACGAGTCCGCCCAGTCCGTCGCCGGCCTTAAGGACGCCACGGTCTTTGGCGTTGTCGATCATCACCGCATCGGCGACTTCGAGACCGCCGGCCCGCTGCACTACATCTGCCTGCCCTGGGGCTCCAGCTGCACCATCGTCACCAAGCTCGCCGGCGTGCTCGGCGTTGAGCTTTCCGACGTTCAGGCCAAGCTGCTGCTCTCGGCCATGATGACCGACACGCTCATGCTCAAGAGCCCCACTACCACCGATGTCGACCGCGCCGTCGCCGCCAAGCTCGGCGAGCAGGTGGGCGTCGACCCGGTCAAGTTTGGCATGGAGGTCTTCCTCACCCGCCCGTCCGGCTCCTTCACCGCAGCCGAGATGGTTGGCAACGACATCAAGATGTTCGAACCCGCTGGCAAGAAGCTGCTCATCGGTCAGTACGAGACCGTCGACAAGACCCGTGCGCTCGGCATGATCGACGAGATTCGCGAGGCCATGCGCGCCTACGCCGCCGAGAAGGGTGCCGACGGCATCGTTCTGTGCATCACCGACATCATGGAGGAAGGCTCGCAGGTCCTGCTCGAGGGCGAGACCGAGGCCGCTCAGAAGGGCCTGGGCATTGCCGACGAGCACGACGGCGTCTGGATGCCGGGCGTCCTCTCCCGTAAGAAGCAGGTCGCTGCCCCCATCATGGCCGCCTGCTAGGTT
>CAJLOU010000112.1 GCA_905208345.1 uncultured Collinsella sp.
CGCGGTACAAGCCGGAGCATGGGAAGGCCCCCGGCGAATTCGTTATTGCCTGCATGAGATTCCCACGTCGCTTCGCTCCTCGGAATGACAAGTCGGAGGTCAATACCGTTTTATCGTCAACCTGTGCCGGCTGTCAGTGCGCCTGACGATCCGGAACCCATGGGGCGCGCAGCGTCGAGGGGTTCCGGCGTTTGGTAAAACGCCGGAACAACCTAATGCTCAATCCAGCAACGCAGGGTCTCGCCGGCTTGCAGGTGACGCAGATTCTCTGCGGCAATGTCGACCACATTATTGAGCGTGGCTGCCAGGTGGAACCAGCCGGAGACGTGCGGCGTGATGAGCATGTTGGGCGCATCCCACAGGGGGCTTGTCTCAGGCAGCGGCTCGGGATCGGTGACGTCGACCGCGGCGCCGGCGAGATGTCCCGACTCCAGAGCGGCAACCAAGTCGTCGGCGACCACAAAATCGCCGCGGCCGCCGTTGCAAAGAAGGCGCCCGGCTTCATCGCGGCGAAGAACTCGGCGTTCGCCAGGCCGCGGGTCTCGGGTGTGCTCGGCATAAAGGATGCGACGACATCGGCCTCGGCCAGGCGCTCAGACAGGGCATCCATGCCGTCCATGTCCTCAAATACAATGGGGTAGACGAGCGGATGGCGCTTGATGCCGCGGACGTGCGCGCCCATGTCGCGGCAGAGCGTGGCGAAGTGGCCGCCGATATCGCCCGCGCCCAGCACCAGCACATTGGCGTTTTTGAGCGAGGTGACCGGTCCCAAATCCTCCCAGCGATGCTCGCGCTGCAAGTCGTGATAGCCGGGCAGGTGCTTCATCATGGAAAGGACCATGGCAAACATGTGCTCGCTTACGGCCTGACCGTAGGCGCCGATCGAGCAAGACAGCTTGACGTCAGCCGGCACGGTGCCGGCAGCAAGGTAGTCGTCATAGCCGGCGGTCTGCAATTGCAACAGCTGGAGATGCTCGCATGCCGTGAGCATGTCAGGGTCGATGTTGCCCAGGATCACGTCGGCATCGGCGACCTGCTCGCGCGTGGCGGCGTCGGCGCTCGTGTAGATAAAGTCCTCGCCCGGAGCGCTCGACTCAAGAATTACGCGATGACGGTCGTTGACGGGCAGCAAAACCAGGATGTTCACAAGCAGTCCTCTCCGCTCGACCTGCCAAAAAGGGACAGGTTTATTTTGGCAGGTTATATCAGGCAAAACGCTAAAAAACGCCGGATGCAAGACGAGCGTGCCCGTCAGCATCCGGCGCATCCACGGCTACCAGCTCAGCAGCTCGTAGCCGTCCTCGGTCACCACGAGCTGTACCTCGCACTGGGCCGAATCGCTGCCGTCCTTGGTGCGCACGCACCAACCGTCGCCCTTGCTGATCTTGATGTCGGGCGCTCCGGCGTTGACCATGGGCTCAATGGTAAAGACCATGCCCGGGGCCATGATGGTGTCCACATCGGGCGCCTCGGTGGTAAAGCCCACAAACGGGTCCTCGTGGAACTCTTTGCCAATGCCGTGTCCGCCGTACTCGCGCACTACGCTAAAACCGGCGTCCTCGACCGTCTTTTGCACGGCCTCAGCCATCACGGAGAGCGGCAGCCACGGCTTGACGGCAGCCAGACCCGCCTCCACGCTGGCGCGGGTGACGTCGACCAGGCGCTGGCGCTCGGCAGAGACCTCGCCGATGCAGAACATGCGGCTCGAATCACTAAAGTAGCCGTCTAGGATCGTGGAGCAGTCCACGTTGATAATATCGCCCTCATGCAGCACGTCCGTATCGCAGGGGATACCGTGACAGACCACGTCGTTGATCGAGGTGCAAACGCTCTTGGGGTAGCCCTCATAGTTGAGGTCGGCCGGCGTGCCACCGTGCTCGACGGTGTAGTCGTAGATCATCTGGTCGATCTGGTTGGTGGTCATGCCCGCGGCGATGTGTTCGCCTACGTAATCGAGCACGCCCACGTTGATGGCGGCCGAGCGCTTGATGCCCTCGATATCGGCGGGCGTCTTGTAGAGCGTGCGGGGCAGAACCTCCCAGCCCTCTTCCCACAAGCGCTCGAGGCGCTCATCAAAGGCGCTATGGCATTTCTTATATTTTTTGCCGCTGCCGCACCAGCAGGCGTCGTTGCGGCCGGGCACGGGTCCATTGTCAAACATGGCTAACTTCCTTTCATTCGCAGCTAGTATAGCCCACCCACGCGTCCATAAAAGTTGCGGTGATATAGTTCCGATTTAAGCGGTTTAACAGCATAAATAGGAACTATATCACCGCAACTGATGGAGCGGGATGGCAGGCACTAGCTGCTGCGTGGTTTTGCTAGTAGCTCACCTGGCAGGGAATGCCGAGGGCGCGCACGCGCGCGGCAATGGCGTCGAGGGCCTCGGGTGCTGCTTTGGCAAGGCCTGCGACCGGTGTCTCGCGCGCCACCGTGTAGATGGTCGCCTCCTGCGGACGAATGCGCTCGAGCACCGCGAGCCAGGGGGCGACGTACTCCTCGCCGGTGTTGTCGATGGGCTTGCCCTGATACTCACCGGTCAAAAAGATCGTCTGGATAATAACGTGACCGTCAAAGCTTGCGAACGTCTCGATCTGGTGCTCGACGTCGTAGGGGCCAACGGGCTGGTCGAGCAGCTGGATAAATGCCGGGTCGACGGTATCGAGCTTAAGAATGTTGTCATCGACCATCATGAGCGCGTCGTGCACCTCGGGGCGGTCGGCGCGCGTGCCGTTGGAGAGCACGGCGATCTTGGAGTTTGGGGCAAGCTCGTCGCGCAGCGCGACGGCGCCGGCGATGGCCTGCGGAAACTCCGGTGCGGCGGTGGGCTCGCCGTTGCCTGCGAAGGTGATCACATCGGGGAGCTCGCCCTCGGCTGCCATCTCGCGCAGCTTTGCCTCGAGCGCGTCGAGTACCACGGCAGCTGTGTTGTACGGCTCATGGCAGGGGCGCTCGGCGTTGAGGCCGTTTTCGCAGTAAATGCAGTCGAACGTGCAGATTTTGCCGCTGGCCGGCATCATGTTGACGCCGAGCGAGAGACCAAGGCGACGGCTGCGAACGGGCCCAAAGATGGGGCTGGCATTCAAAAACGTAGACATAGGCATATGCTCCTCAAGACAATTGTGCCTAAGCATAGCATCGGCTCCAAAGCAAGGTGCGGGTTCTTGCTTTACAAGTTTCGTTTTTTCACGTCGCCCATTATGCCGCGCCATGAAAAGCCTCGGGTCGGGTAAAGTTAATCTGTTAACAAGGTGTAAGGCAATGTGGGTCCATCCAACCGCGCTGACGTGCAACTGGATGAGCATTGATGATGGGGGCACAACATGAATTTTACGGTCGAGAATGCGGGCACCACGATTGCCTGTCGCGAATATGCCGGCCCAGATGTGTCGCCTGATGCTCCTGCCTTGGTGTGCGTGCACGGCGCTTGTGTCGACGGCACATTTTTCGACGGTATCGCTTGTGAGCTCAGCCGCAACTACCGCGTAATTGCCTACGACCGCCGCGGCTGCGGTGGCAGCAGCGATGCGGCAGACGGCAGCTATGATCTTGCCGCTCAGGCCGCCGACCTGCAAGCCGTGATCGAACACGTTGGCGCTCCGACAAATGTGCTTGCGCATAGCGCCGGTACGTTGGTGGCGCTGGAGCTTCTTCGCATCGAACCCCATCTCGTCGCCCGTGCGATTCTGCATGAGCCGGCTGTGTCGGCCGAAGGCGTCGGCATGGGCGCAGCTCCGGTTTTGCTCGATATGATTGCGGCTGGAAAGGTTTCAAGGGCGCTCCGGCTTTTCTTGGGAGCCCTCGGCGACTTGGACCCCGAAGCTCCCGGGACGACCGAAGCGGAAGCCAAACATGCCCTGCGCAATGGTCGTTGCTTTATGGCTAATGAATACGGAACAAATATGACATATGCTCCCGACTGGGAGCGCGCCCGCGAATCAAAGGCGGTGTCGGCTGTGTTTTTGGGCGAGCTTTCGGTCGGTACACCCCGCGAGGCTGGTACGCGAGCGGCTGCCGAATATCTCGATTGCCCCCTTGTGACGATCCCGGGCGCGCATAACGGTCTGCGCGATCGCCCCGTTACGGCGGCAAACGCCGTTCGCGATGTCTTGGAGCGTTAGCACGCTCGATGACCTGCGGGGAGAGGGGCTGTTAGCGTTTCGTCATTGTTAACGAATGCGCCCATAACCGCGCGCCCGCGGCTCCATTACCGCCGTTTGCCAGGTCATAAAAATGTAACGATAATCGCGCGTTTGCCTTCAGCTGTTAGATGCTACCCTTGTACCAATTGATATGCACCGTTGCCGTGCGTAACGATAGGAAGGGCCCCATATGCTCAATAATCACGAGGTCAATCTAACCGACGAGGAGGCTGCCGCCGAGGTCGCCCGCGTCGCGAAGACCTACCCCGTGGTGCGTTTGTTGTCGGCCGATCAGATTAAGAGCGAGCCTAACTGCTTGCTCGCCGGCGATCGCTGCCCTTGTCTGCGTCAGTCGAGTCTTGAGGCCTTGGCAGGTTCCGATGATGTATCGGAGCAGCTGCTCAATGATGGTACCGAGTACCGCGCTCGCCTGCGCCCTCTGAAGGTCGAGGGCGAGCCTCACGTCCTGCTGATGGTGCGTCTGATCGATGAGCAAGAGGCTGCAGAAGAGGACCTCGTCTACACCGACGTGCTGACGAGTGTGCGCAATCGCCGATATTACGAGGAAAAGCTCCGTAGCGCCCGCATGAATGCCGGCGTTGCGGTGATCGACCTTGATGATTTTAGGGTCTTCAACGATACGTGTGGCCGTCATGCCGGCGACCTTGCGCTCGGTGCTGTGGCGACAGCCATACGCAGCGGAATTCGTTCGACTGACGAGCTTGTACGCTATGGCTGCGACAAGTTTGTGGTCGTCATGCCCAATATTCCCTCCGATGACTTCACCCGTCGCCTGCATCAGGTGTCCGATGCCGTTCATGCCACGATTGTTCCGGGCCATGAGTACGTGAGCTTGACGGCATGTGTTGGCGGTGTTCGCATTCATGGCGAGACGGTCGATGAAGGAGTTGGCCGCGCTGTCCAGTTATTGAGCCGCGCTAAGGCAAAAGCCGGTACGGTCGTGACCGATGCCGATTCCATCGAAGCCTTCCAAAGCGAAAAGCCTTTGGTGCTTATTGTCGATGACTCCGAGATGAACCGAGCCATTCTCAACGAGATGCTCAAGGACGAGTATTGCATCCTCGAGGCCGACAACGGTCGTACGGCGCTCGACATGGTCGACCGCTATGGCGATGAGTTGTCGCTCGTGCTGCTGGATATTGTCATGCCGGGCATAAGCGGCTTTGAGGTGCTGGCCGATCTGTCGCGCCGATCGGGTATCGACAATCTGCCTTTCATCATGATTTCGAGCGAAGATTCCGATGATATGGTTCTGCGCGCGTACGAGCTGGGTGCTTCGGATTACATCAACCGTCCGTTTAACGCACGCGTCGTTCGCCGCCGCGTGAGTAACACCATCCGCCTGTATGCCAAGCAGCGTCGCCTGACGAGTCTGCTGTCTCAGCAGTACAACGAGCGCGTCAAGAACAGCCGTATGCTCATCGATATCATGGCCGGCGTCATGGAGCTTCGCAACGGCGAGAGCGGCCTGCACGTCACGCATATCGAAAAGCTGACCGAGCTGCTGCTGGGCTGTCTGGTGCATCGCAGCGACCAGTTCCCGCTCGACAACGAGCAGCGTTCCACGATCGCTATGGCCTCGGCGCTCCACGATATCGGCAAGATGTCGATCGACGACGCGATCCTCAACAAGCCCGGACGCCTGACATCCGAGGAGTTCGAGATCATGAAGACGCACACCACCCTCGGTGCCGATATGCTGTTTGAGCTGGGTCACCAACATGCCGGCAATTCCTTGCTGGAATATGCGTACCAGATCGCACGCTGGCACCACGAGCGCTGGGACGGCAAGGGCTATCCCGACGGTCTTAAGGGCGACGAGATCCCCATTGCCGCGCAGGTGGTTTCGGTGGCCGACGTATACGACGCGCTCACGAGCGTGCGCGTGTACAAGGACGCCATCCCGCACCAGGAAGCGATTCAGATGATCCTGGACGGTAAGTGCGGTCAGTTTAACCCGCTGCTGCTCGACTGTCTGCTCGAGGTGCAAGACCGTATTGCTAAAACATTGGCACGCCCTGCCGACGTCGTTCAGTTTCCCACGATTTAGTTTGACCAAAGGAGTTTTTAATCCATGATTTCCATGCGCGAGACGTATGAGAAGATCGGCGCCAATTATGATGACGCGTGCGCTCGGCTGATGGGCGAGGAGATGCTTGCCCGTTTTGCCCTCAAGTTTTTGGATGACGAGAGCATGGACAAGCTGGAGGCCGCCATGG
>CAJLOU010000113.1 GCA_905208345.1 uncultured Collinsella sp.
GCCATAAGACCCTCCCATGAACAATCCGGCCCAACAAGCCCGGATGAAACACGTGTTACATCAGTATACGGGGAAGTGGGGTGGAAAAACGGAGTCGACAGCGTGAACTGCCGGCTCCGGATTGCTTGCCTTAGAGGCCGTACACTTCGACCATAGCTTCGCCAATGCGATGGGGCACGCCGGTGACGAGTGCGTTGCCCATGCAGAAGGCCCGATGGCCGTCGGTCATGCCCGTATCGGTCCAACCTTTCGGGAATCCCTGAAGCTGATCGAGCTCGTCGGGAACAAGACGGCGGAAACGGCCATCGGGACATTCGATGACGTGCTTGAAGCGGCTCGCTCCCGTGCCGCCTTCTCCTGTGAGGATGGTGCGGCTCGGCTTGTCGGTGGCATCCGGGAAGCTCATGGCTCCCTCGGAATACGTGTACGTAAAGCCTGTCTTTTTGTTAGTGCGCTCTTCGCGCTTGCTGCCCTTAAGGTAGCGCCAGTCGGGAAGCTTTTCGTCGGAGATGTAGAACTGCTCCGGGACATCAGCCTCGTCGACAAGCACGTCGCCAAGCACGTGGCGCTCACCGTGATAGTCCTCGGCAAAGTCGCAGGTCAGAACATGACAGCCCTGCATGACGCCAGCATTCTTGAATTGAGAGGTCTTTTGGCCGACGCCAAAACGAGTTGAGTTCTCGTAGGGGTCGGGCAAAACGTCGAGCTCGGACATCTCGTCGGGATAGATGGCGGGGAAGGCTTTAGCCATGACGCCGTTGTGCATGCGATTAACGAGATCAACCTTGCCAGCGTCCTTTTCGCAGAAGATATAAACACGCTTGCGACGCTGGGGGAAACCGTATTCGGCAGAGTTGACCACGCGCCATTCGACCGTGTAGTCGAGGTCGGCAAGACAGCTTAGGATGATGGCGAAGTCGCGACCGCGTTGAGACGCGGGCGACTTGAGCAGGCGGTCGACGTTCTCAAAGAGACCGAACTTGGGCTTCTTCATTTCGAGGAAGTGATAGATGTCCCACCAAAGGACGCCCTTCTTGCCCTCGATGCCGTGTGCCTGATTGAGCGGACGCGCGACAGAGTAGTCTTGGCAGGGGAAACCGCCAACAACCATTTGGACATCGGGGATTTCGATTTCTTTCGCCTCGGCCTGCTCCAGGACCTTATTGATGTCTTCGTTGACGACGGAATCATTGCCGAAGCGATCCATGTAGCAACGGGCCGCGAACTGACGCGCCTTGGTTCCGGGCGGCTCCCACTGATTGGCCCAAATGGTGCGGAAGGGGCCGGCGGGCTTCATATAAAACTCGGGATGTCTAGGGTCGGCATAGCCTTCGAGACCCAAACGAAATCCACCGACGCCCGCAAAAAGCTCGGCAATATTAATCTCAGACACGTTTCTCCAATCGCTGCTGTGTCCGGTTATGGTGGTCACAACAATAACCGATCGAGGGGACAATCAAGACCTCAATTTTCTGGGCGTTAGTAGTTGCTCTGAACTACCATGAGGTTAGTTGCGAGTTTCGGAGGTATCCCGTGTCTAAGAAGCGCCTCGATTTCAAGCGCATGCTTGACGATACTGATTTTTCTGACCCCTCAAGTATTGAGCGCTATGCTGCCAATCTCGATGGCATGACGTTCCGCGATATTCTCGAGCTCGGTATTGCTCCGGAGGGGGAGAGTGCGCCCAAGGACTTTGGCTCCAAGAAGTACAAAGGCGGTATGGGCACTCTTATCGAAGAACGTTACTTTGGCTACAAGGCCAACAGCGACGACCGGCCGGACTTTCCCGAGGCGGGTGTCGAGCTCAAGGCAACGTGTTTTGATGTGCTCAAGAACGGCCGGAAGTCTGCTGGCGAGCGCCTTGTCCTGACCATGATTCCTTATGACCGACCTGTTTCGCTCGACTACGACAGTTCTCACCTCAAGACCAAGCTCAGCAATATCCTGTTGATTTACTACGGCCGAGATCGTTCCATCGATAAATACGACCAACGCATTGAGCGTGCGGTCATGGTTCGTCTGCCCGAAGAGGACATGAAAATCATTCGCGCCGACTACGAGAAGATCATTTCCTATATTCAGGATGGCCGTGCGGACGAGCTTTCAGAAGGCATGACGACTTATCTGGGTGCTTGCACGAAGGGCGCAACTGAGGCCACAATGTGGGCGGACCAGTATTATGAATACTTCAATACCGATACGGGCGAGATTGAGCGCCATCGCGCAAAGCGTCGCGCCTTTTCCCTCAAGCGCTCGTATATGGACTATGTGCTCCATACTTATGTCCTCGGTGCTCCGCGAGTCGGGGAGAGCATTGTTCAGGACGATGGCAAGTCTATCGATTTCGAAAGTTACGTAACTGGACTTATCGAGCGCCATTACGGTGAGACCGATCGTCAAATTGCCGAACAGTATGGACTAGAGTACACGGGCAATAAGGCGCAGTGGACAACGCTCGTTTATCGTATGCTCGGAATCAAAAACAATGCTGCCGAGGAATTCGTCAAGGCAGGCATTTCCGTCCGAACTGTTCGAGTTAACAACAGGGGGCACATCGAACAGGCTATGTCGTTCCCACCGTTTGAGTTCAAGCGTTTGATTGAAGAAGACTGGGAGACGTCGCCTCTTCATGCGTGCCTTGAGACCAATCGCTTTTTCTTCGTTGTGTTCCGTGAGGACCACGATGGCGTGCTGCGTCTCGATCGTTGTTTGTTCTGGGCAATGGGAGAAAACGAAATCGAAGGCCCAGCGAAAGCTTGTTGGGATGAGACGCGAAAGGTAATACGTGAGGGCGTTGAGCTCAATCCGTATCGGGATGCGAGCGGAAAGCTCAAAGTGACTAACAATCTGCCCGGTATGGCGGACAATCCAATTGTTCACGTTCGCCCGCATACGTCAAAAGCGGCTTACAAGTTTGCCGATGGAACAGAGATCGGTGACATCGCAAGGAATGCTTACGAACTGCCCGACGGGCGCTGGATGACGAAGCAATCGTTCTGGTTCAACAAGGGCTACCTGGAGCATATTCTGGGGCTGTAGCGTTTCGAGATTATTTAACAATCAACCCCTGCTCCTCGATACCTCGATGTTGCCCCTACAAATAAATCCCCTCACCGAGTTGCTTGTGGAACTCGGCGTGATGGTCGCGTGCCCAGGTAAAGAGCGCCTGGTCAAAGTCGGTACGCGTGGCCGGGACGCCAAAGACGCCGGCAACTTCGACGCGTATAAACTCCAGTGCCGGCAGCTTGTTGATGGCAGTGAGGGCAAACGGGGACGAGGGCTCCTCGAACAGATAGCGGCTGCCTTGCAGCGCGTCGCAACTGGTGCACGTGTTGCCGAACGACGGGGCTTTGGAGGCTCGCGCGCCTACGGGCTTGTAGCCGCAACGCTTATGAAGGTAGTCGCGGATCTCGCCCGGCACGCAGCCAAGAGCGGGCACGATGGCGAGTGCGTTGGCGTTGGCCGTGTCGATGGCAATGTGCCCGGCTTCGTTGGGCGTGTGCGCGATGGCGATGCTCTTGTCGTTATCGGTTCGATAGGGAATGCCGAAGGCCGCGACCGAGGTCTCTTTGTGACACTTCCAGCACTCGCGCTTGCCCAGTACTAGATATATATACGGTGCTGAGGGGTCGGATCGGTCAACACCGGGCAGCCACTCGGCAAAGGGCTCGGGGTTGACGCCGCTGGGTACATACCAGATCTTCTTGGTCCGGTCCCATTTGGCGCCCAGCGCCTTGGCTTCTTCTTTGTGCGAAAAGGGGACATCGAGCTCGGTGCGCATAGCGGCTCCTTGGTGCTGCAGGTGCAAGTGGCTCAAGGATACCGCAGGGCGCAGACATCGCGGCGTTTTGCTGAGAAGTTGCGGCTCGGATGGGTTCGAGACGCGTTGGTCTCGGCCTCGGTGGCTATTGGGGCGGTTTTGATTGACTGCGGAGTCAGCCGGGATAGGCACTTGGGTCGCTGACGTGGTTTTGTGCATGGGCAGGGCGGTTGGAGCTGCTAGCTGATTTGGCGACATAAAACAAAACAGCCCAGAGGACATAGCCTCTGAGCTGCGAACATTTGGTGGGCGTTAGAAGATTTGAACTTCTGACCTCTTCCGTGTCAGGGAAGCGCTCTCCCCCTGAGCTAAACGCCCGATCAAGGGTGCGCAAGCGCGCAAGGGATAATATAACGGAGCCTGAACTCGGTGGCAAGAACATTTTTAAAAATCGCTTACATTGTGGAATTCGGGGGCTTTGTCGCATCCATTTCAAAAGAGCCTGCTGCCGCGATTTGGCTGTCGCATAATGCAAGGCCATTGCGGTATCGAGCTATGGAAAGACGCCTGCGGAATTGTCCTACCGATAAGCGGACAAGCCTCCAGCTGGTGACTTCGCCGTGGTAAGGTAAGCCGAATTGTTTCCAGGCTGTTTCGGGGGAGTGGAATGAGCAAAGAGTGTGTCGAGCAGGTCGAAGGCGCAGGGGCTTCGGTGCCGATGACCGATATATCGAACATTGATGTGCCCGAGGGCACCGACGAGCTCAGCCGCAACACCCGTCGCGCATGGCGCGACCGCCTGAACAGCGCTTCGACGCGCAAGATGATCACGGGCGTCTTGGCTACGCTGGTGGGCGGTTCGTTTTGGGGCTTCTCGGGCACCAGCGCGAGCTTTCTGTTCGATACCTACCACGTCGACACCTTGTGGCTTATGAGCGTGCGTCAGATTCTCGCCGGTCTACTCTTTATGGCCGTGGTTGTTACGCGCGACCGCGAGCGCCTGATTAAGCTCTGGACCACACCCGCCGATCGCAAGCAGCTGCTGCTCTTTACCGCCTTTGGCCTGCTGTTCAACCAGTTTTGCTATCTTTCGGCCGTGCGCCTGACGAACGCCGGAACCGCGACGGTGCTCCAGTGCCTGCAGCTCGTTATCATCATGGGCTACGCCTGCGTGACCGATCGCCGCATGCCGCGTACTCGCGAAGTCATCGGCATTGGCCTGGCTCTGGGTGGAACCTTTTTAATTGCCACCGGCGGCGACCCTACCAGCCTGAATATCTCGCCGCTTGGCCTGGCAGCAGGTCTTATGTGTGCGGTCAGCGCCGCGTGTATGGCGGTGATTCCCGCCAAGATCCTGCCCGAATACGGCAGCCCCATCGTCACGGGCTCGGCAATGCTCACGGCGGGCGTGGTCTCATGTGTCTTCGTGCAGCCCTGGGCGCATATGCCGGCGCTCGATGCCGCCGGTATCGAGGCGCTCGCGGTGTTCGTGGTTATCGGCTCGTTTTTTGCTTACATGCTCTATATGCAGGGCGTTAAGGACATCGGCTCGGTGCGCGCGAGCCTCATCGGAACTGTGGAGCCGGTTTCGGCGACCATCACCAGCGCCGTTATGCTGGGCACGGTGTTTTTGCCGACCGACCTTATCGGCTTTGCCATGATCATCGTGATGATGTTCCTTACGGTGTAGTTGACGCCGCCGCCAAGACAGAAAAGGTGTTGTGCCGCATTTTCGCCAATTGATGTCCGTGTCTGGAGTTTAGCTGTCGATGCTCAAAATGCCATAGACTAGTAACGTTATGGACTTTTTCATTGCGACTCAATTGCGAGGATTTCTTTATGGCTGGTAATCACTTTAAGGGCAGCGATAGCGGCCGCCCTGCAGTTCCGCCGCGTCCGAACGGGGCTGGTAAGGCCGGCACGCCGGGCGGCGCTGGACAGGGCGGTTCCGGTAAGCGCGTGTCCCCGGGCGAGACGGCGATGTTTACCGCTCTGTACGAGCAGTCTCAAAAGGCAAAAAAGACCGGCCGTGCAAGAGGGAATGTCTTTGCGGGCGGTGCAACCTCCGCGTCGCAGCCGAGCGGAGCTCCTTCGGCACCTGCGAACAGCGCAGGTGCTGCCAACGCCGCGAATGCCGCCGGCAACGTTAATACCGGCAAGGCCGACAACAATACTCCCTCTGCCGGTGGCGCGGGGCTTACGGGTAACCTTGGCACGATTTACACCGGCGCCTCCGAGACTGGCACGTTCGCCCGCCTGGATGATAGCGGTGCCGAGTTTGCGGGCTCGGGTTCCAAGGAAGATTATTACGATTTTGGCTTGAACTACGGTAGTGACGCTTCGTCGAGTTCGACCTCTGACGGTCTGGTCCGTCATCGCCATCGCAAGGGCGAGCGCAAAAAGCGTCATACTGGCGCCATTATTGCCGCTGTAGTCGCGGTGCTTCTCGTTGCGCTTGGCGCAAGCGGCTTGATGCTGCTTAACTCGGCAAAGACCGTAAAGAGCGAAGCGAAGGAGGCTGTCGAGATCGTCGGTGGCCTTAAGGACAAGGTCACGTCGGGCGATTTTTCGACGCTGCCTGACGACGCGAA
>CAJLOU010000114.1 GCA_905208345.1 uncultured Collinsella sp.
AGCTCGGTTGGGAGCGTCTGGTCAACACCAAGTCGGCCATCGCTACCGAGTACGGCCCTTCCGAGGTATCCTATCACCTTTCCATGGTCGAGGGCTATGACGACCTGCTTGCCGGTAACGCCACCGAGCTCAGCGGTGTTACCTGCCCCGACGATGAGACCCTCGTCGTTAAGCTGTCTTCCGCTTACGCCGACTTCCCCTTCGTCGCCTCTCACCCGGCTCTGGCCCCGGTTCCCGAGTGCGCCGAGTCCGATGCCAAGAGCTTCTATCTTGCACCGGTCGGTAACGGCCCGTTCATGATGGACGGCAAGTGGGAGGATGGTCAGGAGATCAACCTCAAGAAGTTCGACGATTACTATGGCGACAAGGCCAAGATCGATGGCATCCACTTCCAGGTCATCAAGGACATGGAGACTGCTTACAAGGAGTTCCAGGCCGGTAACCTCGATGTCTGCGACGTTCCCGTCGCTCAGATCGATGCCGCCAAGAAGGATCGCGGCGTGTCCAAGGACGGCTACACCATGGGTGACGGCGAGCGCATGCTGCTCGGCGCCGAGCCTTCCACGTACTATCTGACCTGCAACACCACGGCCGAGCCGTTCAACAACGCCGACCTGCGTAGGGGCATCTCCCTGGCCATCAACCGTGAGGCCATCTGCAAGACCATCTATAAGGGTACCCGTACCCCTGCCGACGGCATTGTTCCTCCGGGCATCGATGGCTACAAGGAGGGCGCATGGGAGTTCTGCGCCTACGATGTCGACAAGGCTAACGAGTACCTCGACAAGGTTGCTCCCGCTGGCGCTAACGGGGATCGTGGCATTAGCGTGACCCTTTCCTACAACCAGGACGGCGGTCACAAGGAGATCATGGAGTCCATCATCGGCGACCTCGCCAAGGTTGGCGTTACCGCTGTCTCCGATACCCCTGAGTGGTCTGCCCTGCTCGAGCAGTATCAGAACTTTAACTATCAGTTCGGTCGTCTGGGTTGGATTGCCGACTACCCGATTATGGACAACTTCCTGTATCCGCTGTTCCACTCCGACTCCCTCGGTGGCGATAACCGCTCTGGTTACAACAACCCCGAGTTCGACGCCAAGGTCGACGAGGCTCGTACTATTGTTGACGACGAGGAGCGCGTCGCTAAGATGCAGGAGGCCGACGCAATGGTCGCTGCCGACTGCCCGGTCATCCCGATTATGTTCTACACGCACACCATCGTCGGCTCCGATCGCATCAAGCACCTCTATGTCGATCCGCAGAAGCATGCCGAGCTGGGTACCGCTGAGCTCGCCTAAGAGTTTGCAGCTTCCGTGAGGGTCAAGTATTTACGTAGACCTCATGGGAAACATACAGTTCTCCCTAACCTGGGGTAAACTGGCTGATGGTAATTTTGGGATGCCGGTCTGGCGATCGGCATCCCATTTAGGTTAATCCCTAGATAGGGGAGTGGTATGGGTAAGTACATCGTTAAACGTGTGCTTCAGTTCATCCCGGTGTTTTTGGGCGTTACGCTGATTCTGTTCGCCCTCCAGAATATCGTGCCGGGAGATCCGATCAAGCTGATCGGTGGAGACAAGGCTCTGTCCCCCGAGGTGGAGCTTCAGCTTCGCGTCCGCTATCACCTGGTCCAGTCGGACGAGGACGGCAACGCGATCCTTGATGAGAACGGCGACCCCGTTCAAACGTCGCTCGTGGACCGTTACTTGTATTACATGAACGGCCTGCTTCATGGCGATCTGGGCAATTCGTATCAGCGCAAGCTGCCGGTTACGGAAATCTTTGCCCAGAAGTATCCGTATACGGTCAAACTTGCCGCGTGCGCCATCGTGCTCGAGGCAATCATGGGTATCGGTGCGGGTATCATTTCGGCGGTTAAGCGTTATTCCTTCTGGGATATTTTGGTAACGCTCACCACGTCGATTCTCGTTGCCGTCCCGGCTTTCTGGCTCGGTATGTTGCTGCAGCTGTTCTTTGGCGTCATCCTCAAGGACGCCACGGGCGGTGCAATCTCCATGCCGATCTCGGGTGCCGGCGGTTCCAGCTCTCAGTATCAGGATTGGATGCACTATGTGCTTCCGACCATTACGCTGGCTTCGGTTTCGACCGCTTATGCCGCCCGCATTATGCGCTCGCAGCTGCTTGACGTCATGAACCAGGATTACATCCGTACGGCAAAGGCGAAGGGTCTCTCCAATCGCGCGATCATCGTCAAGCATGCGCTTAAGAATGCACTCATCCCCGTCGTTACCTATATTGGTGTCGACTTTGGTGGCATGCTTTCGGGCGCCATCCTGACCGAGACGGTCTTTAACTGGCCCGGTATCGGCTATGAGGTCTATCGCGCCATTAGCATGCGTGACTGGCCCATCGTTATGGGCGGCGTTACGCTCATCGTCGTCGTCGTCATGGTGATCAACCTGCTCGTCGACATTAGCTATGCATTCCTCGACCCGCGCATCCGCCTTGGCGGTCCGTCGGATAAGGCCTAAGGGAGGTACGTCTCATGCAGGAAACTGATTCTCAGTCTCAGGAGCAGGCTACCGCCACCAAGGCCGCATCTGCTCCCGCCAAGTCCCGCACGCTGTGGGGCGACGCTTTTAAGCGTCTTCGTAAGAACAAGCTCGCCGTTATCGGTGTCTGCTGGATCATCATCGTCGTTGTGGTTGCCCTGACCGCAGATCTGTGGGCTAAGCCCTGGCTCGGTTCGCCGACGGCTTCCGACTCGACTACCATGGCCGAGACGTCGCTGCTGGCTCCGTGTGCCGAGCACCCGTTTGGCACCGACGCCCTAGGTCGTGACATTCTCGTCCGCGTTATCTACGGTGCACGTGTTTCGCTGTCCGTCGGCATTATGGCCACCGCGATCTCCACGCTGATCGGTCTGGTCATGGGTGCTCTGGCGGGTTTCTACGGCGGCATCTGGGATACGATCATCATGCGCTGTGCGGACATCTTCCTGGCGTTCCCGTACGTGCTGTTCGTTGTCGCCATGATCGCCGTTATCGGCCGTGGCCTTCAGAACGTCTTTATCGCCATCGGTATTCTCGGCTGGCCTTCGATTGCACGCGTCTTCCGCTCTGCAATCTTGACGGTCAAGGAAAACGACTATGTTGACGCTGCACGCGCGATGGGTGCATCCGATGCCCGTATCGTCGTGCGTCACATCTTCCCGAACTCCGTCGCCTCTATCGTGGTCTACGCAACCATGAACATTGGTGGCGCCATTCTGACCGAGTCCGCTCTGTCCTTCCTCGGCATGGGCGTTATTCCGCCTACGCCTTCGTGGGGCTCCATGATTCAGGACGGTCAGCAGTATCTTCTGACCGCTCCCTGGATGATGATCATGCCCGGTCTGGCAATTCTCTCGACGGTGCTCGCCTTCACCCTGCTGGGTGACGGTCTGCGCGACGCCCTCGACGTCAAGATGAAGGACGCATAAGGATGAAGAAGAACAAGAACTATGTGGACCTGAAGGACCAGCCGGTTCCCGAGGGCCAGCATCTGCTCGAGGTCGATGACCTTAAGATGTATTTCCACACCGAGGATGGCGTCGTTCGCGCTGTCGACGGTGTGTCCTACACGCTCGATCGCGGCGAGACCCTGGGTGTCGTCGGTGAGTCCGGCTCCGGTAAGTCCGTGACCGCCATGACCATCATGGGCCTTATCTCGATGCCTCCGGGAAAGATCGAGGGCGGCGACGTTCGCTATCGCGGCCGCTCTATCCTCGAAATGACCGAGGAAGAGATGCAGCACATTCGCGGCAACGATATCGCGATGATCTTCCAGGATCCTATGACCTCCTTGAACCCGGTCTATAAGATCGGCAAGCAGGTGGGCGAGGGCCTTCGTCTGCACCGTGGCTACTCCAAACAGGAGGCGCTCAAGCGTGCCACCGAGCTTTTGGACCTCGTTGGTATTCCCGAGCCCGAGAAGCGCGTCAATGAGTATCCGCACCAGTTCTCTGGCGGTATGCGTCAGCGCGTCATGATCGCTATGGCTCTTGCCTGCGACCCCGATATTCTGATTGCCGACGAGCCCACGACGGCTCTGGACGTTACCATTCAGGCTCAGATTATCGAGCTCATGCAGGAAATGCAGGAGAAGAACGGCAACGCCATCATCATGATTACCCATGACCTGGGCGTCGTCGCCGATATGGCCGATAAGATCATGGTTATGTACGCCGGTCGTCCCGTCGAGTTCGGTACTGCTGAGGAAATCTTCTACGAGAGCCGCCACCCCTACACCTGGGGCCTTATCCGCTCCATCCCGGAGCAGGCCATCGAAGAGAAGAAGCTGCTTACGCCGATTCACGGCAACCCGCCTTCGCTCATGAACCTGCCCGAGGGCTGCGTCTTCTCTCCTCGCTGCCCCTATGCGACGGACAAGTGCCGTAAGCAGCGCCCTGAGCGTGTTGTCACCGAGTCTGGCCACTATTCTGCGTGCCACTACTCCGGTGACCCCGAGTTCCTCAAGAACGCTCCTGAGACGTCCCGTACGCGCAAGGATTCCAAGAAGGGAGGCGAGGCGTAATGGCAGATACCAACGAGCGTACTCCGCTGCTGAAGGTCGAGCACCTCTCTAAGGAGTTTCCCGCTGAGTCCGGCATGTTCGCCAAGCGCTTCTCCAAGCGTGTCGTCTCTGCTGTGAATGACATTTCGTTCGAGATTTATCCGGGCGAGACCTTTGGCCTGGTCGGCGAGTCTGGTTGCGGTAAGTCCACCACGGGCCGCACCATCATGCGCCTGACCAAGCCGACGGCAGGCAAAGTGTTCTTCCAGGGCAAAGACGTTGCCGAGATGAGCAAGCACGAGATCAAGGATATGCGTCGCGAGATGCAGTTCATCTTCCAGGACCCCTATGCTTCGCTCAACCCTCGTATGACCATCGGCGAGATTGTCTCTGAGCCCATGACCATTCATGGCGTGGGCACCAAGGAGGAGCGTATCGAGCGCGTCCGCGAGCTGCTGGACGTCGTCGGTCTGAACCCCGAGCACATCAACCGCTATCCGCACGAGTTCTCGGGCGGCCAGCGCCAGCGTGTCGGCATTGCCCGCGCATTTGCGCTGAAGCCCAAGCTGATTATCTGCGACGAGCCGGTTTCCGCTCTGGATGTTTCCATCCAAGCACAGGTCCTGAACCTGCTTAAGGAACTTCAGGACAAGTTCGGTACGGCTTATCTCTTCATTGCTCACGACCTCTCTGTCGTGCAGCACATCTCCGACCGTGTTGCCGTTATGTACCTGGGCAAGATGGTCGAGGTTTCGGACTGGAAGACGCTCTACAGTGAGCCTCACCATCCGTACACGCAGTCGCTGCTGTCTGCCGTGCCGGTGCCCGATCCGGATATCCAGAAGACCCGTAAGCGCATCATCCTTGCCGGCGATCCGCCGTCACCGCTGGATCCGCCGACCGGTTGCCGTTTCCACACGCGCTGCCCGATCGCTCAGGGCATCTGCTCCGAGAAGCTGCCTGAGTTTAAGGAAGTCGCTCCGGGCCACTGCTGTGCCTGCCACTTCGCGGAGCCGTTCCCGATCAAGGAATCGCACATCGACCTGTAGCCGGTTGTTATCGTCCGGGCCCGCGCTGGACTTAGTTTTCAGAACGTCCTCGACCATGGAAACCCCCTTATCCTGCTCCTTCGGAGCCGCGGATAAGGGGGTTTCCTGGTCTGACGCTCCTATTTGGCAAGGTGTTTTTTAGAATCCATTTTGCGCTCGGCCTCGAAGGCCTGCCTGTCCCAATCGAGCGGAAGTCCGGCCTCGACCCATGCCTCGTAGGCCCTCCTTATGGGCTTGAGCTCCCTTTGGCCCCTCTCCAGCATCGAGATGTACTTCTCGCTGGTGCCCAGTATGGACGCTGCCCTCACCTGGCTGACCTTCGCCGCGCGCCTGGCCGCCACGAGCTCCGAGGCGTCCTCGGGCCTCCTGATCTCGTGCGGGCGCATCAGCGCCCGGTACGCCTCCCTGGCCACGTAGCGCTTGAGGCACCTCATGACCTCCCTGTCGCTCTTTCCCCGCCCCCTGGCCCTCTCGGCGTACTCGGCGGTCTCGGGGTCGCGCATGACCCTCTGCCTCGCGATCTCGTACAGCGCGCTGTTCGCCTGCCGGTCGCCGCCCCTGTTGAGCCTGTGCCTCACGGTCTTGCCGCTCGAGGCGGGGATGGGGCAGGCCCCGCATATCGCCGCGAACGACGCCTCGGAGCGCAGCCTGCCCGGGTTGTCCCCGGCCGCGACCGCGAGCTTGGCGGCGCTCACGGGCCCGCACCCGTACATCGCCAGCAGCGCG
>CAJLOU010000115.1 GCA_905208345.1 uncultured Collinsella sp.
CAGCCATAAAGAGTAGCTGGCAGCCCCACAGAGAGCGGGGCGAGACGTAGCGAAGTAGATGCTAAGACACAGACAGATGATGACCGATCGAATGAGAACCAACTGGAAAACGGAGGAAAAGAAGATGAGCATGAGCAAGAACATCGCACGCCTGGCAGTAACCGCCGGCCTCACAGCAGCGCTGAGCTTCGGCGGGGTTATGGCGCCGGTGACCATGGCGTTTGCAGCTGAGGGCGCGACGGCTCCGGCCAACAGCGTCACTATCAATAAAAACAATAAGAATGGCAATGTGACGTACAAGGCCTACCAGATTTTCGAGGCTGATGTCGTGGATGAGGATGGTAACTCCGATAAAGTCGTTTCCAATGTCGACTGGGCCGCAAATCTTAAGAATAATGAGCCGGCGAAGAATGCAATCATCACTGCTATCAAGGGCGCAACGAATGGCGAGAGCCTTCCTTCAAATCCTTCCGCTCAGAACATTGCCGACTGGTTGAGCGATAAAAATAATGTGAACACTTCTGCCAGCACGCGTCTTGACAGGGATCACGTCCTTAACAAGATAGCTAAAGCTATCATCGACAATAACATTGCTCAGACCGGCGCCTCATTCAAGGCGGGCGAGTCTTTTAATGCCCCGAGCAATGGCTACTATCTTTTTGTGACCGATGAAAGCTCGCTGAGCACTACCCAGGAGGCTAATGCGAACACTGGCACTTCGCCGATTTTCGCTGTTGTTGGTGGTAAGGGCGTGACTGTTGCAGAGAAGACCAATATTCCGACGATCAACAAGGAGATCCTTAACGACTTCGCCGAGAAGGAGGGTGGCTACACCGCCCAGGATGGGTGGAAGAACTTTGCTGACTCCCAGGTGGGTCAGGAGATAAGCTATAAACTTACCGGCACGATTGCAGACAACTACGCTACCTATGATTCCTATAGTTACAAGTTTACGGACACTCTTACGGAGGGTCTGACCTATGCTGGCGCGCTCGAGGTTTATGCGTTGAATGGTCAGAGCTATACCAAGATTAACGAGAATAGCTACACCGTAGCTGAGCCTGCTGAGGACAATAATAATGTACTGACGGTGACTTTTAATAATAAGGGTTTGAAGTCGGCTACCGCGGCTAATGATAACGACACACTCAATATCGATGCCAGCACTAAGATTGTTGTCTTCTACAAGGCCAAGCTCAATAGCAAGGCCAGCTATGAGGCTGCCGGTAATAAAAACGAAGTCTATCTCGAGTACTCCAATAACCCCATGGCTGAAGGCAGTGGTAAATCCGAGAGTAAAGTTGCGACGGACCACGTCTTCCGTCTCGATGTCACCAAGGTTGATAGCGTCGACAGCAGCAAGAAACTCAAAGCCGGTTTTAAGGTCAAGGTCGTTGCAAACGAGGATACCGCTTCCGTGGACAAGTGGCTCAAGCAGGACGGCAGCCTTACCAATTTGGAGAAAGATGCCTACGAGTTCATAACCGACGACAATGGCGAGGTCAAGATTCCGGGCCTCGATGCGGGTAAGTATCAGATTACCGAGACCACTACGCCCTCCAGCTACAACACCATCGCTCCGTTTAACATCACGGTTGATCCGACCTACGATATTGATGGTACGCTGACGACGCTTACCGTCACCGACGACTCTGACATGGTGGACAAAGGTACTGTGACCGGTGCCGCAGCTTCCATCACCGTCAAGAACAAGAAGGGCTCTGGCCTTCCGCTGACCGGTCTTAACGGCGTGACCTTCACTTGGATCGCTGGTGGCGCGGTGCTGTGCATCGGCGTGGCGCACCTTATCCGCAGCCGTAAGCAGGCTGAGGAGTCCGAGCAGGAGTAACGCTCGCTCACCCATCCCTTTGGCAGGTGGGATGTGATGGCCATGAGACTTGCGGACACTTTTCTCGTCCATCGACGTTCTTGCTTTGCCATGCTCTTTTCGGGGCAGACTCCGCGCTGGAGTCTGCCCCGTTTTTTTGGGACAACGAAGCCAGCCTCCACCGTCCGATGCGGGTACGTTCGTCATCGCGTTTCTTGACTCGTATGAGGCTCGGATTAAGGTCCGTAGGCGCACGCGCGGTGCGGACGGTAGAAGGCATTTGCGCCGAAAGCGCAAATAAGAATGCCCGGGGGTCGGATCCCGGGCATTTACAAAAGCTGAAAACTAGGCCGCCCGCGCTCTCGTACACTTACGCGGGGTGCGTCGTTTTCTATTGATATTGTATCCCGAATCGCCCCGCCGATCCGGGACATTTTGAAAACTCAAAAGCTGGCCTACGCACGAAAGGAATCTCGTTAATTCCGAAAATTATGTATAATTCCAATTAAAAATGGAATCAAACGAAAACGATGGAAATGAACGAAGCGCTAATCTACTTACAAGAAGCACTAGGCCTCTCTGCCAAGACCAAAACTTGGCCTGGATCCGCACGCTTGCCGCTGCATCTGCGGGCGATTGAGGTCCGCGCTGTTGACGCAAACGGTTTTTCGTTTTTGCTTGCAAGTTTGCCTACTGGCGTCGGGCTTCCCGAGGCTAAGAGAGTCTATAGCCAGCTAGCCTTGCGTGCGGAGACTCCTGTTGTTGTTTCGTTTCCTGATGCTGATGCACGTCAGCGCAAAGCATTGGTCGCACAAGGGATTCCCTTTGTCTGTCCCGGTAGACAGGCTTTTCTTCCATTTATGGGTACAGCTTGCACGGAGAGGGGCGGTGCCCGGTTTCGCAGTCACGCGACCAAGATGTCACCCAACGCGCAGGTTGCCGCAATCTGGGGAGCAGCCCAGGAGCCATATCGTCCCTATGACCTTTGTCGTGCGCTTGGGATCTCGGCAAGCCGCGCGAGTGAGGCCATAACCGAGCTTGTTGACAGGGGGCTCGCGAGGCGCGAGCGTTGCGAGCGACGTGTCGTCGTGCTCCCTGTTGCCGTTGATCTTCTGCTCAGCGAACACATGGCAGAGCTCTCCTCGCCAGTCTCGAAGGTCTGTTTTGCAAGGAAGACGCCGCAGATCGACTATCTTGCTGACGCCGGGGAGACGGCGCTCGCCGCGCGTTCGATGCTCGCTGCGCCGGGCATGGAACAAAAGGCCGTCTTAAGAAGTGCATGGCGTCAACTGAGCGACCTCGAAGTCGCAGACGGGGAGTTGCCGGATAACGAAACGGCGATGATCCAAGTGTGGCGCTATGCGCCCGTGTTTGCCGACTCCTCCCGCGTCGATGACATTTCGCTTGCGCTATCTTTGGCGGCAATCGACGATGAGCGAATTCAGCTCGAAGTAGATCGCATGTTTGGAAAGGAATATCCATGGCAAGAAGCGCTGTAGAGGGTCTCCAAGAATTTCAGCAGCATATGCAAGAAGCTGCAGGATCGTATGCTCTTATCGGCGGCACGGCATGCGACATTTTGCTCGCGGAGGCGGGACTTCCGTTTAGGATGACTCACGATTTTGATGTGGTAATTGTCGCCGATGACCGGTTGCCTCAGACGGCAGAAGCTATATGGACTTTGGTGCGTGATGGCGGTTACCGCTGCGGCTGGGGCGAAGGTAAAGGCTCATGTTTTTATCGGTTTACAGAGCCTAAGAGGCCGGGTTACCCCCATATGATCGAACTCTTCGCGAAGTGCCCCGACTTTCTAAAGGGTCGTGAGGGGATTGATGTGGCGCCAATTCACGTTGATGAAAACATAAGCAGTCTTTCGGCAATTTTGTTGGACGATGCTTACTACAGCTTGTTCCTTCAGGGAATTCGGACCGTAGGCGGCGTTTCGGTCCTGGGTACGGAATACATTGTCCCGTTCAAAGCGAAGGCGTATCTCGACCTAAAAGCCAGAAGGGAAGCGGGAGAGAACGTTGATTCGAGGAAGGTAAAAAAGCATAAACGCGATGCGCTGAGGCTCGCTCAGCTGCTTGGCGAGTCGGAAGGTGTCGACCTGCGCGGAGAACTGAAGGACGATATGCTTGCGTTTGTTAAAGATTGCGAGGTGGGCGACGTCAATCTGAAACAGATTGGGGTTGCGGGCGTAACGATGGCGCAGTTGCTCGAGACGATGAAAGCAACATATGGCTTGATTGGTTGAGTGGGGTTACGTGGCCCGGACGGTGCTGCCTAGCTGCGTTGTCTGGCGCGGAAGCTCGCTAATCGGCTATTATTTGTTTAGACAACTTGGGTTGTAGGGGAGTGACTGGCGATGGTGCAGGGCGCCAAACATATGAAGAGCAATAACGCCGCGGCTAACGGTGGCTCAAGCCCTCAGCCCAAGCCCAAGCGCCGCCGCAAGCGACTGCCGCGCTGGGCCGACCGGCTCATCACCATCGTCATCATCCTTATTGGCGTGGGCCTTATGACCTGGCCGTGGATCTTGGACCGGCTCGAGGCCTCGGGCGTGTTCAACCAGATCAGCACGGTGTCCAGCACCGTGGACGCGCTGTCTGCCGAGGAGCGCGAGCGCATCCTGCTCCAGGCGCGCTCCTTTAACGAGCAGCTGGCGGGCGAGGCCACCGAGCTTCCCGCCGACCAGATCGAGCCCTACGCCCAGCAGCTCATCTTTGACCGCGACCCCATGATGAGCTGGGTCGAGATCCCCTCCATCGACGTGAGCATGCCCATCTACCACGGCACGAGCGAAGAAGTCCTTATGGCGGGCGTCGGCCACCTGGAGGGCACGAGCCTGCCGGTGGGCGGCACCTCGACGCATTGCGTGCTCACCGCGCACTCGGGCATGCGCAACCTGAGCATGTTCGACGACATCCACTCGCTGGAGCCCGGCGACCTGGTGCTGCTGCACACCATGAACAAGACGTTCGCCTATAAGATGGTGGACTCCGAGGTGGTGCTGCCCGAGGAGATGGAGTCGCTGGCCATCGAGCCCGGAGCCGACAAGGTGACGCTCGTCACCTGCACGCCCTACGGCGTGAACGACCACCGCCTGCTGGTGCATTGCGTGCGCACCAAGTACAACAAGAAGGATGTCGACAAGCAAAAGTCGCTGGCCGGCCGCCACTGGGGCAAGCGCGAGTTTGCCGTGCTCATCGTGATTGTGGCCATCCTGCTGTTGCTGCTGGACATCGTGATCCACGCGGTCCGCAAACGCCGCAAGGCCAAGGCCTCGGCATAGGGCATTCTCCAGAACCACCACAAAGGGGACAGGCACCTTTGTGGTGGTCGGGACTTCCAAACCATCACAACATTCGATGAAAATTGCGATTTTGGCGAAAAGCGTCGAATGTTGTGATGGTTTTTGTTGCGGACAGTACGGTCTTCGTTGTGGGCGCGACGGTCTTCGTTTCGGGCGGGACGGTTTTCGCTATGGACGGTGCGGTTTCGTTGCAGAACCGCCAGCCCGCCGCCTGCCAGTCTGCCGCTCTCGTTACGTTTTCGCTGCATTTGGGTAAAGCGCCTGCTCCAAGCCGGCGTTGCCCTGTATACTAGAGCGGTTTAACTGTTATGCGGAAGGGAGCGCCTATGGCACTCAGCGAGAAAGACGTGCGCGGCATCGCCGAGTACGCAAAGATCGCACTGACCGATGACGAGCTCACCCAGATGACGTCCTACCTGAACGACGCCGTCCAGATGCTCGAGCCCGTCTTGCAATATGACTTGCCCGACGTGGAGCCCACGTTCCATCCCATCGGAAGCCTGTCCAACGTGATGGGCGATGACCTGCGCGAGCCCGAGCGCGACCTGCCGCTCGACGTCGCGCTGGAGAACGCCGGCAGCGCGCGCGACCGCTACTTCCGCGTGCCGTCCATTTTGGGAGAGGGGGAGAGCGAGTAATGGCGCAGAGCTTCGATTCCCTTACCGCCGCCCAGATTGCCGCGGGCGTTGCCGCCGGCGACTTTACCGCTACCGAGGTGGCCCAGGCCTCCCTTGCCGCCATCGAGGCACGCGAGGGCGGGGTCCAGGCATTCCTGCAGGTGGCGCCCGAGCTTGCGCTCGAGGCCGCTGCGCGCGTGGATGCCGACCGTACCGCAGGCAAGCCGCTGCCCCCGCTCGCGGGCGTGCCGCTGGCCATTAAGGACAACATGAACCTCGTGGGCACGCGCACCACCTGCGCTTCTCGCATGCTCGAGAACTACCAGAGCGTCTACACCGCCACCTGCGTCCAGCGCATGCTCGATGCCGGCTGCCTGCCCATGGGCAAGGCCAACATGGATGAGTTTGCCTTTGGCAGCTCAACCGAGAGCTCGGCGTTCCACCGCACCAACAACCCCTGGGATACCGAGCGCGTGCCCGGCGGCTCCTCGGGCGGCTCCGCTGCCGCCGTCGCTGCGGGCGAG
>CAJLOU010000116.1 GCA_905208345.1 uncultured Collinsella sp.
CTCAGAGCTGCCGTTGAGTATCCCCAGGTTCGGTTCCTTAACTGCTCTATCGGCCTTCCCCACCAAAGCGTCCGTTCGTACTTTGGCAAGATGTACGAGGCCAAGTTCCTCCTGGGCGCCCTTGCCGCCAGCATGGCGGACAACCATCGCATCGGCTACCACGCGTCGGTCTTCGCATCCGGCGCGCTCAGCGAGATCAATGCCTTTGCCATCGGCGCCTCGCTGCTCGACCCCCGCGCGCAAATTATCCTCACCTGGGGCGATGTGCCCGCCGGCGGTCTTGCCGAGGCCATGTGCCGCGAAGGCGTGAGCGTCATGACCGGCGCTGACATGTCAAAGTCGCTCGAAGACCCTACGGCCTACGGACTCCACCGCCTGGTCGATGACAAGGTTTCCGGCATCGCCATGCCGGTATGGAACTGGGGCCGTTACTACGAGCTCATCGTTCGCAGCCTTCTGCACGGCACGTGGGACGAGACCAGCGATGACAACCAAGTGCGCGCCGTCAACTACTGGTACGGCATGAGCTCCGGCGTTATCGACATCCGTTACGCTCCGGGCCTACCCTACCAGACGCGCAAACTCGTGCAGTTGCTCCGCAACGGCATTGTCGAGGGATCCATCAACCCCTTTGGCGGCGAGCTCCACAGTCAGAACGGCGTGGTACAGATCGAAGGCTTCCCTCCGCTGCCGAGCACGCAGATTGTCGAGATGAATTGGCTGGCGGATAACGTGGTAGGCACCATTCCGCAGCTCGACGATGAGCCGAAAGTCCCTGCCCTATGAAAATCCTTGCCATAGCCGATACCGAAGAACGATGCCTTTGGGAGTGCTTTCGCAAGGAACGCTTTGAGGGCGTCGACCTGATTTTGTCCGCCGGCGATCTGGACCCGGACTATCTTGAGTTTTTGGTTACGGTCATCAACAAACCGCTCATCTACGTGCACGGCAATCACGATGACCGCTACGCACGTCATGCACCGGGCGGATGTATCTGCGTAGAAGACAGCGTGTACACGTACCGAGGGATTCGCATTGCGGGCCTTGGCGGGTCCATGCGTTATCGCGACGGCGCCAACATGTACACCGAACGCGAGATGTCCAAGCGTATGCGTAAGCTGTCGCGTAAGGTTAGGATGGTCGGCGGGTGCGACATTCTGCTTACCCATGCGCCCGCCGCCGGTATGGGTGATCTGGACGATCTACCGCATCGAGGGTTTGAGTGCTTTAACACGGCGCTTGAGTCCTGGGGAGCCGACTACATGGTGCATGGGCATGTACACCAAAGCTACGGTTACGATTTTCAGCGCGAGCGGCAGCATGTGTGTGGAACGACGATCATCAACGCCTGCGGCTATACGCAGTTTGAGCTCGACCAGACGCGCTACCCCATCCGTGGCTGGCAGGCAGCCTGGCTCAACTCGCAAACCATGCGCCGCGAGCTCAAGCGCCACGAGGCCATTGAGTTCTCTACCGCCAGAACACCCTGGTAACCACCTCAAAGGGGACGCTGTCCCCTTTGAGGTGGTTTTGGCACGCGATGGCAAGAAACCCGGTCCCACACGAGGCGGAACCGGGTTTCTTTAGCAATGCTTGCTTTGCTCAGGCAGTAACTAGCAGTTACTCAGCCAGGAAGTCACGCTGGACAGCGGGATCGACCTTGACGCCAGGGCCCATGGTGGAAGACACGGAGATGGACTTGACGTACTTGCCCTTAGCAGAAGAGGGCTTGACGCGCAGGATCTCGGTGTACAGGGCAGCGTAGTTCTCGACGAGCTGCTGCTCAGAGAAGGACTTCTTGCCCAGGGGCACGTGGCAGATGCCGTAGCGGTCGGCACGATACTCAACGCGGCCGGCCTTGAGCTCGGAGACCATCTTGGCGACGTCCATGGTCACGGTACCGAGCTTAGGGTTCGGCATAAGGCCACGGGGACCAAGGACCTTACCGATGCGGCCAACCTTGGCCATCATGTTCGGCGTAGCGATAGCGGCGTCGAAGTTGATCTCGCCCTTCTGGATCTGGGCGACGAGCTCGTCGGAACCGATGATGTCGGCGCCGGCAGCCTCGGCCTCGCGGGCCTTCTCGCCCTCGGCGAAGACGGCAACACGAACGGTCTTGCCGGTGCCGTGGGGCAGGGAGATGGAACCACGGATGTTCTGGTCAGCCTTACGAGTATCGATGCCCAGACGGAAGTGGGCCTCGACGGTCTCGTCGAACTTGGCGGTGTCGAGCTCCTTGATGAGCTTGGCAGCCTGAAGGGGGGTGTAGAGCGTGGCGCGGTCGATCTTCTCAGCAGCGGCGTTATAGCTCTTACCATGCTTAGCCATGTGCATTACCTCCTGTGGTTAAACGGGCGTGAGCCCTCCCACATCGTATCGTGTGCCCTATTGCACACATTTAACGGGCGCCCCGGTCGGAGCACCCGTCGTTACCATAAGAAATCGCTACTCAGCGATGGTGACGCCCATGGAACGGGCGGTACCGGCGATGATCTTCTTGGCGGCGTCAATGTCGTTGGCATTGAGGTCCGGCATCTTGATCTCGGCGATCTTGGTGAGCTGCTCCTGGGAGAGCTGACCAACCTTGTCGGCCTGGGGCTTAGCGGAACCAGACTTGAGGTTCAGCTCCTTCTTGATGAGGTGAGCCGCCGGCGGGGTCTTGGTGATGAAGGAGAAGGACTTATCCTCGTAGACAGAGATCTCAACGGGGATGATGTCGCCCTTCTTGTCCTGCGTCTCGGCGTTAAAGGCCTGGCAGAACTGCATGATGTTCACGCCAGCAGCGCCCAGGGCGGGGCCGACGGGAGGAGCGGGGTTAGCTGCACCAGCAGGAATCTGGAGCTTAATGACGTTGGCAACCTTCTTCTCAGCCATGGTCATTCCTTTCGAATCACGAGTGTGAAGTACTTGCTATATCGTAAGCACGCACGTGTTAGAAGCACTCCTGAGATGAGCAGTCACAGAAGAAGCACGCTCGCGCGAACGGACGAAAACTTAAGCGATGACAGCGACCTGGTTAAAGTCGAGCTCGACCGGCGTCTCGCGGCCAAAGATCATCAGCGTGACCTTGAGCTTGCCAGCCTCGGTGTTAACCTCGGAGACCTTGCCATCAAAGTCGGTAAGCGGGCCATCGGTGACGCGGACGGACGTGCCGACCTCAATATCAACCGAGGTGCGCTTGGGCGAATCGCCCTTACCGGGACGACGAGTCATCTTGTTGTACTCGTCGCGGGAAAGCGGAGCGGGCTTGCCGTTGCCGCCTAGGAAACCGGTGACGCCAGGCGTGTTACGAACACACGTCCAAGCATCGTCATCCATCTCCATGCGGACCAGGACATAACCCGGGAAGATCTTGGAATCCTTGGTCTCACGCTTGCCACCCTCTTTAATCTCGGTGACGCGCTCCATAGGAATCTCGATATCAAAGATACGGTCCTGCATGCCCATAGTCTCGATGCGATGCTCGAGATCGGACTTAACGCGGTTCTCGTATCCAGAGTAAGTGTGAACGACGTACCAACGCTTAGACATGGTTTAGCCCCTCAATCCAGAGAACAGAGCAAGAGCCTCGCCAAAGCCAGCATCGAGCAGAGCGATGACGACGCCGACGACGATCAGAGAAGCGCAAACGACAACCGAGTAGTTCACGAGCTCCTTCTTATCGGGCCACGTGACACGCTTCATCTCGGACTTGACCGAAGCGAAATACTTCTTGGTGCGGGCGAAGAAACCAGGCTTCTCGTTCTTCTTGGACTTCGCAGCCTTCTCGTTCTTCTTGGCAACGGCCTTCTTGGCCTCAACCTTGGAGTTGGCGGCAGCTTTGTTGGCAGGTGCCGGCTGCTGAGCCTTCTTCTTGTTCTTCTTGTTGGCCATTTGGGTTACCTCCGCGCAATGCGCTTATACATGAGTAAACCGTAAGCCCCCAAGTGGGAGCTTACGGAATAATGACTGGCACGCCAGGAAGGACTCGAACCCTCAACACTCGGTTTTGGAGACCGATGCTCTACCAATTGAACTACTGGCGTATGTGACTAGAGACTAGCGAGTCTCTTTGTGCAGCGTGTGATGACGGCACCAGGGGCAATACTTCTTGATCTCCATACGATCAGGCATGGTCGACTTGTTCTTGGTGGTCGTATAGTTGCGGCGCTTGCACTCAGTGCACGCAAGAGTAACTAGAGTACGCATGTATCCTGAACCTTTCATTTCCGCCCCGTACGGGCACGAGTTGTTACTTTATCAGCTCCACGTAAGTGCTGTCAATGAAAACCTCGAGTCAATTGGTTCTCGGTGGATCCATTCATATTTGGAACACATCAATGAAGCCATCGAGAGCTAATCGACGGTGCATCCAGGACCAATATCGATCCTCTCGACACCAGCAACGGCTCAATATCCATTGCAGAAAAGAACCCGGCACCCATATAAGTGCCGGGTTCTCTAAGTCAGCTATATCAAAGAGCTAATTTACTCAATGATCGTGGAGACGATGCCCGAACCGACGGTGTGGCCACCCTCGCGGATAGCGAAGCGCAGGCCCTCCTCCATGGCGATCGGGTGAATGAGGTCGCCCTCGATGGTGATGTGGTCACCAGGCATAGCCATCTCGGTGCCCTCGGGGAGCTTGACCGTACCGGTAACGTCGGTGGTACGGAAGTAGAACTGAGGACGATAACCATCGAAGAACGGGGTGTGACGGCCGCCCTCCTCCTTGGTCAGAACGTAGATCTCGCCGGTGAACTTGGTGTGCGGGGTAACCGAACCGGGCTTGCAGAGAACCTGGCCGCGCTCGATATCCTCACGCTTGATGCCGCGGAGCAGCAGACCGACGTTGTCGCCAGCCTCGCAGAAGTCCATGGACTTACGGAACATCTCGATACCGGTAACGACGGTGTTCTGGGTATCCTTGATGCCGACGATCTCGACGGGCTCGTTGAGCTTGAGCTCACCGCGCTCGACACGGCCGGTAGCAACGGTACCACGGCCGGAGATGGTCATAACGTCCTCAACGGCCATCAGGAACGGGAGGTCGTTGTTACGAGCAGGCGTCGGGATGTACTCGTCGACGGCATTCATGAGCTCGCGGATAGCGTCCATCCACTTGGCGTCGCCCTCGAGAGCGCCCAGAGCGGAACCACGGATGACGGGGATGTCGTCGCCGGGGAAATCGTACTCGGAGAGGAGCTCACGGGTCTCCATCTCGACGAGGTCGATGAGCTCGTCATCGTCGACCATGTCGCACTTGTTCAGGAAGACGACGATGTAGGGAACGCCGACCTGACGGGCGAGCAGGATGTGCTCGCGGGTCTGAGCCATGGGGCCGTCGGTAGCGGCGATGACCAGGATAGCGCCGTCCATCTGAGCAGCGCCGGAGATCATGTTCTTGACGTAGTCAGCGTGGCCCGGGCAGTCAACGTGAGCGTAGTGACGGGAAGCGGTCTCGTACTCGACGTGGGAGACGGAGATCGTAATGCCGCGCTCGCGCTCCTCGGGAGCCTTGTCGATGTTCTCGAACGCAGTGAAGTCAGCCTTGCAGCCCTCGGTCTCGGAGAGAACCTTGGTGATGGCAGCGGTCAGCGTGGTCTTGCCGTGGTCGACGTGACCAATGGTGCCGATGTTAACATGCGGCTTAGTGCGCTCAAACTTCTCTTTGGCCATAAAGCCCTCCTCTTAACAGGTCGTCCCCGGACGGGACTTTGCCTTTATACCATAGTGGCCTCTCAACATACTATTGAGAAGCCACCGTGTTACCTATGGTAGCGGTGACTGGATTCGAACCAGTGACGCCACGGGTATGAACCGTGTGCTCTAACCAACTGAGCTACACCGCCGGATGGAGCCTGCAACCAGACTTGAACTGGTGACCTCTTCGTTACCAACGAAGTGCTCTACCGACTGAGCTATACAGGCACTTGACGGGTGGGAGCTATAGGATTCGAACCTATGTAGGCAGAGCCAACGGGTTTACAGCCCGTCCCCATTAACCACTCGGGCAAACTCCCAATCGTTCAAGTATCCGCAGGTTCTTTGGTCTTTTGGACCGCCGCCCCCGCGAACGAAGAAGATAATACGATGCAACCTTGGGGGCTGTCAACGAAAACCTCTAGATACACGGTTCCGGGCGTATCTATATAGCCATGACCTGCGGTTTTGTTGAGTTTGGATATGAAGGACGGTGGTTTTGGATACTGAGGTGACGTTTCCCGAGGTAACACTTTGGTGTAGT
>CAJLOU010000117.1 GCA_905208345.1 uncultured Collinsella sp.
CAAATTCCTGGGCAAGCTGCGACACGTCTTCGCAGGCATTGGCCCAGGGGGCAAAGTCGGGAGTGTCCGAGATAATGCCGTCCGCTTCCCAAACGGCCTGATGCGAAAGATCCCAGGGATCGCGTGGCTCGGGCCGGCAGGGAAGGTACGGTGTCTGGTACATGGGATTCAGCAAGAAGAACGCGCCGCCCTCGCAGCGGCTAGCGAACTCACGCAGCGCGCGCGTCGCCGGGCGCATCTTATTTGTTTTGAACAGCAGAATCGTGCGGGCGAGCAGGTACCAAGGAGAGTTTTCGAGTGCGTCCGCCCCTATCTGCTCCTCGAGCTGGTGAGCCAGGGCAAAAAAGCCGTCCTGGTCTTCCAAGCGGGCGAGGGCGAGCAACACGGTGCCGGCAGCTCGGGTGGGATAACCTTCTGCCTTAAGGACGCGGCGGGCGTAGTTGGCAGCAGCACGGTAACGAGCGCTCGCCATGCACAGCTGCGAGATGGCCTCGAGCGTGTGAAGCCAGCCAATAAGCGCCGGCTCGCTCACGGTAAGGTCTGCTGCGGTGACATCGTCGGCCAAAACATTATTAGCCCAGTAGTGCGGGGCCTCCATGTCGAACCCGGGCACGCTTTGTTGCAGGTAGTCGGCCGTACTCGTCTCGAGCTTCATCAAGTCGCCCAGGCAGGCATCAACGGGCGTGTCCGCCAGGATGATGGCGAGCAGCTGCGCATCGACGGCAAGTGCATCGACGCGGACGATCTTGAGCAGCTCATCGCGCATATCGTCGAACAGACGGTTGCGCGTCTGCTCAAACTCCTCGTCGCTGCCCATGTCCTCGATGCGGCGAAGCTCGTCAAGCAAATGACGATGAACGCCGGCATAGGACAGCAGCGCTTGGGCATGCTCGGTCTGCGCATACTTGTGGGGGTTTGCGCTGATGTCGTTATGGACAAGCTCGCGTGCTGCATCGGTGAGTTCGGGGTGCGACGCCAGATAGGTGCGCTCCAGATAGGCGGGGATGTAGACGCTCGGATCCATTAGAGGTCTCCTCCCTTAAACGGCAATCCCTGTTCGGCCGCGCGCAGGATTCGTTCGTCGATCTGAGAGCGCACGATGTCGTTGGTGGCGACCCAGGCGGCAAAGCTGGCGTTGTCGGGCGCGCCTAGGCCCTCCTGCAGCACCGGCGTCGCCTCGGACAGGGCAAGGACAAGCTCATCGGTGGAGCCCGGACCTACGTTGACGCGAGCATAGACGCCATCGGGAAACTCGGTTTGGAAGTAGAGCGCCTCGGCTGCGTGCGGACACGAGCGTGCGAGGATGCGCAAGTAGTGCTCGGCGCCCTCGTAATCCAGCTCGCGCCAGGCTGCGCTCATCAGTGCGATGAGCGTCCACGGGTCCAGGTCGCGCTCCGCATCTTTGGGACGGCGGCGCAGCGGCGCGTTGGCAAGATAGGGCACGGAGTGGGCGGAACGAAAACGCTTGAGCTCCTCAGCAGGGTATTCGAGCTTTGCCATGGCAAGCATCGCAGTATGGCGGACGCCGGCGGGGTCGTTGGGCGCAAAGTCCAGGCTGCGATTCGCGGCTTCGAGCGACATGCGGTAGCGGCCGCTAATGAGCGCGCGCGATGCCAAGGCAGCAAGCCAGCGCAGGTAGGGACGGCGGGTCAGGTCGCTTGCGGCCTCACGCTCGTAGGGGTCCTGCGCCGAGGCGATCTTGAGCGCCAGATCGTGCTCCACCTCGTCGCACTTGGACACCAGATACTGTACGTATTCCTCGTTGGATTCGGCGGTGAGCGCCGTCAGCATGCGCTGGGCATCCCAGTTGGCCGGATCGAGCGCGGCTGCCTCGCGGAGCATGTTCTCGGCAGCGGCCTCTTCTTGTTCGGCCTGGGTATCGTCAGGGATAAAGGGGATGCGGTAGTCGACAGCCTCGACGACCTTGGCGATCAGATGCCCAGCTCGGTCGCGGTCGTGCACGATGAGCGGCGCGGGGTTGCGGGTGAATTGCTCCATTAGACGCTCGACGGCGGGGCCGTCAGTGAGCGGGATATTGTCGCGGCGCAAGGCCTCAAGAACGAGGCGATGGCAATCCTCTTGAATGGGATCGAATGCCATGGGGCCTCCTTTGCTGCGGTTAGGGTTCAAATGTCTCTATATAAAGTTCTAGTTTACCCGCATGTGGCACACCGGGGGTGCCGCACTTGGACTTGCACCTTTGCACCACGAAGACGGATGTCGCACAAATGTCGGCACCTTGGACGACCGAGTGGTATCACGGTGCCGCAAACGGTCGATTTTTGGCGGCGAACGGGGCATATTTTGGAGGGGCACAGCCCTGCCCGGAATATGTAGTCAACCCTGATAAAACGTTTGCCCAGCTTGGGAGTATGAATGCCCCACAAGGGTCTTCAGGGATAGAAAAAACGTTTCATCATTATCGGCTTTAGGTGAATAACTGACCAACCAGAACGGTAAAATATTGTTTGTCTGAGCGTTGAAACGTTCAGACATCGCGCATTGTCATCGCCGGCAACGCGCAAAACGGTCCTAACGGAGCCAATCGGGTGCTCCGTTATATACGCAAGTCTAAGAGGGGCTTGTTTAGGAGGCACAGTATGGGACGTTTTACCAATCCTCGCGATCTGTACTTTGGTGAGGGCGCTCGCCACGAGGTGAAGAACCTCAAGGGCAAGAAGGCCATCATCGTTTCTGGCGGCAGCTCTATGCGCCGCGGCGGGTTCCTGCAGGACGTTGAGGCCGACCTTAAGGAAGGCGGTTTCGAGGTCAAGCTGTTCGAGGGCGTCGAGTCCGACCCGTCCATCGAGACGGTCATGAAGGGCGCCGAGGCCATGCGCGAGTTCGAGCCCGACTGGATTATCGCCATCGGCGGCGGCTCGCCCATCGATGCCGCTAAGGCCATGTGGGTCTTCTACGAGTATCCCGAGGAGTCCTTCGATAACATCATCCAGCCGTTCAGCTTCCCCGAGCTGCGTCAGAAGGCTCATTTCTGCGCCATCTCCTCTACCTCCGGCACCGCTACCGAGGTCACCGCATTCTCCGTCATCACGGATTACGAAAAGGGCATCAAGTACCCGCTGGCCGACTTCAACATCACCCCTGATGTCGCCATCGTCGACCCCGAGCTCACCTACACCATGCCCGCCAAGCTGTGCGCTCACACCGGCATGGACGCTCTGACCCACTGCATGGAGGCCTACGTTTCCACCTGCGCCTCTATGTTCACCGACGCCAACGCTCTGCACGGCATCCGCGAGATCGTCGAGTGGCTGCCCAAGTCCTATGCTGGCGACCATGAGGCCCGTCAGCACATGCACGAGGCTCAGTGCATCGCCGGTATCGCCTTCTCCTCGGGCCTGCTCGGCATCGTTCACTCCATGGCTCACAAGACCGGTGCTGCCTTTGAGAACGGCCACATCATCCACGGTGCTGCTAACGCCATGTACCTGGGCAAGGTCATCCAGTGGAACTCCAAGGACCCGCGTGCTGCCGAGCGTTACGCTTACGTGGCCAAGGAGATCCTGCACCTTCCCGGCGAGACCAACGAGGAGCTCATCGCTGCGCTCGTCCAGAAGATTCGCGACCTCAACGACCAGCTCAACATTCCGCAGTCCATCAAGGATTACGCGAATGGTGGCGTGAAGGTCGACGCCGAGAACCCGCAGATGGTTTCCGAGGAGGAGTTCCTCGCCAAGCTGCCCGAGATCGCCGCGAACGCCGAGCAGGACGCCTGCACGCCCGAGAACCCGCGTGAGACCAAGGCTGCCGACTTCGAGAAGATCCTCAAGGCCTGCTACTACGACACCGACATCGATTTCTAATCGACTCTTGTTATCGTAACGAGGGGCTCCGCACGTATCTGTACGGAGCCCCTTTCTTTTTTCTTTTAGAGAATGGGATAGTTATGGCTGCAATTTTCAATAGCCCCAGCAAGTACATCCAGGGTCCGGACGAGCTCGCCAAGCTCGGCTCCTATGTCGAGCCGCTTGGCGCTAAGGCCCTCGTCATCGTGACGCCTTCGGGCAAGAAGCGCGTCGGTGCCAAGATCGAGGGCGGCTTTGCCGAGGCTAAGGCCGAGCTGCTGTTTGAGGACTTTAGCGGCGAGTGCTCCAAGGGCGAGGTCGATCGCCTGGTTGCGCTCGCTCGCGACAACGGTTGCGACATCATCGTCGGTGTCGGTGGCGGCAAGATCCTCGATACCGCCAAGGCCGTTGCCTTCTACCTGGAGTCCCCGGTTATCATTTGCCCCACCATCGCTTCGACCGATGCACCGTGCTCGGCACTTTCGGTGCTCTACACCGATGACGGCCAGTTCGATAAGTACCTGTTCCTTAAGGCAAACCCCAACATTGTCCTGATGGATACGACGGTTATCGCGGCGAGCCCGGTGCGCCTGACGGTTTCCGGTATGGGCGATGCGCTCGCAACCTACTTTGAGGCCCAAGCGACGCACGATGCCGACGGTGGCACTTGCGCCGGCGGCAAGGGTGGAATGGCCGGCCTGGCGCTCGCCAAGCTCTGCTACGAGACGCTTATGGCCGATGGTGTGAAGGCCAAGGTCGCGTTGGAGAAAGGTGCGCTGACGCCTGCCGTGGAGCACATCATCGAGGCAAACACGCTGCTCTCCGGCATTGGCTTTGAGAGCTCGGGCCTTGCTGCTGCTCATGCCATCCACAATGGCCTGACGATGCTGCCCGAGTGCCACGGCATGTATCACGGCGAGAAGGTCGCCTTTGGCACCATCGTCCAGCTGGTACTCGAGAATGCTCCGACTGAGAAACTCGAGGAAGTCTTGGGCTTCTGCATTGAGCTGGGCCTACCGGTCACGATGAAGGAACTTGGCGTTGCCGAGCTTACGCGCGAGCAGGCCATGATTGTTGCCGAGGCCGCGTGCGCGCCCGAGGACACCATGTGCAACATGCCGTTTGAGGTGACGCCCGAGATGGTCGCAAACGCCATCCTGGGTGCTGACGCGCTGGGTCACTACTATCTCATGGATGAGTAAATCAAGCTAAGGAAGGGGCAAAGCCAGCAGATGGCTTTGCCCCTTTTTGCTATGGTGCAAAGGGGTAAGGTTAGTTGAACCAAAGAAGGCGGGGTAGGCCTGCGATGAGGTTTTTGCCCCGCCCTTGTTTGACTACAGCTCGCAAACGTTTTGCGCGCGACCCTCGACGTAGGCGACGACGTTGTCGAACTCAATCTTGGCGCGGCGCTGCATGGCCTCGTGCGTAAGGAAGCCTACATGTGGCGTGAAGGTGCAGTTCTTGGCGTTGATGAGTGCGTAGTCGGCGGGGATGGGCGGCTCCATATCAAAGACGTCGATACCGGCACCGCCGAGCTTATCGTCGTTGAGTGCCTGGGCAAGGGCATCGTTATCCACGATGGCACCGCGGGCGCAGTTGATAAAGACGGCACCGTCCTTCATCTGGGCGAACTGCTCGGTGCCAAAGCTCTTGCGCGTGGTGTCATCGTTGGGCAGGTGCAGGCTTACGATATCGGACTCGGCGAGCAACTGCTCGAGCGAAACCTGCTCAATGCCGGCCTCGGCTGCCTCGGGATGCTCGTGGCGGGCATATCCCAGCACGCGGGCGCCAAAGGCCTTAAAGAGACGACCCGTGGCGCAGCCGATCTTACCGCAGCCCACGATACCCACGGTCTTGTCGCGGATCTCGGTGCCCATTAGGCCGGCGCTCGTCTTGCCGCTGCGGACGGCGGCATCGGCGGCGCCCACCTTGCGCAACACGTCGATGGTCAGGCCAAGGGTGAGCTCGGCGATCGAAACGTCGGAGTAGCCGGCGCAGTTGCGAACCTCAACACCGCGCTCACGGCAGGCGGAAAGCCCCACGTGGTCGATGCCCGTAAAGGCAACGGCGATCATCTTGAGCGCATCGGAGCCGGCGACGACCTCGGCAGGGTAGGGGTTGTTGGCGATCATGACGACCTCGGCGCCCTCGCTGCGTCGAGCGAGCTCGACCGGATCGGTTGTTTTGGTATCGAAATAGACAAACTCGTGTCCGGCATCCTTAAGGGGTGCGGAGAGCTCGTCGATGGTCTGCTCGGGTACTCCCAACGGTTCGATCAGGGCAATCTTCATCTTGTGACTCCTCAATAAACCTAGGCGATTAGGCTGGCAATAGATTGTAGGTCTATTTGCCGCAAAGGTGCTCCGCGTGTAATTTGCCCGAGGCGTGGGCCGATAGCGTATCATTAT
>CAJLOU010000118.1 GCA_905208345.1 uncultured Collinsella sp.
CCGCAGGTGCGGTAAGGGCTACCGCACGGGCCGATACTCAAAGCCCATTGTGGCACCCCGAGCCCGCGGAAAGAAGCTGCGCCGCGGGGGAGGCGACCCCAATGGCTTTCTCATATCGTCTTCGTACGCTGCTTAAGTGCCTCGGAAAGTCCGATAAGCGCCGTGAGGAGCGAGACCAAAGCGGTCAGGAGCTTCACGAAATCAATCAGATCGGTCATGGGCATCACCTCCCGTCGCATGGAGGGCGCTGCCCGGCACATGGAACTGCCGTCAACAACTGCCATTCTATCAAAGCGCGGTCATAAATACGAATATATGTTCGATAATAACAGCAACGTGATTCCCTCGAATAGCAGCCTTTCGTAAGGGCGGCAGAAGACGGCGCTGGGCGATTGGGGCTAGACGCGCAGGTCTTCGTCACCGAAAGCCCGTTTGATTAACCAGCCCTCTGTAGGTACACTGCATATTGATGGGCCCGGGATGACCGCTGATTCAAGTCACCGGGCCTAAATCTTTTTCATGCATTTGAATAGAGCGGGCAACTCTCTTGGGGCCGTCTGCATGGCGTGTGCTTGGCGCATGGTATTGCGCCCCGCTTTCATGTCCGCGCGGGCGCCTATCCTTACGGCAATGTAGCCGCCTATGTAGCAAGCGGCAGTTGACGGAGAAAGGCCATGACCGTGTCAGCTGAAAAGACGCCGGGTATCTCGGCTATCGACACGACGAACTTTGCGCGCCAGATTGTGCTGGACTTTGAGTTTGCGCCGGTGCCAAAGCAGCGCCAGCGCCGTGGACTGCGCAATGAGATTATCGAGGTCGGCGCCGTCAAGCTCGATTACCACGGCAACGTTATGGGCGAGTTCTCGCAGTTTGTGCAGACGGAATTTACCGAAGGCGTTGCGTTTCCCGTCCGCGAGCTCACAGGTATATCGGCCGTGGACACCGCGATGGCCGACCCGCTCTACATGGTGATCAAAAGGCTCAGCGATTGGATCGGCCGCTACTCCGCCCAGATAGTTTGCTGGAGCGGGACGGACCGTCGACAGCTTATGACCGAGTGCCAGGCAAAGCAAATCGACCTTGCCGCATTTCCTACGGACTGGGCCGATCTGCAGGCGTTTTACACCTCGATCATGGACGTGGGCAGCCACGAGTGCGTCTCTTTGAATGACGCGGCGACGTGGTTTGGCATCGAGTTTGACGAGTCGACGGGTCACGCCCACAGTGCCCTAGCCGACGCGCGCGTGACCGCCAAGTTGCTCAAGCAGGTGATGGACGGGGACTATCGCGTGAGTCCGCGTGCTCAGGAGATCCGCCAGCGGTGGAGGATGGGCGATCGAGCCCAGATGCGCCTTTCCAACAAGTGCCCCGAGCTGGGCGACCTGCTGCTGAAGCTGAAGGCGGAGGGGAGGTAGGCGGGGCTCCGGGAATGACCTCTGACTCAAGTCAACGGGGCTCATTTTGCTTTCTTTGGAGCTTTCTCACGGGGCTGACTTTACTTCGTCTCATTTAGTATAAAGCGGCTGCTAGATTGCATAGTGATGATAAAATTAATCAACTCAACATCAATAGCTGTCGCTTTGCGCAATGAGGGGTTCCGAGACGTATGAACGAGTCTGACACACGGCTTAAACTCATTGATCCTGCGATTATGAAGTCGTGGGATCGCAATACCCAAGTCTTCACTGAGTATTTCTTTACCAGTGGCGAGATTGTTGTGCGCGGAAGTATGGTCACCCGTAAAGACAAGAAGAAGGCTGACTACCTTCTGATGTATGCTCCGGGCATCCCTATCGCAATCGTCGAGGCTAAGGATACGGAGCACACCGTTGATGCCGGTCTCCAACAGGGGATGGGATATGCCCAGCTGCTCGATATTCCGTTTGCGTACAGCTCAAACGGAAAGGGTTTTGTTGAGCACGATTTTCTTACCGGGAAAGAGCGCGCTCTTGCCATGGACGAGTTTCCCACTCCGGCGGAACTTTGGACACGATACTCAAAAGCTAAGGGGCTTGAACATCCGTATAGCCAGGAGATTGTGACCGCTCCGTATTACCAGGAGCACGGCGGCAATCATCCTCGCTACTATCAGTGCATCGCCATCAATCGTACGCTTGAAGCTATTGCGCGAGGTAAGAATCGCATCTTGCTCGTTATGGCAACGGGAACGGGAAAGACTTTTACGGCTTTTCAAATCGTTCATCGCTTGCGACAGACTACCGAGGTTCGTAAGGTTCTCTATCTGGCGGACCGCAATATTCTCGTCGATCAGACCATAGACGGCGATTTCAAGCCTCTCAAGAGGGTTACAACCAAGGTCGTAGGTCGAAAGCTCGATTCTGCTTACGAGGTCTATTTCTCGCTCTACCAACAGCTTGTTGGAGAAAACGGTGAAGAAATATTCCGCGAGTTCGACTCGGAATTCTTCGATTTGATTATCGTCGACGAGTGCCATCGCGGAAGCGCCGCGGCGGACTCCGCATGGCGTAAGGTACTTGAGTATTTCAATTGTGCAATTCAAATCGGTATGACGGCTACGCCAAAGGAGACTGAAGAGGTTTCAAACATTACCTACTTCGGCGAACCTGTCTACACCTACTCCCTTAAACAGGGAATCGAGGATGGCTTTCTCGCCCCGTATAAAGTTATTCGTCCTAAGCTGAACGTCGACATTTACGGATACCGTACTGAGGAAGGCACCATAGATGATCGCGGCGAAGCTCTGCCCAAACGTGTTTTCGAGAAGCAAGACTTCGACAGCGAGATTGTCATCAAAGAGCGCTACGAGGAAGTTGCCAAGCGGATAACTCAATTTCTAAAGGAGACGGATCGTTACTCCAAGACCATAGTCTTTTGCGTTGACATCGAGCATGCCGAAAATATGCGACGTGCCCTTGTAAACGAGAACGCCGATATCGTAAGAGATCACCCCACCTACATCATGAAGATTACGGGTGACGACAGGGAAGGTAAGGCTCAGTTAGATAACTTCATCGACCCCGACGAGAAATACCCGACCATCGTTACGACTTCGAAGCTTCTCACCACTGGTGTTAATTGCAAGACGTGTAAGGTAGTCGTGCTCGACAACAAGTTCGGTGAGCACGGAATGACGGAGTTCAAGCAGATTATCGGCCGCGGAACCCGTATCTGTGAGGACTACGACAAACTCTATTTCACCATCCTCGATTTTCGTGACGCATCGCGTTTGTTTGCAGATCCCGAGTTTGATGGCGAACCTGTTGTTGTGTTTGAGCCTAATCCGGGTGACCCCATTGCGGATCCGGGTCCCGGCGGCAATGGCGGCAGTCCCGTTCCGCCTCCGTCTCCGATCGTAGACCCACCCGTATTGCCGCCGGACGATCCGTCCTCCCATGTGAAATATCACGTTCATGGGGCCGACGTCTATGTAGTGTCGGAGATGGTGCAGTATTACTCCTCCGATGGCCTTCTTGTAACTGAGAGCCTTAAGGACTATACGCGAAAAAACATTCTCGGCGAATACGACACTCTTGACCACTTCCTAGCGGCGTGGAACTCTGAACATAAGAAACAAGCGATTATCGATGAGCTGCGCGCGCGTGGCGTATTCCTGGATGAGCTGCGGCTCGAGACTGGACAGGAGCAAATGAGCGACTTTGACCTCATTTGCCACATTGCTTACGACCAGAGACCTCTTACGCGCAGCGAGAGAGCCAATAGTGTCAAGAAAAAGGGCGTGCTCTATGAGTATGCCGGCGTCGCGCGTGAGGTCCTTGAAGCGCTTCTCGACAAATATGCGACGTCGAACCTCGTAGACTTGGACGACACCCACGTCCTCGACCTCGAGGAATTCCGTCGGTTTGGCAGCCCAATGAAGATCGTCGCCGCATTCGGCGGCAAACAACAGTACATTCAGGCAGCGCAGATGCTCGAGGACGAGCTCTACATCGCATAGAGAAAGGTAACGATAGCAAATGGCACTGGGATCTCTCGTAAAGACCCTGCAGAACATCATGCGCAAAGACGCCGGCATCAATGGCGATGCGCAGCGCATTGAGCAGATGACTTGGCTTTTCTTCCTCAAGATTTACGATGCCAAGGAGCAGGAGTGGGAGTTTCACGATGACTCCTATCAGTCCATCATCCCCGAGCGCCTGCGCTGGTATAGCTGGGCGCACGATGCGAAAGACGGCAAGGCGCTTACTGGCGATGAGCTTCTCGACTTTGTAAACAATGATCTATTCAAGACTCTTGAGAGTCTTGAGCTTGCACCTGATGCGCCTTTGCGACACGTCGTCGTCAAGGCTGCTTTTACTGATGCCAACAACTACATGAAGGATGGGATTCTACTTCGTCAAGTCATCAACGAGATTGACGAGTCGGTTGATTTTACCGAGTACAAAGAGCGCCACGCCTTCGGTGAAATTTACGAGACCATCCTGAAAGACTTACAGTCCGCGGGTAATGCCGGCGAGTTTTACACGCCCCGAGCGGTGACTGACTTTATGGCCCAGGCACTTGCGCCCAAGCTCGGCGAGACTGTGGCTGACTTCGCGTGTGGCACGGGCGGCTTTTTGACGAGCGCCCTCAAGATTCTCGACTCCCAGGTTCAGACTCCAGCCGATCGTGAACTCTATGCAAGATCGGTCTACGGCATCGAGAAGAAGCAGCTCCCTTACCTGCTGTGCGTGACCAACATGCTGTTGCACGATATCGATAATCCTGAAGTCTTTCACGATAACTCTCTCGAGAAGGATGTTCGCGAGTGGAAGCACAAGCCTGACGGCCAGTTTGACGTCGTACTTATGAACCCGCCCTATGGCGGGTCCGAGAGTGCATCGGTGCAAAACAACTTCCCTGTTGCACTCCGTAGCTCCGAGACCGCAGATCTATTCCTTGGACTCATTCTTTATCGTCTTAAGCGAGGCGGCCGCGCTGCTGTTATCATTCCGGATGGTTTTCTCTTTGGCCAGGATAGTGCAAAGACGGAGATCAAGCGTCGCCTGCTTGAGGACATGAACTTGCATACTGTCTTGCGCCTTCCACAGAGTGTTTTCGCTCCGTACACGAGCATCACTACTAACGTTCTGTTCTTCGATAATACGGGGGCCTCTGAGGGCGTTTGGTTCTATCGCATGGACATGCCCGAGGGGTATAAACACTTCTCTAAGACCAAGCCCATTAGGATCGAACATTTTGCACCTGTAAAGGAATGGTGGGAGAACCGTCGGGATATCGAGGAAGACGGCAATCCCAAGGCCAAGTACTATACGGTTGACGAGTTGCGAGACGGCGGTTTTAACTTTGACGTGTGCGGCTATCCTCACGAGGAAGAGGAGATCTTACCGCCTGACGAACTGATCAGGAACTACAAAGAAGAGCGCGCTAAGCTCGATGCCGAGATTGACCAGAAGCTTGCTCGTATTTGCGAGATTCTTGGGATTGAGGCGTAGATGAAGGCAAAAGACCTGAAGAACTCAATCCTGCAAATGGCGATTGAGGGAAAGCTCGTTCCACAAGACCCGAGTGATGAGCCTGCAAGCGTCCTGCTTGAGCGTATTCGTGAAGAGAAGCATAAGCTTATTGCTGAGGGTAAGGCTAAATTCCCGAAGGGCGGGGAGAGCATTATCTATATCGGTTCCGATGGCTCCCCCTATGAGAAACACGTGGACACTAAGGGACGCGTTCTGAGCGACAAGTGCATCGCGGACGAGGTTCCGTTTGGGATTCCGGAAAGCTGGGCCTGGGCGAGATTTGGTGAAGTCATTGGAATTGCAGCGCGTTTGGTCGACCCGTTGAAATATCAGGACTTTCCTCATATCGCGCCTGACAACATCCAAAAAGGCACCGGAAAGCTCTTGTTCTGTCATAGTGTTAAGGCCGACGAGGTTAAGAGCGCCAATCACCTGTTCTCTGCAGGACAGATTCTCTATTCGAAGATTCGTCCAGCTCTTCGAAAGGCGGTTATCGCCCCTTTTGATGGGCTGTGTAGTGCGGATATGTATCCGCTCAACACCAAGCTGCAACCTGAATATGTCCTCACGGTTCTCCTCAGCAATTTCTTCACTGAGGAGACGCTTAAGGGTGATACGCGTGTCAAAATGCCAAAGACTAATCAGAAGTCATTGAACGTCATTCTGGTCCCAGTTCCGCCCCTGGCCGAGCAGCGCCGCATCGTCGAGCGGGTGAACGAGCTCATGCCCCTGGTCGAGG
>CAJLOU010000119.1 GCA_905208345.1 uncultured Collinsella sp.
CGCGGTTGCCGCCGATACGACCGCCGCTGCGCGCGCAATCGCCGACCTCAAGGTACAGCCCCGTCCCGTAACGCTTGTCTACGAAGCCTCTCCCGTCATGGATATCATCCTCGGCGCCGCAAAAGAGGGCGCTTCACTCTATGCCGTCACCGACCCCGCCGGCATTACGCACCGCGTGTGGGAGGTCAAGCGCGAGGACGCCGTCGGGGCCATCCGCGCCATGCTCGACCAGGCGCCGGAGCCGGCACTGGCCGACGACCCTGCCTACGCTGTCGCACTAGTCGAGGCATCACAGCTCCTGGCCGACGGTGCACGTGCCGCCGGCACCTACACGGGCAAAGAGCCGTTCAACTTTGCCGTAGCTGCGCTCTTCCCCGCCGCGCAGGTCAGCGGCGGCGCGGCGCAGGTTCCGACGGGTCTGCTCACGCACCAGGTCGCGCGGTTCTAGCAAGACCAGACCGTCCAGCACAAAAATCGGCAGCCCAACAAACAGGGGGCGGAGATGCAGCAGGTACATGCATCTCCGCCCCTTTTGCGTCGAGAAGTTATGCCGACGACCCGTGCCGCCGCGCTCGCGTTATCCGCGCTGCGGACCCGCAGTAGCCACGAGCGGTTCAAGCCCCAGCTCGCGCGCGTAGTCTTCCTGCGTAAAGACTTCGACCAGTTCAAACGTATCGGCCGCATCGTCAAACGCAAAATGCAGCACTGAGCAGTTGCCCGGCACGCGTTCGCGCTCGTCGGCCGCCGCGCCCCGCACGTGGTCCAAAAACTCCTTGATAGCCGAACCGTGGCTCACCGCGAGCACACACTCGTGGTCCGGACGTCGCATAAGATCGGTTATCGTCGCCGCCATGCGCTCGCGCACCTGCATCTGGCCCTCGCCGCCAAACTGACGATAGAAATCTCGCCACGGGCGCTCGGGCATAAGCATCACGCGCTCGGCCTCAAAGTCGCCAAAGAACCACTCACGCAGACCGTCCAGGCGCTCGTACGCCAAGCCCGGCCACAGGTTGGCGATAGTCTGCTCGGTGCGATGAAGTGTGGAGGTGTAGGCATGATCGGGTTCAATGCCGCGCGCACGTAAGAACATGCCGGCACGCGCCGCCTGGTCGCATCCCAGCTGCGTGAGCGGCGAGTCACTCCAACCCTGAATAATGCGCTTAAGGTTGAATATTGTCTGCCCATGACGAACCAGATACAGGTCTTTATTCATAGGGGTCCTTTCGTTCGTTACCAATCAAGGAGCGAAAACGCACCGTCGCAATAGCCAAAATGAAGCACGGCACCGTTGTCGGGTAGCTCTCCCCTGCCAGTCACATACTCAAGAAACTCCTGGCAGGAAGAGCCGTGGGAGACTGCCAGCACACAGTCGTGCTGCGGCCTGGCCATGATGTGGGACAGCGCCGCGACCATGCGCGACTGGAGCTCGCCTTCAGACTCGCCACCAAAGGCCACCGGATAATCACCCCAGGGCTGCGGCGGCATCTCGCGATTTGATGTACCCTCCAGCGAGCCCAAATGCCACTCGCGCAGGTCATCGACCAGCTCTATCGAGCGGCCCTCACCAGCAATTAGCTCAGCCGTATGCCGCGCCCGGCCCAACGGCGAGGAATACACACGGTCAAAGGTCACGCCACGCGCATCAAACGCCGCGCGCGTCGCCAGCGCCTGCTCGCGCCCGCGCGCCGTAAGCGGCGAATCGTGCCCACCCTGCAAAATGTTCTGCACATTGAGCTCAGTCTGCCCATGCCGCACCAAATACAAATCTGCCACACGTCCTCCCCTCGCACCACCGCAAAGGGGACAGGTACCTTTGTGGTGGTTTACCGCCGGATCACACCGCGGTGACGCTCAGCTACACCAGTACGTCGGCAAGCGGGCGCTTGGGTACGTGGTGCACCTGCGCCTCGTCGCGCCAGTAATTAATTGAGCCGTCGGGGTTGGAATCGATCGCATCGATCACCTGCGTCTCGGCCGGAACGCCAAACGCCATGATCAGCTTGAGCTCATACTTATCGCTATCGAGCCCCATGGCATCGATCGCGTGGGGCGTAAAGGCCTTGAACATGCAGGCAGCCACCTCGGGCGTGGCGCTGCGGGCGGCGAGCATCATCGTCTGCGCGGCAATGCCCGTGTCGACCTCAGTAATAGGAGCGGCGGGCTTACCCGGAACGGCGCGCTCGGCAAGAATCGCGATGTAGCCGGTCGGGCGCTCGCCCTCATCGGGACCCGGCCAATCCTTGAGCGCACCGGCCCATGCAAGCTCGTCAAATACACGCGCGCAGTCCTCTGCACCGCTTACCACATGAAAACGCAGACGCTGAGCATTGGCACCACAGGGAGTCAGGTGCGCCAGCTCCGCCAGCTCAAGCAAAAACTCGCGCGGCACGCGCATGGACTCGTCAAAGCGACGGCACGTACGGGCGCGGCGGACCAGCGCGTCAAACGTGTCCAGGCCGAGCTTTTCGCAACCTTGCTTTGCCATCGACTCCGCGCTAGACGGCGCCGCGGGAACTGTTTCGTTCATAGGGACCCCCAATTTCGGGCAATTGTTCTTAGGAAAATCTAACCTAAAACGTAGGCAATAACGAACAGGGCCGCAATGTTCTACACCTGTTGAATAGAAAATCGCGACGTGGGGAACAACGGAAACAATTCGGGGCCTTTGGGTTACGTTTCACCCTCCCCGACCCATACGCCAGCGCCTTTAGGCGATACTGGTCGTAACGATCAAGGCTTACGCCGCACGGAAAGGAGACATTATGGGCATCTTTAAGAATGATGACCAAAAATCGAGCCAGTTTGGATTTGACGAGAAAAGCATGGCAGGCAAGGCCGTCAAGGCCGTGCGCTGGATTTACGCCATCACGGGCGTCTTGGCGCTCGTCGCCGGCATCGCGCTGCTGTTTGCGCCCGCCAAGTCCCTCGTCTTCTTAACGACCGTCTTGGGCTTCTACTTTGTGATCACGGCCGCGATCAGGCTGTTTACCGCTGTTTTCGAGCCACTGCTGCCCACCGGCTGGCGCGTGACGAGCATCATCTCCAACCTACTCATTATCTTGGGCGGCGTCATAATCCTGCGCAACCAGGCCTTCTCGACCGCGACGCTCACCACGATGGTGGTTATCGTGGCCGGCTTTGGCTGGATTGTCGAAGGTGTCATGTCCATTCTGGAGTCCGAGCTTTCGTCCAACCGTGCCCTCGCCATCCTGAGCGGCGCGCTCTCCATCATCGCCGGCATGTTCGTGTTTATCTATCCGCTGTGGTCGGCCAAGATGCTCGTCATCTTTAGCGGCGCCGCACTGCTGGTGTTTGGCGTAACGCTGATTGTTCGCGCTATTCAATTTGGCAAACTGGTGCACTAGATGCCGCGAACGCTCTTTATTGATGCAGACGCCTGCCCGGTCACGCGCGAGTCGATTGACTGCGCGCGGCGGGCGGGCGTCGCCGTCGTTATCGCCGGCAACAGCACACAGAACCTGGAACGCCACATTCGCCGCGACGATCCGCGCGACGTCGAGCATGCGCGACGCGGATTTTGGGTCACGACGCTCGATGTGAGCGTGGGCGCCGACAGCGCCGACTTTGCCATTGTCGAACGCCTGCAGGCGGGCGATGTAGTCGTGACGCAGGACATTGGCTTGGCGAGCATGGTGCTCGGGCGCGATGCCGCCGCCATCGGCGTGCGCGGGCGCGTCTACGATAAGGCGACCATCGACATGCAACTGTTTATTCGCCACGAGGAAAAGAAGGTGCGCCGCGCCGGCGGTCGCACTCGCGGTCCGGCGGCATTTACCAGCGAAGACCGGGCCCGCTTTAAGCGCAACCTCACCGAGCTGCTGCGCTAACCAAGGTAGATTTTTGGGCTTAGAGACCAAAGGCAGAGAGAACGATTCCCCAACCGGCGCCGATGACGTACATCATGACCAGGAACATGACGTTCTCGCGGGCACTGCGGTTGGTGCGGAACAACACCAGGTAGCCCACGCCGGCGGAGATAAGCGTGCCGGCGAGCATCGGTGCCAGCTGTAGCGCGCCCTCCAGGTACAGCTGCGTAATGACCACGCTCGCCGAGCAGTTGGGGATCAGGCCGACAAGCGCCGAACCCAGGACGGCGAGCGTCTCGTTGCCACACAGGAACTGCTCGATCGCGGACTCGCCGAAGGTCTCGAGCACGGCGACCAGGACCAGCGTCACCAGGAAAATAAAAACCGAAACCTGCACAGTGTGCGAGATCGCGCTGCGGATAATCGACAGAACGGGCGCGCCCTCGTGGGAGTGGTCGTGGCTGTGGCCGTGGTGGTGCTCATGCTCGCCCGTGTGACCGTGATCATGGCTGTGTCCGCGGTCGTGCTCGTGTTCATCTTCATCATCACAACCGCAATGGTCGCGCTCGCACAGCTCGTGGATGTGGTCGGCGCTCACGCCTGCCTCGGCCACCTCGTCGATGATGTCACCGCCAGTGTGGTCGTCGTGCGCGCAGTTCACGTGGGCCGGGTTGGCCGCGGTTCCCAGCACGGTACGGCGAATCGCCGCATGCGCGCGAGCGTTGCGGCGCAGACCGCGAATGGCGGCATCTACGATAAAGCCCGTGACCAGTGCGATCAGCGCTTTCGAAGCCAAAAGCATCGCCATAGTCTGCACGGGAACCTGCTCGGCAAGTAGCAGCGGCAGCATCTCGTCGGAGGTCGAAAGGAACACCGCCACCAACGTGCCCAAGGTCACGACGCGACCGGCGTACAGCGTTGCCGCCATGGCCGAAAAGCCGCACTGCGGCACCATACCCAGCAACGAGCCAACCACGGGACCCGCGGCGCCGGCGCGCTTGATGGCCCCGTTAACGCGGTCGCCCGCGACGTGCTCCAAGGTCTCGAGGGCCAGATACGTCACCAACAAAAACGGCGCCAGCGAGAGCGTGTCCTTGCCGGCGTCGAGCAGAATATCAATCAGCAAATCCATGACGGATGGAACCTTTCATGTCTTTCGGCAGCATTGTAAAAGTCCTAGCGGTCAACTAGGGTATTGTAGTTGTCCTAGGCGCGATGCCAATAGTTGCCCATGGTAAACTATCATCTCGCCATAACTCAATGCCACCGAGCCGCGCGACACGGCCCGTCCAAGGAGCAGTTATATGAACGTTTCACAAGCACTCGAATACGAGCGCCAGCCGTTTATTCCCATGTTTATCTATGGCGATCACGGCGCCATGGAGTCCGAGCGCCAGAAGGGCGAGGAGGCCCTTAAGGTGCTCGAAACCGAGTACTTTACCGCCGAGGGCGACCCCAGCTTCGACTTTGCCACCGTGCGCGACCTGGCTGACCGCAACCGCGACCTGTGCGACCAGATTGGCGAGGCGCGCCTGCGCAACGTGACGCCCGCGACGCTTTCGCGCGGCCTGTCCGATGCCGACACCTGCGCCGCCATCGGCAAGATGCAAAAGCGCACCGCCGCGTCGGTCATGCGCGAGATCCGCGGCGACCGCGACGCGCTCGGCGTGGCCTACGCCCGCAAGCCCATCCAGGGCACCGTGCTCGGTATCGACATCGAGACCACCGGCCGTGCACCCGAGCGCGGTTATATCATCAATGTGGGTTGGGAAATCATGGAGCTCACCAGCGACGCCGTCCCGCACGACGCCGAGGCGCACTACTGCGGTTTGCCCGACATCTACCGCGGCGAGGATGTGCCGTTGTCGAATATCCACCACATCACCTGGGACGACATCGACGGCAAAAAGCCATTCCGCGAGAACAAGGAACTGCAGAAGCAGCTGCTCAAGCTTATGAAGAAGTACCCGTACATGGCGCACAACGCCGCCTTTGAGGACAGTTGGTTCAAGATCCACCTGGACGGTTACGCCGAGGCACGCCGCGCCGGCAAGATCATCGTCATCGACTCGCGCCAGATCTGCCGCAGCCTGGATGCCGACGTCCGCTCGCTCCCCCGCGAATCCGCGCCCGCCGCACTCGAGAACTGGGCGCGCCGCCGTGGAACCCTCGCCGCCGACGCCAACGAGCAGCACCTGGGCCTCGACGACACCGACCTCATGCTCCGCACCGTCCAAGCCGAGTTCAACCTCAAGAACCTATTTGCCAAGTAGAAACGTCTACGACAAACACGGCGTAGATCACGAGCGGCCTCGCAG
>CAJLOU010000120.1 GCA_905208345.1 uncultured Collinsella sp.
CTCTCCCAGCTGAGCTACGCCCCCGTGCGAAGAAGTACTATACGGGAACTCGGACGGCGATGCAAGGACAATTTTGGAAATATTCTGCGGCGCGTGGAACAGGCACGTGGACGAAGAGACACACGATGCCCGAAATAGCCCGCGGGGCGCGCCCCGCGGGCGGCGGCAAGCCCGCCGCCTTCCTTCCCGGGGCTCGGCATGTCGCCCCAGATGCCGTCGGCCAGACCAAAGCGATCCGCGTTGCTTCCGGGGGGGCTGAGCCCCTCTGCACACCTTCGGGCCAATTTACGGAACCGTGCGTAGCTCGCCCCAGCTGGTCGCTTCATAAACAGACCGGTTTACTACGCTGATTCCCGGATTTTCGACCTCACGCCTATTTTCGCAAAACGGGCAGGCAATCTACCTGCAGTTTTACGAGCGGCGCATTCGGCGTGCAAAGCCACCCTCAATCCGACGTAGTAAACCGGCATGGTTTTAAAATGGCACTAAATTACTGGCAGCATATTAAGTATTAGAAATGCTCACTTGGGCATTATTACTTACCAATACCAAGCCAATTGCACAGAACGTTGGCCCGCAATCTGGTCTCAGCGCATCTCATCGCTTCAGTTTTTGGTTTGTAGCGCAACTCCAATCGCTCACACACGCTGTGAATGATGGCATCAAGCTGATCGTGATTATTGAGCATGTCATGGGTTACAAGAAATACGTCGTATCCCATGCTTTGCAATGCTGTCATTCGTGTGGCATCGTGGTCAAGCACGGCGCCCGATCCATGGATAACCTCCCCTTGAACTTCAATAATCACAGCCTTCATTGTTATTGGGTTTACGATGACGATATCGCCGTAACAGATTTTATGACCTGCGATTTTCCGAGCTGAATTCGACAGCGGTGTTAAGTCGTTGACGTATATGTTTTTAAACTCCGCTCCGCCGGCACGCCTCGGATGACTTAGCAACATGATTCCAGCAACTTCTAGCGGGGATGCCGCAATACCCATTACCTGCTGCGCGGCTTTGTAGAATTGCTTTCCCCACATCTCGCCCTTAACCTTCGCTGCAAATTTGTGAAGTTCTTCTATTTCAATTAGAGGCTTTCTCATCCAGAGCGATGTGCCCTTTCCGTTAGCTTTATTCCCCGATCCATCATCCTGCTGCCCACTTTGATTATTCTCGCTGTCCTTCTGGCGTGCCCGAGCATAGACTCGCTTCCACGGGGCCTCGTCTTGGGTTTCGTCTAGTTCAAACAGACTCTCTGTGGTGTAATGCTCTTCTTCTGAATTTGCCTGTTCAAGTGCCATGTCGACAGCGGCCGATGGTTTAAAAACAGAGAACCATCCGCAAAACTCGTACATAGCCAGGACGAGATCGCATGAAGAAACGTTTCGAGTCATGGTGAATAGCGTGTTAAGAGGGTCTGTGACGCTAAAGCCCATACCCGTGTCGATGGAAACCTTCTCTGTATAGGCGCTGTTCCATCGGATGGTCCGCCTTGTCTCGGAATGCAGGTTGCTTCGTGTTGATGCTGCTGTGATGACTGGCGTCTTGAGGACGTCGACTACAAAGGGCGATTGAGATAGGGCTCGCCAGCCGTCTTCGGAGTTGGGCAGGCGCGGGTAGAGATTGCGCACCTGCGGTGGGCAGCGCCAATAGCGGAATGCAGTGTTTGCGCAGACGATTTCGTCCATTTGCGCCTCCCCTGGTATCGGCCGTAGGCCATGCGGTTGTGGTCGTGGACGATTATCTACTGGGGCATCATGCGGGTAAGTACCGGAAGCTGACCAAACGCTGACCAAAAAATGGATGGGATGTGTTGAAAAGCTGTCACGAGGCGTGAATGTGCTGGTACGAGCTGTGAGCCAGTGGTCTTTTTCTCCACAATTGCGTATGAATCATGCAAAGAATTCGTTGAAAGAGCGCGTGAACTATTTTCAAAATGTTCGACGACGTCACTCTATAGTTGGTCAACGAACGAAAATTATTCTAAATATGTAGGAACTATGAAGGGTTTGCGTTCAATAAAAAATAGGACCCCATGCTAATAAAAATCGAAAATTTGGTGTCAGTTTTGGTGTCACCCTTGGTGTCAAAAAGAAAAAGGCCAGAGGCTTAACACCTCTGACCTGCGCTTTTGATGGTGGGCGATACAAGATTCGAACTTGTGACCCCATCCGTGTGAAGGATATGCTCTACCCCTGAGCCAATCGCCCGTCGCCTTTCGGCAAAAGAGATACTAACATAGCCGTGCGTGGTTTACCAAGAACTTTTTGCCCCCGATTTTAAATTCGTGGGAGCAAACCGCACTGTTTCAACCCAGTCAGCCAACAAAACCGCAGCTAAACCATCATTTATCGCTTTATCCACGATGTCTCGGGGCGGCAGATCATTCGCGCGTTGTTGTAAGCCATGTCGAGCGTGAGGCAGGTGCGCGCGGCGTAGAAACCGTCCTCGCGCTGGATGGTCAGCGCCAGCTCGGGCTTGTCGCCGGTTAGGCACAGCGGCAGCAGCAGCTGGATCCGGCCGCCGTAGAACTGCGGCACGGCGAGCGTGTAGTTGGCTGCGGCGCGGCGGGCGGCCTCGACGACGGCGCCCTCAAAGGCACGGCGCAGCAGCAGTGAGTTGTCCTCCCCCATCAGGCTGGCAGGAATGCGCGTCAGGTTCTCCTCGTCGCCCAGAATATGGTCGATGTTGGAGCGGATGGGAAGGCGGTAGTCAAAGACCAGCTCGGAAGGGTCCTCGGCAAAGCGCACGCGGCACGGCAGGTACTCAAACGAGACCAGCATGGGGTCGCTCTCCTTAAAGAAGCCCTTCAAAAACCAGCGCTGGCGCGCGTCGGGCTTGGTGTTGGGCTCAAACAGGCCGTAGATGGTCTCGTAGCGGCGCGTGTACAGGCCGGTGTTGAATAGGCAGCGGTCGTCGTCGAACACCAGCGGCAAGTTGGACGGGGCGGTCTGGTCCACGTCGCGCTCGGTTAGGAACACCGCGCGGCTAAATGAGAACGACAGGTAGTTTTTGAGGATGCGGTTGCCGGGACCCCAGTCCTCGGGGTCGGCGAGGTCGACCAGGCGGTCGTAGCAGGGCTCGGGGCAAAACGCGAAGTCGTACACATTGCTGCACAGGGTGCTTGGGATCTCCATGTGGCGTCCAATCCATTCAATAACCGGCGTGCGGATGCTTAGATTCTATACGTGCGATGGGTCGCCGGCTCGCACATTGCGATTGTGCCGAAGTCATCCGGCGAGTTTGCTGTTTGCCAATTGTTAGGTTGCGATGATGCTCGGTTTATTTTGAATAGCCATTAAGCATCAACTTCTGTCCTTAGGCCAATCGACACGGTTCCGTAAATAATCCCATCATCCAAAACACGCCATAGTAAATTGCGTCTTTATTTTTACGCACCGACGCGCGCTTTCTATCATTCTGATTGCAGGCGGACGCTTGGCCAAAGCCACCGCTGTGAGTGCAAGGTCAGCACCCGCAGATTCTCGCAGCGACGCGGCACGCGAAAGACGGCAAATGTTGTATCGATACACGTAATCACGGGCATATTTTGCCAGCTGACTGCATGTGAGGCACTCGTTGCACGTTGTTTAGTCCCTATTGGAACGCAATTTCGGAAGTTCGGGAAAAGGGGAGACCTGCCAACCAAACCTGGTTTTACTTTCGAGACCTGCGGCTTTGTTGGTAAATAGCGGGTTATGGTCGACGGATTCTGCTTTCTCCGCACTTTCGAAAAGTTGGCGCATCGGCAGCGATATACGGCACCAAAATCCAAGCCCAAGAAGACTCTAAGGCCTCATAGGCTTGCTGTTCCTTCGCAACTCGTTCGCGAGCTCTTCGCGTGTGCGTTTCCCGGAGACAAGGTCCTGAATCCATTCATAGTAGGGGTTATCTTCAGGAGTTGGGTTATCTGAAAAGTCCACCGATACGTTTCTCAAGCTAAGAATGGCAAAGGCAATAACTAGGCTAGTCCTCTTGTTTCCATCCTCAAAGATGTGGTCCTTTGCCATGTGTTCCGCAATATAGCTTGCCTGGTCGAAGATGTCCGAAAACCTATCAATCGGGGACTGCCCATAGATGGTGCAAAATGCGTTTGATAGAACAGATTCGATTCGACCATGTATAAGGGTGGCCCTATCGCTCGTTATGCAAGTTGTGTAGCATTTTCCAAACGCAAGTAAGCCTTCATGCAGCTGCATTACAGAAGAGGCAAGCGCCTCTATCGCTTCCTCGTCATCAAATACGAGGGGATCGAAAGAAGGCGGTTGCCCCATTGTGGTGGACATTAGGAGTTCTCCAAAAGCCTCAATGCATTAGGCATGGCTGCAATTGTCGATTGCACGGCCTGATCGATTGTTACGACGTCGTTATTGTCTAAACCATCATTAGATGCAAGAATTGCCTCCGGAGTGATGGGGTTATCCCTGTTCGGCGAATATACGCTCGCCCATGCTCCATCTGGCTTATGCGACAAGGTGACCAAATCAAACGCAGTGAGCATACCAAGCTTATCCATCACGGAATCAATGAGTTTTTTAGAAATCCCGTCAAGTATCGCTAAGTCACTCGATTTACTGATGCGGTATCGGCCATACGAGGAGAACGCATGATAGACCACAGGTTCAACTGGACCGTACTGCCAAGCCTCAATGATGTCATCGAAAAGCGGACGATTGTATTTGCGCAACGATTCGACCTGCGAATAATAGACGAGCTTATTCAGCTTGAGATTCGTAATCTCGAACTTGTCGCTCCAGTTATCAATGATGTAGTTCGCAACGTTCAGCGCTTCCATTTTCGCTCTCCCCTCAGTTGGCAAAACTTATCCTATAGACCTTAAATGGGCTGATTATGTACCCAATTTCAAGATATGTCGAGTTGGGCCTCGATGATTTCTCTTCTAATCTACATGACAAATTATTTCACGGCGACCGGACATATACTTGAGTGCCAAGCCCAGACTCTAACGACGTCGAGGGGCCATCTCCGTAAGTATGCGGTAAATCTCTGACATGTCGACCGCACCGGAAAGCAACAACACTTCTACATGTGGCTTTGTTGCTAAAAACGAATTGTGCTCGGCGGTTATCGGTTTTCCCACACTTCCGAAAATCGGGAGTTTCGAGGCGAGATGCGACTTGCAAATATGCCGTTTCCGGCAGGGAGTCTCGTGTTTATAACCATCAGCTAGGGTTATGCAGCTAGCTAGCGGGATAGTTCCGATGTCCGTAGGCGTACAAAAATGTCGAGGTACGAGCCTCGCCGATCTGGAACTTAAGAGGCAATCGTCTCTTCGGTGGCTGCATTTTCTCACACTTTAGGAGCTTTTAGAGCTGCATTGACAAGGTCAGCGCCGTTGTCGAAGCGACAGGACGCCCTTGCCGCAAAGAATGCGTCACCTTCGCGGATGGCCTCGAGGGTCTCCGGGTTGGGTTCTTTGGAAGGAAAGGGTTGAGGGCTGGTATTCGCTAGCCCCTCGTCCTGTTTACAACACTTCATAGACAAGCACCTCTTCCTGCTCGATGCTTTTGCGGAATGCCGTGCGAATGTGCTCTGGTGGGTTGGTGATGATATCAACCTTTCGCCCAAGTTCCCTCTCAAGCTCATGGGAGAGTTCGTAAAGCATGCCGAATGTCATGGTGTTGCCGCAGACTAGGCGCAAGTCTATATCGCTGGCGGGCGTTTGCTCGCCTCGGGCAAACGAGCCAAATAAATATGCTTCGCTGACGTCATATTGAGCCAGCACGCGGGAGGCGACGGTGGATATGTCGGAAGGCGAAATCATGGGAGATTTTCCGTTTAACAGTAGTACGTCAGGGGGCCAGCGCCGAAACAGCCGATCCGGCTTTTTGCCGTTCTGCAAGCTCGAATATAAACGGAGCGTTTGATCTAACGAACTCGGTAAAAAATCCAGATCGTCAGTAGAAAAACCTTCGACTTTGAATCAATTAACCGTTGGCAAGAAGCATTCCGCATGGTCAAAGCCAGGGCCAACCGGACGCTCAACGGCTACGCGAACGGTCCTGTCATCCCTAGCATAAGCAGAGTTCATTACTCCGCCCCGCTGTCCTAGATAAACTCTCCCGTCTCCAGGTCTACGAAGTCCGCGAGCTTTATCTTTCCGTAGA
>CAJLOU010000121.1 GCA_905208345.1 uncultured Collinsella sp.
ATCCTTTTCCAACAGATAGCGTAGCTCAGCCCTAATGGGAGGCTCGTCATCAACCACCAAGATGTTCCAGCCTTCGGACATATGTGCTTCCCCTCTTTTTCTCTCAATCCAACCGCGTGCTACGCCGTCAACGGCGCCGGCTCATGCGGCTCGCCGTTCAGCTCGACGATGACCTGCGTTCCCACGCCCTCCTGGGACTTCACGCGCATGCCGGAATCTTCTCCGTAAAAGAAATGGATGCGCTGAAGCACGTTGAAGAGCGCCAGGCCGCAACCTCGCTTGACGGAGCCGTCGGCGGTAATGCTCTCGGGCTCCTCCAGGCGATGTTGCTCAAACAGATGCGCGCAGACCTCTTCGCTCATACCGATGCCATCGTCCTCGACGATGATCTCCAAACCGTCATCGGTCTCGAAAGCCCTAACATGAATAGAAAGCGGCTCGGTCTCGCGCTGCGCGTGCTTGATGCAGTTTTCGAGCAACGGCTGCAAGATAAACGGCGGCACCATGCAATCGCGCACCTCAAAGTCGATATCGACCGAGACGCGCAGACGGCCGTCGCCATAACGAGCCTGCATAAGATTGATATAGCGAGTGCCCTGTTCCACCTCGTGCTCGAGCGTTGTGAGGGTATCGGAATCAGAAAGCGTCTGACGGTAGTAATTGGAAAAGTCGATCAGCAGCGACCTGGCCTTGTCCGGCTCGGTACGTACGAGCGACACGATGGTGCTGATGGTGTTAAACAGAAAATGAGGATCGACCTGCGATTGCAAGGCGCGCAGCTCCACGCGGGCCGTAAGCTCGTCCTGGCGCTCGAGCTCAAAGCTCGCAAGCTGCGTGGAAATGAGGTCGGCAAAGCCCGAGGCAAGCGCCGTCTGGCGCATATCGATGCTGCTCAGACGGGGATAATACAACTCGAGCGTGCCCACGCAATGCCCGCGCACGGTAAGCGGTGCGACAATACCGGCGCGCAGGCGCGGAAAGTAGCCACCTGTCTCGGTCGAGGCATCGCGCGAGAACACGCTTTGCTCACCGCTGTTGATCACGTTGAGCGTAGTCCGCAGCACCACCGGGGTGCCCGCGGGGCATTTTGCCGAGTCCTCGCCCCAGCTTGCCAACACCTGCTTGCCGTCGGTAAAGCAGATGGCAGAGGCGATAGTTTCGGACAGGATGATCTTAGAGGCGCCCAGGGCAGCTTCGGGCGTAAGGCCGCGCGACGTGTAGGCGAATATTTTTGAAGCGATGGCGAGCGTGCGGTCGGTTGCGCTCGATGTGAGGTCGTCGGGAACGACAAAGACGTACGAGAAGAAGAAGCACAGCATGACCAAGCCGGCAATGACGACAACGGCCGGAACGGGATTGGGATTATCGGTTAGATCCCAGATGAGCAGCAGGATAAGCAGCGGAACGACAATACCGAGCAAGATGGCTTGAACCACATGCTGAGCGGTACGAAAGACCTTGGTAGAGTTGTAGCTCTTGCCCAGAATCAGCCTATTGAGATCCACCGTCATCTCCTTCTTACCGACGCACCCCATAGCAATAAAGAGGGCCGCAAGCGACCCTCTCCATTGCATTATGCAATCAAATACTGTGTTTTACATCAAGCCATCGATGAACGGTAGCTTAGGCGCTGTACTTGTTTGCCTCGCCGAAGGTGCCGCCCTCGACAATCCAGCCGTCCTTCATGATGACGTCCATGTTGTCGGTGTTGAGCACGTGGATGTCGGCGGCGACGTCACCGTTGACGACCAGCAGGTCGGCGCACTTGCCGGCCTCGATGGAACCGGTCTCGTCCTCGATGTGGCACATCTTGGCACCGTTGAGGGTGGCGCAGGTGATGGTCTCGACCGGAGTGAAGCCGATCTTGTCGACGAACTCGTACATCTCCTCGATGGAGCAAGTGCCGTACGGGGTGACGAAGGAGAAGGAGTCGGAGCCGATCGTCATGACGACGCCGCGCTTCTTGGCCTCGCGCAGGCAGTCGTAGTTGCGCTGCAGCTCCTTCTCGACCAGGGTGCCCTCGTACTTGTCGTGCAGCTCGGGAACGTAGACGGGCGGATAGGTGGCGTACCAGGTGGGCAGGAAGGCGATCGTCGGAGTGAAGAAGGTGCCCTGCTCGGCCATGAGGTCCATGGTGCGCTCATCGATATCGAAGCCGTGAATCAGCTGCTCGCAGCCAAAGCGAACGGAATCGTAGGCAGCGGCGTGGTTGTTGTAGCAGTGGCTCCACACGGGGATGCCGACCATCTTGGCCTCTTCGACCACAGCCTGAATCTCCTCGGAGCAGTAGTGCTGGTCGCGGCCGGAGTCCCAGCGCCAGATGCCGCCACCGGTAGCCCAGATCTTGATGGCATCGGGGTTCTCGCGCAGGCGACGACGGACGGCCTTGCGCAGATCCCAAGGACCGTCGACCTGATCGCCCCAGGGGTGCGATTCCTTGTTGAGCTCCTGGCTGCAGTGGTGGGAGTCGCCGTGGCCGGCAACGCGGCAGAAGCCAAGGCCGGTGGCCAGAACGCGCGGGCCCTTGAAGACGCCCTTGTCGATGCAGTCACGGATCTGGATACCAAAGCGGCCGATCTCGCAGACGGTGGTGAGGCCGTGGGTGAGGCAGTCGTAGGCCTGCTTGACGGCGACGGCCTGCTTCTCGAGGAGCGGCTGCATGACCCAGTCGGTGTCATCGTCAGTCAAGTTGCCCGAGAAGTGCAGGTGGGTGTCGATCAGGCCGGGAAGGACGGTCTTGCCGGCGGCGTCGATGACCTCAACGCCCTCGGGAAGGTCCTGCATGGCGCCGGCGTACTCGATCTTGCCGTTGTCGTCGACGAGAACGAGGGAGTTCTCGACCGGCTCGGCACCGGTACCGTCGATGAGCTTGCCGCCAACGATTGCATACTTAGTGGACATGGTTCCTCCTTATGGATCCATATAGTGGGCGAGGCCGTGTTGGGTTAAGGCCTCACAAAGCTACCCAAGTGGCGCCGGGTTCGGTGCGCGGAAGAGAGAATTCCGCGCACCCGATCCGCCCCGGCTAGGCGTTACTTTTTGCGGGAATTGGTGAAAGCCATGAGGGCCAGGCCAATAGCCAACCAGCCGATCACGATGCTCCACTCCACCATGTTGAGGGAGGCGGGAGAGAACGGGATCACGAGCAGGCCGATGATGATGGCGCAGGCAGCGATAGCGAGGCCGATGCCAAACTTGCCGCCGGGCACCTCGTAGGGACGAGGCAGGTCGGGCTCGGTGAAGCGCATGCGCAGGCAAGCGAGGGCGACCATGCCGCAGGAGAAGATGAAGGCGAGAGCCGACACGTTGGTCAGAGGGATGAGCATGTTCTTGCCCAGGAACGGACCGACGACGGTGATGACGCCCAGGACGACGCAGGCGAGCTTGGGAGCGCCGGAGCTGGGATCGACCTCAGCGAACTTCTCGGGCAGTTGCCCCTTGCGGCCCATGGCGAGCATGATGCGGCTCGTGGCGCCGTAGAAGGAGTTCATCGGGCCCATGGGTCCAAGCGTGGCGATGACAAGCATGGCCAGGTACAGGAGCATGTTGATGCCCTTGAGGCAGGCAAGCGCGGGAACCGGGCTCTTAACAAACTCGTGCCAGTCAAGGATAGTGCCGAACGAGTAGATACAGACCATGTAGAAGCCGCCGGCGGCCAGCAGGGCCAGGGAGATGATCTTGCCGAACTTGTTCCAGTTGAGGCCCTCGGCTGCTTCTTCGGCCTGCTGAGGAATGGTGTCGAAGCCGGCGTAGAAGAACGGAGTCAGAACCAGGACCGACACGATGCCGGCAAACAGGCTGGAGCTCTCGGTAGCGGCCTTGCCGCCACCAGCGCCGGTGACCTGGGAGAACACAGGCATGGCGTTGTCCGGCGAGCCGGTGAACAGCGAGACGCCCATGGCGAGCAGCATGCCGCAGAGCAGGGCCTTGGTCAGGAAGGCCTGGAGCTTGGCGGCCGAGCTGGCACCGCGGAAGTTGAGGAAGATGACGTAGGCTGCAAAGCCGAGCGCGATCAGCGTCGGGAACAGGTAAACGTCGGCGCCCAGGATGGTGTAGAGCTTGACGGCGCGCAGCCACTCAAGACCGGGCAGGCTGCCGAACATCTCGGACACGAGGGTCGAAATGGCGATGGCCTCCCACGGGCACAGGATGCCGTTGCCCAGGGCCAAAAGCCATCCGGTGATGTAGCTCAGTGTACGGCCAAAGCTACGATCGACATACTCGACGATGCCGCCCGAGATGGGGATAGCAGCCGTGAGCTCACCGAAAACAGCTCCGACGGGCACGAGGAAGATTGCACCCAAGAGGAATGCGATCATAGCGGGAACGGGACCGCCGCCCACGACCATCCAGTCGCCGACCTGCAGAACCCAACCGGTACCGATAATGGCACCAAAGCCGATGGTGAAGAAGTTCCAGAGCGAGAGCGTTTTCTTCATGCCGCCGTTATCCTCGACTGCAACTTCTGCGTTCTTGTCCGCCATTGTTCCCCTCCTTTCCTTTTTGACGCCCCTTGACGTCACCCCTTGCGCGGTCTGTTTTGCCGCGCTCTTTTATTTCGTGGCTTTAAGATACGGCCTTGGCGCAGCATGGCCGTCCATGGCTCGACCGAAGGCAGAACTGCAAAACGAGCGGCGCCGTTTTTGGGACGAACGGCACGGTTTGCCGTTCATTGTTGCCGCCCGCCCGACGGGCGTACGCTCATCGGACGCATATAGAGATGTTTTTGAGGCCGTGTGTTTTGCGCCTTTCGTACCGTTTACCGAGCTTTTGACGCGCGGACCCATTTGTTGCACATCTTTTTTGTAGGATGGACAGGTTATACATGAGACAAGGCGGTACGAATGGCATACGGATACAACGACGGTGATCAACGGCGACAAAGCGTTCGCCTTGCTGGCCGTACCACGCCTACGCCCAGAAGTGCCACGAGCAGCAATCCGCAACGCCCTCAAGAGCAACCCAGGCCTTCGTCTCGGCAGCAGGCAAGCAGAACACGGCAGAGTGGCCGTCCGAGCACGGGCACAAGCGCGCAGCAAGATAGCCGCTTGGGCGCGCGCACTCGACAGCGTCAGGCCGAGGTTCCGCAACTGCGCCGCAACGGCGCACGTCAGCCCGGCATCCATATCAACCGCTTCTTTTCGCATCCCCAAGGCGGACGCGACGGCAAGCCCTACCGCTCGACATCGCACGTGAATGCCCCCGCCCTGCCGGCTCGTCGACTCCGCCTCGCACTGTGCTCTATCCTCACCTGTCTGGTCTTTGTGCTTATGAGCTCCTGTATGTCCCACGGCTCGGCCGGTCTCGAGCCCACCGCCGAGGACAAGCTGCTCAAGGCCCCCGTCGCGCCCGGTTATTCTTTCGCCTTTTCGACCCCGCGCTCGCAATGGCAAGCCGGCACGATGCCCCATATCTATCAGATCGACCCCGCGTGGTCGGAGCTGCCTTACGCCGGCGGCACCATCCGCCAAAATGCCTGCGGGCCTACGTGCCTCACCATGGTCTATATCTTTAAGACGGGACGCACCGATATGACCCCCGTCGATATGTGCGCGCTTTCCGAGGCGGGCAATTACGCCCCCACCGGTGCAACCGAATGGTCGTTTATGACGAGCGGCGCGTGGCAGTTGGGACTTAACGGAACGGAGCTCCATAACGATCGCGACTCGATGACTCAGGCGCTGCGTTCGGGAGCGCCCGTCATCGCCGCCGTTCGGCCGGGCACCTTTACCA
>CAJLOU010000122.1 GCA_905208345.1 uncultured Collinsella sp.
TTAGGCACCGATAACTTATATATCAACGCAATAAACCCGAGCGCGAGGGCGTTTGGGTTTATTATTGAAGCGTATGTAACCTGGCGGCGCCACACCGCCTGTTAGTAGGGAGACACATGAACGTTCTGGTCGTCAACGCAGGATCTTCGACCCTTAAGTATCAGGTCATCGATACCAAGTCCCACAAGGTGTCCGCAAAGGGCTCCTGCGAGCGCGTCTGCTTTACCGGCGGTACCTTCACCCACGCTGCCAACGGTTCCAAGAAGGTGACCGAGAACATCGAGTTCCCCGACCACAAGGTCGCCATCGAGGTCGTTCTGAAGGACCTCGAGGCCAACGGCGTCAAGATCGAGGGCATTGGTCACCGTATCGTTCAGGGTGGCTGGTACTTCGGCGATTCCTCCCTCGTCGACGAGGACGTCCTCGCCAAGATCCGCGAGGTCGCTCCGCTCGCCCCGCTGCACAACAACCCCGAGGCCAACGTTATCGAGTACTGCCTCGAGCAGTATCCCGACCTGCCCAACGTCACGGTCTACGACACTGCTTTCCACTTCAATATGCCCGAGGTCGCCAAGACCTACGCCCTGCCCAAGGACGTCTGCGACAAGCTGCACATCCGTAAGTACGGCGCCCACGGCACCAGCTACCGCTACATCTCCAAGAAGGTTGCCGAGATGACCAACGGCGAGGCTCGCAAGGTCGTCGTGTGCCACATCGGTTCCGGCGCTTCCCTGTGCGCCATCGAGGACGGCAAGTGCATGGACACCACCATGGGCTTGACGCCGCTCGACGGTGTCATGATGGGCACCCGCTGCGGCTCCATCGACCCTGCTACCGTGTGCTACCTGCAGCGCGAGGGTGGCTACACCTTCGACGAGGTCGACGAGATGATGAACAAGAAGTCCGGCCTTTTGGCTGTGACCGGCGGCAAGACCAACGACTGCCGCAACGTTGAGGAGCTCGCCGCTGCCGGTGACCCCGAGGCTCAGCTCGCCTTCGATATGTTCGTCTACAAGATTGCCGCCAAGGCCGCCGAGATGGCCACTTCCATGTGCGGCATGGACACCCTGGTCTTTACCGCCGGCATCGGCGAGCACGCTCCGGCTGTCCGCGCTGGCGTGGCCGACCGTCTGGCCTTTATGGGCGTCAAGATGGACCATGCCCGCAACGCCCTGCGCGGCGACGGCGCTTGGTGCCTGTCCGCCAAGGATTCCAAGGTCAAGATCTTCGTCATCCCCACGGATGAGGAGTTCATGATCGCCTCCGACGTCGAGCGCATCGTCAGCGGCAAGTAATTGCAAGAGGGGAGGGGCTGGACGACCAAGTGCCGTTCGGCCCCTCTTTTGCGCTCGTTGGGCGATATGCTGATATCTATTTATCAAGATATGATAACTTCTTATTAAAATGCGGCCGCCTTAAGGGGCCTGCGTCGACCGTATTGCACTGCGAAGGAGTCTCATGAACGTACTTGTTCTCAACGCCGGCAGCTCAAGCCTTAAATATCAGCTTTTGGATACCGATACCCGCAAGGTTTTCGCCAAGGGCAACTGCGAGCGTATCGGATCGGACATGGGCATCTTTGGCCACTCCGAGAACGGTGGCGCTAAGCAGACCGAGGAGGTCCCTTTCCCCGATCATCGCTCTGCTATCGCTCGCGTGCTCGAGGAGCTCGAGAAGACCGACTTTACGATTGATGGCATTGGGCATCGTATCGTTCAGGGCGGCTGGCACTTCGATGATTCCGCGGTTGTCGACGACGAGGTTATGGCCAAGATCCTCGAGGTGGCACCGCTCGCCCCGCTGCACAACTACGGTGAGGCCGCGGCAATCGAGTACTGCCGTGAGAAGTATCCTGAGCTGCCGAACGTGGCCGTCTTCGATACGTCGTTCCACATGACTATGCCCGAGGTCGCCTACACCTACGCACTGCCCAAGGACGTGTGCGACAAGTATCACGTGCGCAAGTACGGCGCCCACGGCACGAGCCACCGCTACGAGTGGATGATGGCCAAGGAGATTCTGGGTACGCGCTGCCACCGTCTGCTTTCGTGCCACCTGGGCAACGGCGCCTCGCTCGCCGCTATCGAGGACGGCGTCTGCCGCGATACCACGATGGGTCTCACGCCGCTCGACGGCCTGATGATGGGTACCCGTTGCGGTTCCATCGATCCGGCCACCGTGTGCTACCTGCAGCGCGAGGGCGGCTACAGCTACCAGGAAGTCGATGACATGATGAACAAGCAGTCCGGCCTGCTTGCCATTTCGGGTATCTCCAACGACGCCCGTGACATCCGTGCGCGCGCCTCTGAGGGTGACGAGCGCTGCCTGCTCGCCTTCGATATGTTCGCTTACAAGGCCATGCAACAGGCTGGTTCCATGATCGCCTCCATGGCGGGCGTGGATACCATTACCTTTACCGCCGGCATCGGCGAGAACGACTGGTCGATCCGCAAGGCTTTCTGCGACTGCTTTGAGTGGCTGGGCGTGCGCATCGACAACAACAAGAACCGCGAGGCCGTGGGCAATGGCCCACAGGTCATCAGCGCTGCCGGCTCCGCCGTCACGGTCATGGTCATTCCCACCGACGAGGAATACATGATCGCCCACGACGTCGAGCGCCTAACCAGGAACAACTAGCGCATTCGTTTGCAATTGAGAGAAAGGCCTCCAGAGCAACAGCTCCGGAGGCCTTTTTACTAGCAGGTGGAAATTCCTGTCCCGAGGGGATATGTCCGCTACTCAGCCATCTGAGCCTGGACGGCAGTGATGGCCACGACACCCACGATGTCGTCGGCAGAGCAGCCGCGCGAAAGGTCGTTGACCGGCTTGGCGATGCCCTGCAGGATGGGGCCGTAAGCGTCGGCGCCGGCGAAGCGCTGGACCAGCTTGTAGCCGATGTTGCCGGCCTCGAGATCGGGGAACACAAGCACGTTGGCCTTGCCGGCAACGGAGGAGCCGGGGGCCTTAAGCTGGGCGACGGTGGGAACGATGGCGGCGTCGAGCTGCAGGTCGCCATCGATGGCGAGCTCGGGAGCCTTCTCCTTGCAGAACTTAACGGCCTCCTGGACCTTCTTGGCGACCTCGCCGCCGGCGGAGCCCATGGTGGAGTAGGAGAGCATGGCCACGTGCGGCTCGACGCTGCCCATAAAGGTGGACCAGGAGTGAGCGGAGGCGATGGCGATCTCGGAGAGCTCGTCGGAGGACGGGTTGATGTTGAGGCCGCAGTCGGCGAAGATCAGCGTACCGTCGGTGCCGAACTGCGGGGTGTCGGTGCACATCACGAAGAAGGCCGAGACCAGCTTGGTACCCGGGGCGGTCTTAAGGATCTGCAGCGCGGGGCGCAGGGTGTCGGCGGTGGAGTGGCAGGCGCCGGAGACCAGGCCGTCGGCGTCACCCATCTTGACCATCATGGTGCCAAAGTAGGTGGCGTCCATCACCTGGGCGCGAGCCTGCTCGATGGTGACGCCCTTCTTGGCGCGGAGCTCGGCAAACTTCTGCGCGTACTCCTCGTGCTTCTCGGCATTGCGCGGATCGATGACGGTGGCGCCGGGAACGCTGATCTCGTCGGGGTTGCCCAGGATGACGATCTTTGCCAGGCCCTCCTCGATGATCTTGGTGGCCGCGACGATGGTGCGCGGATCCTCGCCCTCGGGCAGGACGATCGTCTTAAGGTCGGCCTTGGCGGCAGACTTCATACGGTTAAGGAAATCGCTCATGTTACTCCTTACAAGCGTTTCACTAAGCTCCAGGCGCCCGGCTGTTCACGAATAAACCCGCTGCTAGCGGGTTTACCTTTCAAATTTGTACGCCGCGGTGCTTGAGCTTTCCTTGTGTGGCAAGCTCATTATAGGACGCATTAGCGCTATAATCGCTCTGATAAATATGTCTCGAAGAATGTTCGAGAAAAGCCCAGCTAACGAGCCCGTGGCTTTTGACAAGGAGTATCGATGCAGATTACCTCAGGCCTGCCTGAAGGCTTTAACGCCGGCGCGTACGACATGATTGTCGTCGGTGCTGGATATGCCGGTGCCGTTTGCGCCCGCCGTCTTGCCGAGACCATCGGCTATCGTGTTGCCGTTTTGGAGCGCCGTAGCCACATTGCGGGCAATGCCTATGACTGCACTGACGAGGCCGGAATCCTGATCCACGAGTACGGTCCGCATATCTATCACACCTTTAACGAGCGCGTGCACAATTTCCTGTCGCGCTTTACCAAGTGGACGGATTATCAGCACAAGGTGCTCGCCAACATCAACGGCACCCTTATGCCCGTGCCCTTCAACCACGCGAGTCTCAAGCTCGCCTTTGGTGACGAGCGCGGCGAGGAGCTGTATCAGAAGCTCGTGGAGACCTTTGGCAAGGATGTCAAGGTGCCCATTATGGAGCTTCGTAAGAAGAACGACCCCGACTTGGCCGAGGTCGCCGATTACGTCTACGAGAACGTCTTTTTGCATTACACCATGAAGCAGTGGGGCCAGACGCCCGATCAGATCGACCCCTCGATCACCGGCCGCGTTCCCGTCTTTGTGGGCGATGATGACCGCTACTTCCCGCAAGCTCCCTTCCAGGGCATGCCGCAGGACGGCTATACCGCGCTGTTTGAGCATATGCTCGACCACGACCTGATCGACGTGTTCTGCGACGTGGACGCCCGCGATCTCTTTGAGATCGACGAGACCACCGTCAAGATCGATGGCAAGGTCTACGGCGGCGAGATTGTCTATACCGGTCCTCTCGATGAGCTGTTCAACCTCGACTTGGGTGCGTTGCCGTACCGCACGCTCGATATGAAGTTCGAGACGCTCGATATGGACCAGTTCCAGCCCGTGGGCACCGTCAACTACACCACGAGCGAGGACTACACGCGTATCACCGAGTTCAAGAACATGACCGGTCAGGTCCTGCGCGGCAAGACCACCATCATGAAGGAGTACTCCAAGGCCTATACGCCCGGCTCGGGCGAGACGCCGTACTACGCCATTCTTGAGCCCGAGAACCGTGAGCTCTATGAGCGCTATCTTGAGCGCGTCCAGAACCTGACGAACTTCCACCCGGTGGGTCGTCTGGCCGAGTATCGTTACTACGATATGGACGCCGTGACCAATTCCGCCCTCGATCTTTCGGATGAGATTATCGCCTGCCATGCATAAAGTCATAACATTCGGTATTCCCTCGTATAACGCCGCCAAGGACATGGACCATTGCATCACCTCCATCTTGGAGGGGAGCAATTTCGCCACCGATATCGAGATTATCGTGGTGGACGACGGCTCCAAGGACGAGACGGCCGCCAAGGCCGACGAGTGGGAGGCCCGTTATCCTGGAATCATCCGCGCGGTGCACCAGGAGAATGGCGGTCACGGTATTGCCGTCCTTTCGGGTCTGCGCGAGGCGCAGGGCACCTACTACAAGGTTGTCGACTCGGACGACTGGCTTGACGGCGCTGCCCTTTCGACCATGCTGTCGATTCTGCGTGGCTTTGAGGAGCGCGACCAGCGCGTTGACCTGTTTATCTCGAACTACGTGTACGAGAAGGTTTACGAGGGCACGCATACCGCTATTGGCTACAAATTTGCCCTGCCGCGCAAAAAGATCTTTTCCTGGGATCAGATCGGTCATTTCCGCCTGGACCAGAACCTACTCATGCACAGCCTGTGCTATCGCACGGATGTGCTGCGCGAGTCCAACCTTCCCATGCCGCCGCACACGTTCTATGTGGACAACATCTACGC
>CAJLOU010000123.1 GCA_905208345.1 uncultured Collinsella sp.
TCCCCGGGAGCAAGCTTGATGGTCTTCATATCGGTATCCCCTATCGGTCGAGGTTTTGTTCGAAAAACGAGAGACCGGGCGGCGGCGTCAGTCGGCCCGCCGCCCGGACGTTGGGGCGCCCGTGCGTGCTCGCGCTATTGTGCCGAGCCCGCAACGGGCTCAAAATGCTTGTCCTTCACGGCTGCCGCCAAGCGATCGGCCAGATTGCGTACGCGCGGGTCCAGACGTGCAGCGCCCGGGTTGACAAAGAAGCGGGCCGTGCAGTCCATGATGCGGCCGGTGATGACCAGGTCGTTGTCGCGCAGTGTGGCGCCCGTGGCGGTAATATCCACGATGCGATCGGTCATACCGACGATGGGGCCCAGCTCGATATTGCCGTGCAGCGAAACGATATCGGCATTCACGCCGCGCTCGGCATACCAGGCACTCGCGATGCGCGGATACTTGGTGGCCACGCGAAGCGACCCACGACGGGCATAGTTGTGCTCGGCCTGGCCGGCGCGCCACGCGGGCTCTGCCTCGATAAACGTGCACAGGCCGTAGCCCAGATCGACCAGCTGCAGCAGGTTGAGGTCTGCCTCGATAAGCGAATCCCAACCGCAGATGCCGCAATCGGCACCGCCGCAGCCCACAAAGGCGGGCGCATCGCTGGGGCGCACGATGACAAACTCGATATCGCCGACCGTGCCCTCGCCGGCCTGTGTGTCGCGGCCGCGCACGATGAGGTGACGACCGGGATCGCGCAGCTCCGAGACATCCAAGCCCGCGGCCTCGAGCACGTCGAGTGTGTCGGCCTTGAGCGAGCCCTTGGGCACGGCGATGCGCAGCGGACCCTCGGCGCCACGGCCCGCGGCGTGATCGCCATCGGAAGCAGCGTCCTCGGCCGAGGTGTGCGCGGCCTCTAGACGCTCGAGCGAAAAGGCGAAGCCCGCCGCCGGCACCTCGATGCCGTCGCCAAATGCACCGGTAAAGATGGAGTCGTAGCGTCCGCCCGAACCCACCGGATCGGGCAGGCCGCCGGCATAGGCCTTAAAGACCAGACCCGTGTAGTAATCAAACGAGTTCATGATGGAGAAGTCGAAGGACAGCACCTGGGCGTCCTCGGGAGCCAGGCCCTCGACCAGGGCACGCAGCTCGCGCGTGAGCGGCGCGACAATGCCCACCGCCGCCAGAAGCGCGTCGACGCGGTCGAGTACCTCAGCGCCGCCGTGCAAGCGCGGCAGCTCGCTGATGGCAGCCTTGACGGCCTCGGGCTCGGCGCTTGCCGCCACACGGGCATCGAGGCCCACAAAGTCGTTGGCGTGTACGCAACGCAATGCCTCGGCAGCCAGTTCGCGATCCTCACAGGCCGCGAGCAGTTCCTTAAACGGACGAACGCTGCCCGCAATAATGCGCGCATCGGGCAGCGCCAGCTTGCGCATGGCCTCCGCCACCAGCGAGACGATCTCGACATCGCCCGCGGTGTCGCCCACACCGATAAGCTCAAAACCCAACTGCGTAAACTGACGCGAGCCGCCGGCATTGCGCTGGCACTCGCGAACCACCGGCGCCTCGTAGCGAAGGCGCAGCGGCAGATCGGCCGCGCGCATGCGTGTCGAAACAAGGCGAACAATCGGCAGCGTGTTGTCAGGACGAACCACCAGCAGGCGACCGTCGTCATCAAAGAGCTTAAACGGGGTGTCCGCAATGCGGCCACCCTCCTCGAGAGAGCCCTTGTCCTCGAGCAGCGGCGTCTCGACCGGCAGGTAATGATGCTCCCTAAAGCAGCCCTTCACCGTACATGCGATCTCCTCGCGCGCCTGAGCCTCCTCGGGCAATATGTCCCGGAATCCCCACGGTGTGGCCGTCATCTGGTGAGCCTCCTCATGCTGTGTTTCATATAGAACAGAAGACCGGCATAGCTCCACCGGTCTTCTGGGTACTTTAGCATACTAGAGTGTTTGCGGGGAAAATCCATCGCAGCCGCTCACGCCGTATTCATTTGGAAACATAGGGCAGATCGCCGCAACCCAAACCCGCCTAGGCGCCAATCGCACGACGATACTCTGCCATTACCTGCGCATCGGCAGCTGCGGGGTCGGCGAAATAGCGCCCGTCATAGGTCTCGGCCGAAACAACTCCGCGATAGCCGCGCGCCACCAGCCTATCCAGGTCGGCGCGCATATCGCGGTCGCCGTCACCCCAGGCAAGATGCGTCGTGCCATCTGCCGCAACATCGACAAAATGCACGTGGGCGACATCTTCGCCAAGCAGATCGAAATAATCGTCGATGGTATCCCCTGCCACCGCCATAGCGCCCAAATCCAGACACGCCTTAAGTGCCGGATGATCAACTGCCTCGATCATGCGCTTCGTGTCGGCCGCCGAGTTCACGATCATCGACTCAACCGGCTGTAGGGCCTCGAGCACCAGTCGCACGCCGCGCTCTCCCGCATGCTCGGCAATCGCACGCAGCATCGAGGCGCTGCGACCCCACGCGTCCTCGATCGGCTCGTTCAAAAATGCCCAGCCGCTCGAGACCATGACCTGCTCGGCTCCAAGTTCCGCCGCGATATCCACAACGTTCTTAAAGTACGCGAGCGTGCGGGCACGCGCCTCATTCCCACGCGCCGCGATATTCCACGGCTTGGGGTTGTTCTGTTCGGGACAAAGCCCCACAATCCGAACCCCATACCGCTGCGACAGCTCCCGCACCTGCTCGAGCGAATCGTATCCATGGCAATCGACATACAGATGCATCGCCCCGGTCCAAAGCTCGCAACACGTGTAGCCCGAGGCCGCTGCCGAAGAAAAGAATTCCTCAAGGTCAAAATAACGATGGCTGATATTCATGACGGCAAGCTGCGGATACTCCATCTTGTCCACCTTTCGGCAAAAGGGCGCCGCAGCACAAATGTGCGCGACGCCCCCTCTTACATTGTTTTAATTATGACGGATGCCCTACTGAACACCAAGCACTCCAAAGAACGCGCCGGCGATACTCACGAGTAGGATCACGAGCATGATGACCAGCGGATTCATCTTCTTCTTGAGCATGAGATAGACGATTCCAAACAGCCCCATCGTGACAAAGCCCGGGAAGATTCCGTTGAGCAGCTCGGCCAGCGTCTGAGCACCATCGCCCGCACCGACCATGAGCGGAATGTCCACGGTGACCATCTCCATGGTCATAGCGCCGATCACCATGGCGCCCATGATAGAGGCCATCTTGACGATCGTGTCCATAATGCCCGATTCCTGGACCTTGCTGATCATGTCCGAGCCAAAGCGATACCCCACAAACGTCAGCAGGTAACGGATGATGTAGTGAGGGACATTGAACACGAGCAGGAACAAAATCGGGCCAAGAATAGAGCCCTGTAGCGCCAGCGACGTGCCGACACCCGTTGCCAAAATTCGCAGCGTGCCCCAGTAGAAGGCATCGCCCACGCCGGACAGCGGCCCCATCAAAGCAAGCTTGACATTAGAGATCGCGCTCGTGTCAAAGCTATCGTCAGTAGCGTTGACCTCCTCCATTGCAGCGGCGATGGACATGGGGAGCGTCGAGATGTACGGCGTGACGTTATAGAGCTCCATATGGCGCTTGAGGGCGGCCTTAAAGTCCGCATCCTGCGGATACAGCTTGCGAAGGATCGGCATAAGGGCCCACATAAAGCCGATATGGCCCATACGCTCGTAGTTCCAGGAATGCTCATAGGGAATCGAGCGCCAGAACAGCTTCTTAAGGTCTGCGCGGGAAATCAGCCCGTCGTAAGAAGACTCAAACTTAAAACTCATCGAACCCACTCCCAATCGCAGGATCCTCGGTTGCCACTGCGGGCTGCTCCGCCTTTTTCTTGTCACCCAAAACCGTCATCGCGACGACGATGATCGCGGCAAAGATCGCCACGCCCGTCGTGCTAATGCCAAAGTAGGCGACGAGGAAGAAGCCAGCGAAGAAGAACGGCGCCACCGTCTTGTTCATAATCATCTGAGCCAGCATTGCAAAACCGAGTGCGGGCAAGAAGGCGGCGGCGACATCCATACCGGCCTGAACGAAATCGGGGATGATGTTGAGCAGGCTGGCGACGGCATCGGCGCCAAAGAAGAATGCCAGGGGAATAATCAGCAGGCCGCACCAGCTCTGCGCGTAACCGGCGATGAGCATGTTGCGCGTGATGGCCTTGGTGTCTCCGTCCTCGACGTTTTTGTCGATACGGTGCACCAGCAGCAGCATCACCGGCTGGCCCAGGGCAGTATCGAGCGCCAGGACGATCGTTGCGATGGGAATGCCCAGGGTCAGGGCCGCCGAAGCGTCCGCGCCGGCCTGCATGGCAAGAGATACGCCCAGGATAGTGCCGGAAATCGTATCGGGCGGGTTATAGGCGCCGACCGAGATGGCGCCGACCATGGCAAGCTCCATCGTGGCGCCCATGATCGTGCCGGTCACCATGTCGCCCATGACAAGGCCAACCAAAGGTCCGAGCACGATCGGGCGCTGGAGGTAGCTCGTGCCCGTCAGCCACTCGGAATAGCCCAAAAGGGCAATCAGGAAAATCAGGATTGTCTTGATAACCATGACAGCCCCTAACCGATGACCTTCGCGGCGTCAGTCTTCGCATCTGCCGGAATCATCTGAATGAACAGTTCATAGCCCTCGCCGAGCAGCTCTTTGACGTACGCCTCGTTTTCGGGCGTAAGGAACACGCTCGTCGAGACCTGGCGGGCATTCTCGCTAAAGGCAACATTGCCGAGGTTGATCTTCTTGACTCCCATCGCCTTGGCGACGGCACCGGCCTGCTGGATCGTCTCGCAAACCACGAAGAGCTTGTACTTATCGGTCACACCGCTCTGAAGCGCCTTGACGGCATCCTCGGTGTTTTTGACGACGACTTTGCAGCCCTCCGGCTTTGCAAGGGACAGGGCCTGCAGACGAAGCTTGTCATTGAGAACCGTGTCGCTCACCAACAGGATGCAGTCGGCACCCAGAGCCGAGGTCCAGCTAACGGCAACCTGGCCATGAAGCAGTCGGTAGTCCACGCGAATCATCTGAATCATGATGTGCTCCCTAGTGATTAAAACTCATCGAGTTCGGCCTGCCCCAGCAGGTCGTTGACGTACTTGACCTTGGTGTCGTCCGCCTCGACGATCTGGCGAATGGCCTCATCGATCGGGGTGGATTCGGGCACGAACAGCAGCTGAATAAGGAGCGGCAGGTTCATATTGGTCACCAGATGCGTGTTGGGACGCGTCTGGACGATCTTGGTGAACTCGTTGTTGACACTGCCGCCAAAGAGGTCGGTGCAAACAACGACCTCATCGTCCGCGGCAAAGCCGTCCAGAATCGCTGCGGCCTCCTTGGTCAGGTCCTCGTTTCCGTCGACATACATAGAGAGCGCATGGACGTTTTCGCGCTCGCCGGAAAGCAGCCCAATGCTCTCGACGATTCCAGACGCAAAATGGGCATGGGATGCAACGATAAACTGCCTCATTCGATTCCCCTTTCTTGCGAATTTCGGCATAAAAATGCCCGGACGCATGCGCCCGGGCAGGGTGCTTCTTGATCAGTAGCTTATTTGTCACCGATTAGTAGTCGAACTGGTGATAGTAACGACGGTAGTTGAGGTTGTGCTTGGTGACCGTCTCGTAGTAAGCGGCAAGGCGATCGGTGATCAGCGAGGAGAGGATCCACGGAGACACGATGACGCGGAACTCGTCGTCAAGGCCGGGGATCGCGAACT
>CAJLOU010000124.1 GCA_905208345.1 uncultured Collinsella sp.
TCGTTGCCGTTGACCAAGTCGTCCGAGAAGATGTCGACTTCCATTTCCTCGGCCTCTTCGATCTGAACCTCGAGCGGCACCTGGGTACGCACGAGCTTAACGGCCGGGCGCATGCGGGCAAACAGCGGCACGTACTCGATGATGATGGCCGAGTTCTCGAGACCGTACCAACGTGCCGGGCTTCCGCAGGCGCGGCGGACGGCGTACTTGATGGCCATGACGCGATGGTCGTTGCGGTTGATGTCCGTTTCGGGGGCAAGCATCTTGCGCAGCATGCAAAAACGGAAGTCGCCCACGTTGCCGCGTGTTTCGTAGATGGAGTAGGTGTGATGCTGCGGCGGCAACTCACCCGATGCCATCAGGTCGCCAACGATCTGGCGCAGGTAGGCGTTGATGCACTGATTGACCTTAAAGCCCAGGTCCAAGCGTACGCGGAACAAAAAGTCTGTGCCAAAGGTCTCAACGGAATACTCGTGCGTATAGGGCTCGTCGGTAACGTGTACGTTGATGAACCAATATGCCTTGGCACGCTTGGGGTGCTTGTCCAGGATGGAGTAGAGCACGTCGCGGTCGAGCGTGAGCGGATCGGGGCTGTTGGTGAGGAATACCAGATTGTCGGCGAGCACGGGGTAGGTTTCGTCGTTGCGCAGGCGGTTGAGCTGATCGATGTACTTGGAGACGGGCAGCAGGATCGTCTGCGTGCGCTCGATGGCGGTGCCGCGACGCCACACATACATAAGGCCGAACAGCAGTGCGGCCAGGAAGATCATGACGTAGCCGCCGTCAAAGAACATGGTGAGGCACGAGGCGAAGAAGCATAGCTCAATGGCACCAAAGAGCAGGGCGAAGACGCAGGCACCTAGCTTGTGCTTGAGGATGCCGGCGATGTAGCTCGTCAAAAGCGTCGTGGTCATGAGCATGGTCACGGTAATCGCGAGGCCGTAGGCGCTCTCCATGCGCTCAGAGTTCTGGAACAGCAGCACGATGAAGATGCAGCCGACCCACATGATGTTGTTGACGAGCGGAATGTAGAGCTGGCCCTTGGTGTCGCTGGGGTAGTGGATGCGCAGATGCGGCATAAGGTTGAGACGGGTTGCCTCGGATACCAGCGAGAACGAGCCGGTGATGAGCGCCTGCGAGGCGATGATGGCCGCCACGGCCGAAAGCACGATGGCAAAGGGGCGCAGGGGCTCGGGGAGCATCATATAGAACGGGTTGACGATGTCCACCGCGAGCATCTGGGGATTGGAGTTGTTGGCGAGCAGCCAAGCGCCCTGACCCAGATAGTTAAGGATGAGGGCCGCCTTTACGAACGGCCAGGATGCGTAAATGTTAGCCTTGCCCACGTGACCCATGTCCGAATAGAGCGCCTCGGCGCCGGTCGTCGACAGAAAGACAAAGCCGAGCACCATGATGCCCGAGTGGTTGATGGGCGAGAACAGGAACATGATGCCGCGGATGGGGTTGAGCGCGCGCAGGATGGACAGGTTGCCGAGCATGTTGAACAGGCCGGCGCCCGCCAGGAACAGGAACCATAGCGTCATGAGCGGACCGAACAGCTTGCCGATTGACGAGGTGCCGGCGCGCTGCATGGCAAACAGACCGCAGATAATGATGATGGTGATGATGATCACATTGGTCTGGCCGTCGCCCAGCAGCGCATGGCCCCATTCGATGGTGCGCAGACCCTCGATGGCTGTGGTGACCGTGACGGCGGGGGTGAGGATGCCGTCGGCAAGCAGTGCCGCACCGCCGATCATAGCGGGCAGAATCAGCCATGGTGCCACCTTGCGTACGAGGCTGAACAGGGCGAAGATGCCGCCTTCGTTGTGGTTATCGGCCTTCATGGCGATTACCACGTACTTGACCGTGGTCACGAGCGTCATGGTCCAGATGACGAGCGAAAGCGCGCCCAAGATCATGTCCTCGCTGACGGTACCGATGCCGCCGTTGTTGGCGACAATTGATTTCATGGTATACATGGGGCTCGTGCCGATGTCGCCGTATACGACGCCGAGCGTTACGAGCAGCATGCCAGCGGAGAGGGGGATGGCGCCATGTCCGCCTTGACTACGCTGGTCTTGGAGGCTTGCCTCCAGCTTGTTGTGTGCCACGTGGACTCCCTTGGACATCTGGCCTCTGCCAAGAGCAGTAGACCTTTATGCCATCTTTATACATATAAGAGCAGTTTGGCACATCGGGGTGTTTTAGACAATAATCCTCATTTGGGGATTATTCATGTACGCAGGTAGCATTTCAGAGCTGGGGCACTTCCGTCTATGTGGTTTGCTGCAATGTGATAACCGCGGATGCGTCCCTGCTTTGAGCTAAAGAGGGGCCGTTAGGCGCGTGCTGTCTGGGCGATGCCAGCCTTGGTGTTTGCACGTTTGCCGGCGAGTTCGCAAAAGAGCGCGCCGCCGATGATAAGTGCAGCGCCCATCAAGCGGACCGGTGTTATGGCTTCGCCCAAAAGGACGGCCGAGAACACGACCGCCGAAAGCGGCTCGAGGTAGCCGACGACGGCGACGGTCTGGACGGGCAGCTTGGCGACGGCGCTAAAGTAGAGCAGACAACCGAGTCCGGTGTTGACAATGCCGAGCATGGCAACGGCGCGCCAATCGATGCCGGCGGCAATGCTGGGGGAGAGGAACGAGGGAGCGCCCTGCGTGATGAGCGTGAGGACCAGCGCGGTCACAAAGGCGGCGCTCACCTGGAGCGTGGAGTTCTCGAGGCCTTCGATGTGCGGCGCACCCTTGCTAGCGATGACCATCAATGCATAGCAAAATGCCGAGGCGATGCCGCAGGCGATGCCCGCAATGGGCATGTTGCCGCCTAGACCTTGCGCTGCAATGAGAAAAGCGCCACAGGCGACGGCGATAAACCCGGCGATTTTGCCACCGGTCAGCTTTTCGCCAAAGATGAGTGGGGAGAGCGCCATGACAATGATGGGGCCGCAGTAGTATAGCAGCGAGGATACGCCGACGCCGATCGTCTGGTAGGCGCGGAACAGAAAAATCCAGCTGGCGCCCAGCGCGGCTCCCGAGAGGAGGAGGGCTGCGGCTTCGCGGGGGCGAGATGGCGCCTGCAACTTATGGCGTTGGGTGATGGCGAGGATGGTGACAAGCGAGAGTGCGCCCAAAAACGTGCGTAGTAGCACGATATCGGAGCTCGGCAGCGCGATGGCGGCGGCGATGATGCCGTTGGAGCCAAACAATAGCAATGCTGCTAAGTACGTAAACAGTCCGTTGTTCATGCGCTGACATCCCTTCTATATCCGAGCATGTTCACTATGGGTGAACTGGCTTTAGAAGAAAAGCGAATATAATGCATGGATAACATGACAAAAACTCATGCAAAGGTGGAGGGGTGCCGTGGAAACGAATATTCAAAAGATGCAGGTGCTGCTCGAGACCGTGCGCGCCGGCGGTTTTACGCGCGCCGCCGAGCGGCTGAGCTATTCGCAGTCGGGCGTGAGCCGTATGGTGGGCGACCTTGAGGCAGACTGGGGTTTTAAGGTGCTTGATCGCAGCCGCGAGGGCGTGGTGCTTTCTGCCGACGGGCGGCAAGTTATGCCGGCAGTCGAGGCGTTATGCGAAGAGTTTGGCCGTCTGCAGCGACGCGTGGACGAGATGCGAGGGCTCATGCGTGGCAAGATCTGTATCGGTACGTTTTCGAGTGTGGCGACCCATGTGTTGCCGCCGGTGATCGCGCGGTTTCGCGCCGATCACCCGGATGTCGATTACGAGCTGCTGATGGGCGATTACTCAGAGATTGAACAATGGGTGGCTGAGGGTCGTTGTGACCTGGGCTTTATCCCGCGTGAGCCACACGGCGCCGGCATGGCGTCGCGGCCGTTGGTGCAAGACGAGCTGATGGCCGTGGTGCCAGCGGACTCCTCGCTTGCCACCGCGGAGGTCGTTTCCCTTGCCGATTTAGCCAACGAGCAGTTTATTCTGCTAGAACGAGGCACCGATGACGAGATTACGCCGCTGTTCCGTCGGGCGGGGCTGACGGTGTGCTCAAAACTGTCGACCTGGGATGATTATGCGATTATGGCCATGGTCGAGGACGGTCTGGGCGTGAGCATTCTTCCCGCGCTCATCTTGCGCCGCTGTCAGTTCGATGTTGCCGTGCGACCACTCGAGGGACATCCCCATCGGCAGATCAATGCGATATATCGCACGACTGACGTTTCGCTTGCCGCCGCTCGATTCCTTGAATACCTCTAAACGTGTGCACGTCATTGTCCGGTTTGGGCAAATCTCGAAGTTCGGTACGTTTTCTTATGAAATTGAACTTTCGAATGAAGTACGGCGCTATACTGCTGGCTAAATTGAACTCAGGTTCAATTCGTGTTCTATAAATTGAACTTTGCCAGCAAGGAGGTTCTAGTGGCCCAAGAGACGTTTAGCGATCGCCTGCGACAGGTTATGTCCGATCGCGACGTTCGACAGTCGGACGTGATTCGTGCATCGGAGATGCTCGGCAAAAAACTCGGCAAGAGTCAGATGAGCCAATATGTGAGCGGCAAGACGATTCCGCGGCGCGATGTGGCAGAGCTGCTCGCCCGTATTTTGGAGGTCGATGTTACCTGGCTGCTTGCCAGTGACGCCGACCAAGGCGAGGCATCATCACCCCGCAACGATTCCAAGCCCGAACCCCATCCCTCAGCTCAAATTGCAAGGAGCACCACCATGCGTACTTTTTCTAAATCCACCAAGCTCGATAACGTCCTGTATGACGTGCGCGGTCCCGTCGTCGACGAAGCCGCCCGTATGGAGGACGAGGGCGAGCGCATCCTCAAGCTCAATATCGGTAACCCGGCGCCCTTTGGTTTCCGCACGCCCGATGAGGTTATCAAGGACATGCGCCAGCAGCTGCCCGACTGCGAAGGCTATTCCAACTCGCGCGGCCTGTTCTCTGCGCGCAAGGCGATCATGCAGTATTCGCAGATCAAAGGCCTTCCCAATGTTCAGATGGAGCATATCTACACGGGCAACGGCGTGTCCGAGCTCATTCAGCTTTCGATGAACGCGTTGCTCGACAATGGCGACGAGATTCTGATCCCCAGCCCCGACTATCCGCTCTGGACGGCGTGCGCAACCCTTGCCGGTGGTCATCCCGTACATTATTTGTGTGATGAGCAGGCGGATTGGTATCCCGACCTGGAGGATATGGAGTCCAAGATCACGAGCGCGACCAAAGCCCTCGTCATCATCAACCCCAACAACCCCACGGGTTCCGTCTATCCGCGCGAGGTGCTCGAGGGCATCGTCGAAGTTGCACGCAGGCATCAGCTGATGATTTTTGCCGATGAGATCTACGACCGCCTGTGCATGGACGGCTACGAGCACGTCTCGATTGCCTCGCTCGCCCCCGACCTGCCCTGCGTCACCTTTAGTGGCCTTTCCAAGTCGCACATGATTGCGGGCTATCGTATTGGCTGGATGGTGCTTTCGGGCAACCAGCGCTGCATGAGCGACTTCATCATGGGTATCAACATGCTCTCCAACATGCGCCTGTGCTCCAACGTGCCGGCTCAGTCGATCGTTCAGACGGCACTCGGTGGTCATCAGTCCGTTAACGACTACATCCGTCCCGGCGGCCGTGTCTACGAGCAGCGCAACTTTGTGTATGAGGCGCTCAACAAGATTGACGGCATCTCGGTGGTTAAGCCGCG